>JAITFH010000007.1 GCA_031281465.1 Mycoplasmataceae bacterium | reverse complement strand
CAATATATTATTTAATACTTTAAACAACACTTTATATAATTGCTTATTTAAAAGTGTATATAACTTTGTATTGAATTACAACCGTAAATAAGTTATTTTAAATTAAACTCATTTTCTTGCTCTTCTTCATTATCTTTCTTTTTTTCTTCCTGTTTCTTTTCTGCTAATTCATTTTTTAGTTTTTCTTGTAACTTAACTAATTCATCCAGATTTTTAATATTACAAACTTCGTTGATTATTTTTTCTTTTGTTCTCTTTTCTTCTATTACTTTTTTAGCAATAGCACGATTTAAATTTTGAGTTTCTTCCAGTGATTTGTTTTCTTCCCTTAATTTCAAAACTTCATCTAAAAGTAATGTACTAAATACGCTGTCGAATTTTTTTGTAATTACATTTTTATATTCGTTTTCGATAGTTGTAGACTCGACGAGATTTAAAATATCTCCGTTCTTTATCAAACCTATCCTATTTGTCAAAACTCAACTTTCTTTTTTCTTACCAGTTGTTTTATCGATTCATTCTGCTACTTTTACAGATGTGCCAGGACTACCGATTTCAGCATGACTAGACATTTCAAAGTACAAAAGTTTTCCTGACAATTCTCGACTCGCAGAATAAATCATTATTTTTCTTTTTCCTTTCAGTTCAATTCCGGAAAAATTTTTTCCAAGTTCGCTATCGTGTATTCAAAAAGTACGTCACTTATAGCTCTTTCAATTTATATAATTCATTACCGTTGTAACCGGGACCTGCGCCCCATTAAGATATAACCTTGTTGTTATACCCATACTTTTATTATATAAATTTTTTAGAAAAGATGGGGGTTTCTATTTTTCCTTTAACTTTGCTTCTACTATTCTCCTAATAATCATTGCAGCAGATACATTGTTTTCTTTTGCCAGTTTTACCAATATCTTACCATATTTATCATTAATTCTCACATAAAACACTTGAGTTTTTATTGCTCTAGGCTGTTTAACCAGTTTCTTTATTTCTTCTTTTTTCATTAGTTATTTTCTCCTTCCTGTTCCCTTAATACTAATTCCTTTTTAAAACCAGACATATCTCTTTCAATCAAATCTTTTGTTAATCCATCGTGATAGTCAAATCTCATTTTAATTCTTGTATCATTACCAATACCAAAGATACATTCTCCTTTTGTTTTACCTTTTAAGAATATTTTCTCTTCATCTTTCAAACCACCAATAGCTACAAATAATTTATCTAAATCATCAATATCCATTGCATTTAAATGGAAGGTAAACATAAATTGACAAGAGTTAACGATTCCTGATGTGTACTGAATAATGTCTGGACTAGCTGTTAAATCCTTAATATTTTGAGTAATCGGAATTAGTTTACCTTTATACTTTCTAATTCGTTTTACGAAATGGTAGAACCATTGAATAGGTTTAGTAAAGTTTTTATCTGCTAATAAATGAAACTCGTCACAGAAGATAACGGTATGTAAACATTTATCGTCGTCATTGTAAATTCCTAAATTCTCGTTGTATTTTTTATTAGCAATACATAAATCTTCTACAAATCTTAATAATAATTGCATCTGCGCAGATTTAATATTATTAGGTACAGAACTAGCTAATAGCTTCTGCAAGTTAAAACTAATTATTCTATTATCAACCTTAATATTACTTGGCCCATCTCAAAGATTAGCAAAGTTGCCTGGACAAATTTCGCTTTCTTTGGCATACATACTAATCGGTGCAAATAACTTTTCTAACAAAGCTACATTATTAGCTAATGGACTTTTAATTTGTCCTTTTAACAACCTATCCAGATAGTTTGCTACATCAGTAAATGTAGGAAAATCTTCTGGATTTAGCTTTTGGTAATCAGTATTACTGGTAATATTGTGTTCTTTGTAAATTTGTGTGATAATGTTCGTCAACTTAGAAATTTCTTCTTGATTTAGCTCTTTATTGAATAAATTTGTAAAGAAGTCTGTTAAGAAATAAAAATGTTGTTGTCAAGCCATATATCTATCATTTACACTATTTCCATCTTCATCTCCTGCCATATAAATATGGAAAGGATTAATTCTTCCAGAATTTACCTGGCCAGAACAATCAATCACATCTCCGTCATAATTTCTTACCATCGTTGTATATTCATTTTCTGGATCAACAAAGAATATCTTTCGGTATCTTGGATTTAAAATAAAACAAGTACCTAAGAGTTTAGTACAAGTAGATTTTCCACCGCCCGTTTTACCAATTACTAACGTACTTCAGCTGTTTACTTCGTGATTAACTTTAGTAAAATCAATCATTATTGGATTACCTGTATTTGCCATATTTCCATAATAATCTCCTTTTATATCAATGTAATCCGAATAAGTGTAAGGATATGCTAAACTCAAAGTAATATCTGTTAAAAACATATTAGATTCCTTTCTCATTCAAAAATTAAACAAAGGGATATTTGCCATATAAGCATCTCACTGTTTCATTCAGCATAAGCTTACTTTCATTTTAGTTTTATGCACACAATTTAAAATTTTTCTTTCCAACTTTTTTAATTCAACTATTGAATTTGCTGAATAAGTGATAAAGTATTTAATTCTCTTTATTTTTGCTCCACCTGCTCCAACTGCATTAGCTAAATCGATAATTGCTTCAATCTCAGCATTCTTTGCAGCTCTATCTGTCATTGTTCTTGCTTTTCTTTCTGCAGTTAGTTGAGCTAGTTTATCTGCATAACGATTTTTTTGTTTTTCAGTGATGTTCAAACATTGAATATTTACAGTCACATTATCCATATTGAAAAGTTCTTGATTCCAGAAGCTACCAACCATTTTTGGTAATACCGAAACCATTACTGTTCGGTAATAAGTTTTTGTTTTTGTTGTGGTATTTAAAATTTCGTATCCTTTAGTAGTAAATTTAATACTATTGTCATTTCCATAAGTAGGAATTAGTTTTTTCAAACAAATTTCCACAGATTCTTTGCTGCAAGTTTTTAAATGTAATCCTGCATCCATTAGTTCGTTAACAACGTTGCCATACCCACGTAAAGCTTTTTCCAAATTCTCTGCACTAATGATTAAAAAATATCTTTTTTGCAATACATTTGTACTAGCTTGTAAATTTTGTAATTCCAATATTTTATCAATTCCACCTTGAATTAAAATATCACTATCTTTTTTACCTTGTGCTTTTCAATTCTTAATATTGTTTTCCAAAAATTCAATGTTAGAGTTAAAATTGTAATTTCAATCAACCTTTATTTGACTGAACGAAATTTCATCAGTCAAAGTGAATAATGAACTATATTTTTCCAAAATCATATTAATTTCGTGTTCTGTCATTAAACTAATATCACTTGTAATAATTTCATAGAATAAGTAAGGTTTTTTAGTTTTATCTCCTGTTTTGTTATTTGTAAATAAACCCCAACGCAAATTTTCTTCTTCTCCTTCTTGATAGTTTTCAAAAATTTCATTAAATGTAGTTTGGGTATTAAATTTATCCTTTTTATTTCCGCTATACTTTTTAGTTGTGCCAAGCCACAAAAACATATCCCAGAATCAATAGTACAATTTTGTACCGCCAAATTTAGGAATAGTCAAAAGTATGAATCATAAAACCATTACTGCAACTACCAATATTAATCACAAACCTTTTGCAATCATCAAAACAATCGCTCCAGGAATAATATCAAAAACCAAAGCTACTAACAAATCGATGTAAGTTATTCAACCCCAAATAGTTGGTGCACTCTCCCTTCCAGCATTTGTATTAGGTACTGTTGTTTCTCGTATCATTATTCTTTTCTCCTTTTCTCTACAACCTTATTTGCTTTAGCTTGAAGTTTATTCAACTTTTCTTGTTTAGCAAATTCTTGATGTCCTAAATGTGACTGTACAGCTTGTTTTTCTAATTTATTAGCTTTTGCCAATTTCTGTTCAGATTTGTAATCGTAGCCTTTCGAACCCATCATACTTTTGTACAATTTTCCAGCATTTGCTAATTCTGGATTTAATTGGAAGCTTTCAAATACTTTGCCATTTTTATCTACTTGGGAAGTAAAGCTTCCAATTCCTTGCGATGCTGCAGCATTCTGCACATTAGCAAGTTTTGCATTAGATTTTCACTCTCCGCTTCTTAACCTATTTCCAGTTACATCGTGAAGTTTATTAACCCCAGCAGAAGCTACATCACCGATTTTACCACCACTTAGTTTATTAACACCACTCGCACCGCTTGCTCCTAATTTCATTGCCATTCCACCTGCTGCCATTCCCGTCATAGTTCCACCTTTAATTACACCTAAATCTCTCATCGTTTCTCCTAAGCCATTTGTATCTCCATATTGTACACCGATTCAATTAGCTATTCCATACCCGCCCAATAAACATCCTACCGTTACAGCTATTTTACCAAAAGCGTTACCTATATCTCCAGGAATAGTCAATGTTTTACTAACTATCGCAGTAATACTTATTGACATTTGAAAAGCCATATAAATAATGACTGATGTGAACATTTTTGCAATTGTAACTCTTCTTATTGTATTAAAATTTTGCCCTTCATCCACAATTCCAATCATTGCAGCAATCGTAAGTCAACAAAAACAAATTAATACTTCAGAAATTCTTCTAACAGAAAATAAAAGAAACAAAAGAAGAATTCATCCAACCATTACAATACTAACAAATCCAATAATTGTTCCTGATATTTTAACTTCAGCTCCACGATTTATAGTTCAGTTTGTATCCGTTCTTTCAGTAATCATTTGATAAATTTGTATTACTAACGAAAAAGAAGTTCTCACTACTGAATTTGAATAAGAACAAATATCGTTTAAACTTACTAATGAATAATCATTTCCAGTTGTATAGTCATAAGCTGCAACGTATTCGAACTCCGCACCTTCATATTCTCATTTTGTATTAGCGGGAGCAGTACAAATTAAATTTCATAAACTATGCATAGAATTTCCTGCATCATCTTTTAAATTTACTCCCAGTAAAAATGCATTTAGGGATTTGAAATTGGTTGTGGAAGAAAAAGTAGGGATTAAATCTTTGTTTATATTAAATTGAAATTCAACAGTACCTATCCACAATGCAGCTTTATCCATTTCTCTGAATGTGGGGATATTAATTTCTTTACCAATTTTGGTAAATCCATTAATTATTGTTGTTCAACTAGCTTTAGCACCATCAACCCTATCTAGATATGGCTGCAACTCTTCATAAACTATTTCTTTACTTCTTAATTTATCTCCATCATAAGTTCAATTATCAGAACCTAAAATGCTTTGTATTCCTTGCAAATCTTGATTAAATAATGAATTATTCCCACCACTAAAATAATCATTTAATTCTCCTACCGTCTTCATCAAATCATTAGCTTCGTTTTGAATATTTGTCAATCCGTGTAACGATGCTACACTAGCTATTTGTGCTAAACTTTGATTCATTAAACTAAAGATGTTTTCATATGATAATTCGTGAATATCACTATCTATATCTACTACTGGGATATCCTTCATTCCAGTTAATTTAGCTAATTTATCAATTCCTTTACTTACATCGTCAATAAATTGTGTAACTTGTGGTTCATACAAAAATCAAGTTTCTTCGCCACCTATGATAATAGTTGCTAAACTTTTAACTATCCCATTTAACAATACAAATCCCAACGGAAAAATGATAATACTTGTAAAAACTATTAATACTCATTTTATTTTTGCTCCCCATTTAACTTGTTCGTGTTTTGCAACAGATGTAAGGACTGCAATCGATAATAATAACGCACATCCAAGAGTTGAAAAAAGAACTATTCTAAACATTCAAGTAAACACCGGACTATTAACATTCCATTCTAGGGAATTTCCATTATTACCTAAAATCATACTTCCCAAATCAGCTGTAGACATTCAGTTAAAAACTCAATAAATTGTATTTAGAATGTAAAGTGGACCTAGAACAAAACAGCCATATAACATATTTGAAAATATAGCATTTAATATATCTCCTATTCAATTAAACATTTATTCTTCTTCTCCTTTATCAGGAAATTTCTCTAATAAAAAACCACTTATATCTTTAATATAACCATTTTGAAATTTTACTTGTTCGTTTAATTTTTCTATAAATTCTAGCAATTCATTAAATTTAGCTATATTTTGTTTTTGAAAATCTTCAACAAGTTTTTGCATAGCTTTTAAATTTTCTTTGTTAAATTCAAAATATTCATCCATTAATTCATTTGCAGGAGATTTTGCAAATTCTTCGTAGAGTTTGTTTTGTGAATAAAATTCAAAAGATTCTCTCAATGTTTCATTTATTTTTTTATTATGTTTTTTAGAAAATTCGACAATTTTATCATATGTTGCATTGTCAATTTTTATTCTTTTAAATTTATTTATCACATCTTTGCCCATCCTACTCTTCCCCCTTTTCTTCAAAAATTTCCATTTCTTCGCATCGCATTCTGTTTTTATAAATTCAACCGTGAAACCCTACTAACTGATTAATTTGTAAATTTGCAAGTTGGCTATCAAATTTAACATTCTTTAAAAATATTTCCAACTTACCGATGAAATTTAATCTGAAATACTTTTTTATTCTAGTAAGATTATTAAGTACCCTGTTAATTTTATCCGTACACTCTATAGATACAATTGTTATTTCTTCTTCTGCTGAGATTTTATTTACAAAACCATAAACCATATAGTATCGTTTAGTTTTTCCATATTGAGCCAACGACGAAACAGTGTTGCTAATAAATGTTTCAAGAAATTTAACACTAGGTGGTGTCTCATCGGTAATTCACATTGTTTCTCTTTCCATACTTATTTTTTCGCTACTGCCTTAGCGTATCTCCTTTTATGAATTTTTATCATAGCGGCAGCTGCAACTCCACTAATTGATAAAACGCCTAGCCCAACAGCTAAACCTGCTTTAGCGCTATCAGAATTTAATCCAGTGTTATTATTTCCAGAGTTACCGTTCCCAGATTCGCTACTTCCGTCACTTCCACCATTACCAACTCCGTTATCGCCAGCTCCATTTTCTTCGCCACTACTTCCAGGATTATTTCCAGGATAGTCAGGACTATTTGGATCTGTAGGATCTGTGGTGTAGATAGGTGAACCTTCTTCTCCTTTATCAGGAACATAATCTGGATTGTTTGGATCTGTCTTATCATCTGGATCATATCAAACTCCGTGGTTTTGGTAAATTATGAAATTTACACCTAATGAATTTTTAGCTTCGTTAACATTTTTTACCATTCCAAAGATTTTTGAAGAAGCTTCATAAGCATCAAAATTATTAGTTGAAGCAATATGATTAATTCTTAATGTAGCTGGGTTGCTATCAGTAATATTTCCAGGAGTTTCTAAAACAATACCGTTATTTAAAAAATCCAATCAATTTACATCAACCAAAGTAGAATCTCCTACAATCATTGAGTTATAGTTTTCGCTATAAGAATAACTCACAATTAGATGGTTTTCTTGTTGGAAAGCACTAGCTATTTCATTTAATAAATTCTTACTCGGATATTCTCATTCTAAGTAATGAGTAAAAGGACAAGTAGAATTAGCAATCTCTTTTTTAAATTCTACCAAATTTTTAGCTTGACAATTATCTAAGAAGTAATTGATATCGTACTGTAACATATCTTCAGTTTTAAAATAAACTTTATTAGTTCCAGGAACTTGATAATCAATTACATCACTCTTGTTAATATCTATTAGTTTTCCAGTTTTTAAAGCATTACTTAAGATATTTCATACTTCCACATCTTTATCAATGATGAACTTGTCAAATTTCAAAGTTCAGTTTGCCACTTTTACCCGGTAATCATTAATATTGATATTTTTTTGATTTTTGTAAATGTCGTATCCAGATAGTTTTTGTTTTAAGTAATAATCATTTAAAACTAAATGCATTTTAGCTTTATAAACTTTGTTTTCATCTGCTTCAGCAATTTCTTCTCCTTCTTTCGCAATTTCTTCTAAAGGAGTGAAAGTGTTATCTCTGCTAATTAATTTAGTATGATCCAAAACTGCGTGGCTCTCTTCGATTTGCAACCCATCTCCATAGAAATTTGTAGCATTTCCGGTTGTTCAATCAGGAACTCTTGTGTATTCTTGATAAGCAGTTCCACTAGGGACTTTAAAACTATATGTGACATAGTTTTGTAAATTATCTGTTGTTGTTCCAAATTTTACATTTAATACATCTCCAGTATTGCTTAACTTTAAATTTTCTCATAAAGTATTTTTTAAAGTAATAACCAAATGATTATCAATATCTCCCCATTCAGCATTATCTCAATCACATTTATTTTGAGCTAAATTATAAGTACCATTGTAAGTAACAGCGCTATTTAAGTTGTGCATATTAACATCCGAGTTAGCTAACTCTTTACTATATCAATCTTGTGAAGAATCAGCGCTTGTTTGATATCTTGGTAATGTATCGCTGTACATTTGCCACTTAATCGGTTTATTTGTATAAATTTTCAAATTACTAATTGTTTGATTATTTAACAAATCTTTTAAACTGCTATTGTTAGTGAACGAAGATTTTAACAGATCGAAACTTAAACTAAATTCCGGAGTGTTAAAATTTACTTCTAACGTATCATAATAAAATTTGTAATATCTTTTTGATTCTGTGTTTTGATAAAATGGCCCGTAAATTTTTCTATTACCGTAGCCTGACGGGGCATAATAATCTAGGTAATTAAAATAAGCTGCAGTATTATTTCCATAAAACAACTTGATTACTTTTTTATTGCCAAATCCACTTTCTTCATCCGGAACTTCCACATTCGGATTCTTTGGTGCACTTTCGTATTTTCTGTTGTAAGGAAATTTATTGTATCTTTTACTTAAACTATTTATTTCTTTGTTAGGTTCTGATTTTTGTTTTCCTAAAGGGCTTTCATCCAAGTCGATGTTGGATTGAGTAGCAGAAGGTGCAATATAAAATTTAGATACAACGTGGCGTTTGCTGCCTTCATCATCATTTCCATAATTTACCGAACCACTTCCGTCTGTTTTTCAGTTACTGTATGTTCTGGCTAACCGAAAGCCATTGGTTTTAATATCAAGACATAGCTGATTATTCTCTATACCTAG
>JAITFH010000043.1 GCA_031281465.1 Mycoplasmataceae bacterium | reverse complement strand
GAATCTTACGAAAGTATTTTTAAATTCTTTGATTATGTTGTTGAGATGACTAGTGAAGAGGACTTTATGAAATCAGAAAAAACATGATCTGAGTATTTTAAAAATGATACATTCTTTGTAAGAGCTTTAGTCACAAAGATTTATGAAGAAAAAACACTAAGCAAAAACGGTATAAACACTAATTTTGATAATGAATTTTTAAATTATCATAATGAAGATATGATTAGCACTTACAACATTCTTGAATCAAACCAAGCTGCCAAACTTAGTGCGGTAGATGAAGCATTACTTTATACATTTAAAATTCACTATTCATACTTTAATTTGTTTGGTTTGTTTGTATCTCAAGCTTTCGTGGGAGCTAAGATTATGACTTCAATCGGTACTCGATTAATGTTGACTAGAAGTTTGGATATAAAAGAAACATTTATGTGGAGTGAAGAACCATTTTGTCACAAACCCACAATGCCAGAAGAATTTGTAGAGAATAACGAAATAATAAGTGATGCTCCCAATCCAACTTTGGAAAAAATGACTGCATATCGAGAAAAATATATGAAAAATGTTGATGGTGAAAAAATGGCAAAAAATGTCGAAACATACAGCAGTCATATTAGTAATAAAGAAGAATGTATGAAATATGTTGAAAGGACAAGTTTGAACCCAACTACGAAAACGATAGCTTTCGTTGCTGGAGCAATTGCAATAGTAGCTGGAGTGTGTCAAGTTATAGTAGCGGAAGCACTTGACCAAATCCCTGCAGATAAAGTTGGTGTTGTTATGAAGCTACAAGGACAATATAACACCTAATAAAAACATTCTGTAAAAAAAGAAATATTTTGTTATTAGATTTTTAGATAAAAGGGCATGATTTAAGAATCGTCCCCCAGTTAAGTTTTTTAATAATATCCTAAATTCTTGAGTGCTTTTATTTTTCATTGGGAATGAAAAATAGTGAACCATCATTTACTTTTTTGAACAGTACAAACAGTTATGATAACAACACTTAGAACTTGTTGTAAGCACTTAGTGTGTGGAATGTGAAAGTTAGCTTATTTAGCTTTCAGAGCCCAACCTACAGATTTTTAGATAGATTCCATACATACATACATATATAATCTTTACTATACACAAATAGTATGAAAAAGTCAATTTTAAGTAAAAAAATAAAAGTAGTTGCGGGTTTAGGTATATTAGCTGCAGGCATCACCGCCTCATCGGTAATCGGTGTCAACTATTTTAAGAATAAACAATTCAAAAGCTTTGATTTTGGTGAGTTTCAATGAAATTCTAAAACTACCGCACAAGATGTAATAGAAGCAGTTAGTGAAAACGAAAGTATCAACTTCTTTAAAAAAGAGTCATTAGATTATCTTAAAGATAGCACTTACACATATTGTGTAAAGGTTCTAGGAATGAGCAATGAAGAAAGTAATAATGAAGCAGCTCTTCGTTGTAATGCTTATGAAAAAGAGTTTAATAATTTTGTTGATAAATATAACGATAAACAATATTTTGAAAGACAAAAAAGCAGTTTAACTTCTCCACTTAATAATGTTTATTCAGAACTGCTAGAACTAAACAAGAAAAACAATATCGAAGTCATCGACTACAACCAATTCGAAAAAGTTTTGTTACCCCAAATGAAAGAAAGAGTTTTGAATGGTGCTAGCGTTAAAGAACAAGCAGAACTTAATCAAAAATTTAATACTCTAGAAACTCAAGCTAAGAGCAAAATTTTAGGTAAGCATTTAAATGCATACAAGTTAAATAAATTTTTGGTTTCTTCTTTTAACACTCAAGAAAATTCTGCCGATAAAGATTTAGAACTTGCAGCGATTCAAACTGTAAAAATGATTACTAACAAAAGTTTAATTGTTGACGAAAACCCTAGTATTGATGTAGCAAGTTTATTAGCACCATATTCCAAAAACGGAAAAACTGGATATACAGAGAAAAGTATTTTGTCCCAAGACGACTTGAATAAATTGTTTTTAGCTAAAAGAGATTATTTGGTGGAAAGTGATTTTTTAAAACCAAACGAACAAACAACAACAGAAAACAAAGAGAATGATGTTCCACCACAAGAGTATTTACATTTAGACGAATATATTCCTCACACTGATGGATTAGCTAGTTTTGCAAAAAATGAAATCATTCCCGGTTACACTTTACATGCTAAAATTAGTAATCTAGATTATGCAAGTAATTCTGATACAGTAAAACTAGGTTTTCAAATAGGTATTTCTAAAACAGGAAGTTTAGACGGTAATATTTTCTGATTCCAATCTGAAAACGAAAGTGAAAAAAACGAAGGATATTTATTCCAAGATTTTAAAGTTTCATCATTTGAACAAAAATTCAACTGTGCTAACAACTTCTTTTATTCTAAAAACTTGAATTTAGAATATTCAAAAGAAAACTTTGATGCAACTAAAATAAACAAAAGAACAACTATTACCGATTTATTACAAGGTGCGCCAGTTGGAGATAATGATTATTATTTGTTCAACGAACAAAATCCCTACTTAGTTGATACAGATGCTTTAGAAATTCCAGGGATAGCTAAACCACACCAATTAGAAGATAATCATAAAAATGAAAAAGTAATGTTAGCAGTTACTGGTGTTAATACTAATTACAACAAATCTGGCACATTGGAAGAATTATTAAATAATCAAAATTTAGTTAATGATTTCACTAACCCCTACCGTTTCCAAAATCTTATTCCTTACGTAGAAGCTAAATGAGTAGTTGCTGATAGTGTTCCAAATTCTAATGAATATAAAATTGTTAAAGACTTTGCTTGAACAAATAGTGTAAATCATGAAAAGAAAAATACACTTCCACTTTACTTTCCTTATTCAAACGAAGAATTGGCTATTTTACAAGAAGCTAATGCAACTACTAAATTTGTCCACGATCTTTACCTTTTGAGTTATGACAACAAAGGAAATAAAATAAATATTGCAAACGACATTTATAAAAGTACTGAACTTAGCGCAGGATTAGATTTAGGTCTTTCTATAGCTATAACTCTTTCATCTGGAGTAACGGATGTAATTTCTTTCATGACATCGTTTGGAGTATTAGGTGTAGGTGGAGCGATAGTTTCTACTGCGATTGACGGTTTTTTAGCTTACAATGGAATGATGACTTCTTCAGCTAAAGTAGATGTCTTGAGTTCAATGGAAGATGCTATTGATATCGTAGAAAAGTTTAAAGAATTAGTACCATACAATCTAGCTAAATCTTATGCACTTTTCTACGATAAATTAAATGATGAAAAAGTTGCAGTAAAAGTTAAA
>JAITFH010000061.1 GCA_031281465.1 Mycoplasmataceae bacterium | reverse complement strand
GAAGTCATCCTGGATTATCTCAATATCATAAAGAAAAGATGGTAGAAATATATTTACTAATTAAATCTAATTATTCTCATATTTTGTATTAAAATGTGCTATTTTTGGGAAGATACTCGCAAAAAGATATTTAGTAAATGGTGAAGAGTGAGTATTTAATGTAGCTAAATTAGGTGCGTATAAATAACGCAAATCTAGTTGATTAGGAACATTGGGTGCTCTTGCGGAACGCATAAGAGTAACCTGTCTAACATTTTCAGTTCAACCAGCAACACCTGTTACTGCTGTATTACTGTTATCTATATAGTTTCATTCGATGGCGAGTTTTTTCGCATAGGATTGTGTACCATGTGGATTGTAATATATTTTTCGACTGTTAAAAAACTGATTACTAGGTAAACTATTAAATTCTATACCAGTTGATATATCTCTTCATCCTCCATCATCAGCATTAGGAATCCCTGTATAAAATTGAGAATTAGAATTAAATTTCAAATACAAAGAATCATTTTTAACAGAAACACAATTAACTTCAATGTTTCCTGTTATCCATTCTTCCCCAGATGTTAAAGTGTAAGTATGAGAAATTCCTTTCTTAACTGGTTCAGAAACATTAATTGTACTCAAAATTTCTTCATCAGCTAAAGGATTAAATTGTTTTAATTTTTCCAATATTTGATCTTTCGTTAAAGTTCCTCCTGCGACATTATCTTCATTCTTTATAACCCCCAAATCTTTTTGTTTAACAATATCTGAAAGTGTGACACCTTTTTTAATAAAGTTTACAACAAAAGAATTAGCATAACTTACACTACTACTTTTTGGAGCAATTTCTGCTTTATAAACATAATCATTTAGCTTTACTACTTTTGGTGTTCCTAAGGCTGGTATTTCCAACTGATTAGGAGGGAAACCTGATTCAGCTAATGCAACAGCCATATCTTGAACAGTTGGTTCGCCTTCAAATTCAATCATCACTCTTGTTCCGGATTGTGGTAAAGTAGATAAATCATAATACTCTTTTTCGAAAATCGCTGTAACACTTGAACTCAAGACGTAATGAAAAGAAGAAGCGTATGGTTTGATAGTTACTGTATTGTTGGTAGGACTTATTGAAATATCAAGCTCTTCAGAATAATAATTAGTTGTGTCAAAAACATAATCTTTTAATCGTTCTAGAACTGTCGCTGGAAAAGGTGCAGAAACAAATTTTCTACAAGCTGTTTCGCTTTCTCCAAGAGTTTCATAAAACGTATTAACACCAGGAGTGAATTTTTGAAAATTAAACACTGTAGATAAATCTATTTGGTTTAAAGTGGTAGTGTTTTGTTTAGAAGATAGTATTCCTAGAGAGAGAGAGATGGGATCGTTACCAGTGCCAAACTAACTGCTGAAAACAACGGAATTATTACTTTCTTTTTCATATCTTTTGAAATTATAACCTATGCAATGAACTAAGCTGGTTTTTAGCTATTTTCAACCACTGAATATAATCCTAACTATGAGTAACTTAATAGAAAGATTTTTAAAGTATGTAAAAATAGCTTAATAAAGTTTATGCTACTTCATAATTCACAATAACAAAAGAATTTTGTTTGTAATGGTAAGTTGAGGGCTTTGAGGAAATTTTTGCGGTTTTTTTCTCTAGGTTATGAGTAATAGTTAATTCATCGAAAAAACAAATGTTGAAATCTGCTACATAGTTTACTAAAACTGGAAAAGAAATCGGTGTACAATTTTCGACTGGAAAAGGTAAGCATTCTTCCTCGGTTTCACCTAAATACATATAAGCCATATTCTTTTCTGGTGTAAATTTATGAAAATCAAATACGTCGGCTACATCTACAGAATTCATAACAAAAGAATTGCGATAATTGTTTGTTCCGTCACAGTTAGATAAAAACAAAATCGGTGTGCAACCCACTATAGATAAAGTTAAAAAATTAATCCTAGGTTTTCTAACCATACCAAAATTATATTTTGTTTCACATTTGTTGAATAATCGTACGTTTATCTTTAGTAACTGTGCCTTTCAAAAGCAATAGTTTACATACCTACGAAAAAAATATTTTTTGGGGTGCATATACCCCACAAAAGTAACAGTTTTTTATTGCAATTCTTTTTATTGGAAATGTTGTTTCTACTATCTTTCGGTTGTTTTTCGGTGCCTGCTACTTCTAGTTCATGATTCGAACTTAATTCATCTCCAAAACTTGTTACGGTACTTCTCGTTTTTTTCTACATGACAAAGTCATATTATAAAAATATAATATTTTAAGTATGTCTAAATTAGTTGAAAGATTTTTAAAGTATGTAAAAATAGACACTCAATCAGATGAGAATTCTACTACTTCTCCAAGTACAGAAAAACAATGAGATTTACTAAAACTTTTAAAAGAAGAATTAGCACAGTTAAATATTCAAGTAGAATTAAGTGAATTTGGTTATGTATATGCTTTTCTTCCTGCAAACTTTAAAACAGATAAATCCATTGGTTTTCTTGCTCACGTTGACACATCTCCTGATGCAAGTGATGAAAACGTTAAACCACGAATTATTGAAAAATATAACGGAGAAAAGATTCAGTTAAATGAAAAATGAAGTATGGATACCAACACTTTTGAAAGTTTAAAAAAAGTTATTGGTGATGATATTATTGTTACAGACGGAAATACATTACTAGGAGCTGATGATAAAGCTGGAGTGAGTGAAATAATGGAATTATGTGCTTACTATGTTACCAACCCCAAAGTTCCACATGTGAACATCTATATCTGCTTCACACCTGATGAAGAAATTGGTAATGGAACTCTACACATTGATTTAAACAAATTTAAACCTGATTTTGCTTATACCGTGGATGGTGGTGATGTATCTTGTATCGAATATGAAACATTTAACGCTGCTAGCGCAACAGTAGAAATTTTTGGAAAAAGTGTTCATCCCGGTTATGCTAAAAATAAAATGGTTAATGCTTCATTAGTACTTTACGAGTTCCATGCTCTTCTACCTAAAAAAATGCAACCACAATTTACTGAGAACTATGAAGGTTTTAACCATTTAACAAGTGTTAATGGTTCTTGTGAATACGCAAAAAGTACTTACATCATAAGAAACCACGATAAAGAAAAGTTTAATGCTCAAAAAGAATTATTCCCCCAAGTGGCTGCAACTCTTAATGCCAAATATGGTTATGAAATAGCTAAAGTTACTATTAAAGATCAATACTACAATATGGGTGATGTAATTAAAGATCGAATGGAAACAATTGAAATTCCTAAACAAGCTTGTAAAAATATAGGATTAGAACCTTATACAGAACCAATTCGTGGAGGAACAGATGGTTCTAAATTAACGTATATGGGTATTATTTGTCCAAACTTAGGCGGAGGTGGATTTAACTTCCACGGAAGATATGAGTTCTGTTCAATTAATCAAATGGAAAAAGCTTTATTACTTCTTAAAGAAATTGTACATTTAGTTTCAGTTGAAAACTAATCTACTTATTAACCTAAATTTTATATTTCGTTTTGCATTTCTTGGATAATTTTTGCCTTATCTTCTGGTACATTAGTAATTAAGTTATCGACTAAAATTTGTACGACTGCAACTACAATAACTATTATTGCAGCAACAAGTGCTAATTTTTTAATATCACTTTTTTCTCTTGCAGCAAATTCTCTAGCTTCGTCATGGTTGGTAATGTTTTCCCTACCTTCTTCTAATCGTCCTTGTTGTTCTCCCATTGGATTCTTGTCTAGATCGTCAAGTTCTCTAAAATTGCTATTTTCAGAATCGATAGGGCTTGAATCACTAGACTCAGGATGTTCTGGTACTCAGTTAACATGTTGTTCAGTAACAGCAACTTTAGTTATCCTTCCTTGAACTTTTGTAATGTTCAGTTTAACATTAACGTTTACTTGTTTTTCAGTTGTTGTTTCTATTCCTTCCAGTTCAGCTGGAACAATATTTTCTTCTACCGCTTTTGGTGAGCTGGTGCCAGAATTACTGCCTTCGCTATAGCTGCCAGAACCGCTTTCTGCTTCTCCTTCTACTTGTCCTACATTTTCTCTTACAAATAGATATATGCCAAGCATTCCTAGTAATCTTCTAAAAATTCACGAAGTTAAGTTTAGTATAGTGTAATAACTGAAGTAAATTCGGTGTAATCTAAATTCGTAAATTATTCCTTGTTCAACGCTGGCAATGTTAGAAATATTTTCTTTTTCTAATGTGTTATAAGCAGAAACTGTTGTTGGGTTATGATAATCTAGAAAAGCTTTAGTTCCGTTAGTAAAAGTGTCTTTGTCACCAACCCCTGTTTTTTCTACAAGTCCTCTTAGAAAATCTCTAGCCAAAAACGTATCTTTCCTAAAATAATTTGCTCATTTCTTTTCTTCTTTCATAAAGTCTTCATTTTTGGTTAATTCGCCAACGTAGTCGAAGAATTTGAACATAGAATCATCAAAGACAAATATAAAATTTTTTGCTACTGCCGCTATATCTATTTTCGCTTTAACTGATATTAGTTCGTCATTTAGTTTTATATAAAACTCCGCATAAATTTTAGCAATATCTTTTGGTACTAATTCTTTAAATTTTTCTATCAAATCAACTGTTTCTTGAAGCGAAGGTAAAATATCTATTTTAGCCGCAGCTGTTAAACATCCGTTGTAAGATAAGAAAGTATCTAGGATAGAGCCAGCAATAGCTGTTCCAGCTGATCAAATATCAATAATTGAAAGACAAGAAGCTAAATCACTTACTGCAGTAAAAATAACTAGTAAACTAACAAGTGCTCCATCTAACCCTGCTGTTGTTCGCATATTTTCTCGAATATCTTTAGCGATATTTCTTCCGTTGCCATTTTCATCATAACCTAGTATGTAAAAGTCGTGAATAAGTTTTGTTATAGTGTTAGCTTCTTGTAATGATTCTAAGTCCTCTGTACTATATGGGAAATAGAGTGATAAAGTTGGAATCTTAGTATGAGTAAGAGCATTTATTCACTCATACTCTTTAACGATTTTATATTGTATATTTGTAGCACTATCGTGTTCTGGTACCGTATCAGCAATTACTCATTTTGCTTCTACATACGGGATAAGATTTTTAAAACGATAAGGGTTGGAATTATCGTTTACTAAATCTTGGTTAGAAAGTAATTCTTCTAATGTTCCTGTTTTGATAAAGTTAGTATTGACTTTGGTAATAGCTAACATAATTTTTTCATTTTTGTGTTCATTCACTAATTGATGTGGAGAAACAATACCTTCTAGTTTTAACGAACCAGCATCAACTAAATATGGATTTTGTTCGTTAAAACAATAGTGATCATTTTCATCAGTTTCAGCATATTGCAACAAATCACTAATAGTTGTTCTTTTGCCAATTTTTACTGCGTTAAATTCTTTGTTTTTGTATTCTAACTGCAAATTATTGAAACCATATTTATTATTGACGAAATTAAGCTTTTGTTCGAATGTTCTTAATTTGTATTCATTCCCAATGTATCCTTTTTCTTCTTCATCATTGTGGATTCAATAAATATCACTATTTAAATCTTCTGTTATTGATATTCCTATTTCGAATTTTACATTAGCTACATCCGAATTAGTATCTCCATCTATGTTTACTATTTTTGCATGTAATGTGTAACCCGGGATAATTTCATTCTCTTCGAATGAAGGTAGTTCTTCCATAATTGGGATATATTTGTCTAAAGGGAGATAGTCTTGATTGACAATATCACCAATTTCGCCTGGGTTTTCTGGATTGTCTCCCCAATTCGGATTTTCTAAATCAACATTCCCTAAAAAATCTCTTTTTACTAAAAATAGTTTGTTTACAATTTTCGAATCTAAAATGTTTTTTTCTTCGTATCCAGTTTTACCGTCAGCCGAATATGATGCTAACAAACTGACAAAATCCACTTCTGGATTTTTGTTTAAAATAAGTAATTTTTCACAAATCATTTTTGCTGCATAACTTCCAGCATTTTCTAATTTTTGTTTTTCAGATAAACCCTGGTCATTTAAGACAGAAGCTAAAAACTCGTTGAAATAAAAAGAGTTCGTATGTTTGTGTAAAATTTTATCTTCCATTTGAGATTCTAAAAAATTAAATTTTCTAGTTAGTTGTGGTTTTTGAGAAACAGAAGCACTATTCAAAATCTTCTCTTTAGCTTGAGGAAGTAAGATATCTTTAAACTCATGATAATCGATTGGATCAATACTATATTTGCTATTCAAGTCTGACATTTTTACATAGATGTTTGCGCAAGGTGAAGCCAAACCTTTTCTTTGAGTTTCAAAATAATCTTTATCATAATATTTGTTTATTGCTTCATTAAGTTCTTTTTCGTATGCTTCGCTTTGTGTATTAGCATCAGTTTGTGCTTTTTCTTTACTCAATGCTAAAACTTTAGAATCGTAAGTGTAAACTTTAGCTCTTAAAAAACTTAATGATTCGTCTTTGTAACCTTTCAAGTGTTCATCACTATTAATCGCGTCCAAAACATCTTGCGCAGTGGTTTTATCGCTTCACATAAAATTTCCAAAATCAGAAACTTTAAATTGGTTGGTGTGGAAGTAGTTAATTCCGATGATAGATGATGCTGTTCCGGCTATCAACAACGACACGCCTAATGCTAATTTGTATTTTTTTGTGGATATTTTTTTCTTCATAAACGGCGCTATTATAAAAGTTTATAAGATTTTATTTATGTAATTTTTATAAATATATTAATATATTTAGTTTGTGTGGAATTATAATGGTTTTTGGGGTTTTGAGCTTTAGGACTCATTTTTTGTAGTGTAAAATTTTATGTTTTCCACATATTAATATAGATAAGAATATTTGATAATTGGTTCACTTATTTTTTTGAGTATTAATATGATTTGGTTTGGGGTTTTCCTCGTAATATTGGTATTAAATAACGATACCAGTGAGGGACAAAGTCTCGTGCCACAGATAAGGACAAAATGCCTTGCCAACCACACAAAACCGATTAAAAGTTTATTAAAAATATAATTTAATAGTTAATGAAATTAAAACTATTTTTCTCTTTGTTTGGAAGTGCGACGATTTTGAGTGTGGCAGGTTTAGGGAGTACTGTGTACTTAACTTCATGCGAGTCGGATAATAATCAACCTACAAATAATATCGAACTTTCTAATTTAACCGCTGATGGCAGTGCACATACAACTGCAACTTCTCACTTATCTTTTAATGTTTCAAAAGCTGTTGAATCCGTTACTATGTATGATATCGTTGTAACTGATATCACGACTCCGGAAGTAGAAATTTCTGTGACAATACTTCATAAAACTGGTTTAGACTGATCGGTTGATGTTTCTGGTTTGTGATACGACAACGACGAAGTAGAATTAACAATAAACAAAACTGGATATGAGTTTAGTTCGGTAACTACACATATTAATGCACATTCTCAAGTATATGTAGACTATTTAACTGCTGATGGTCATACAGACGACTTAACAACTACAAAAGTAATTTTAGAAACTGATTCTCTTAGTTCTGGAGAGATGTTTGGTTTAATTGCGAACGATATAGAATTCACTAATGTAACAGAACCAGAACGTATTGTAAGTGCAAAGAATATTACTTGTATTTCTCATTACGAATACGAAATAGCAATTGAAGGAAACTGAAATAATGGAGATGAAATACAAATAAGCGAAATTAATCATTATCAAATATTAGAAAATAAAAGTGTTCATATTTACAAAGATTCGACACTTCAGGCTAACGTTGTTTCTATTCAAGCAAACGGAAGTAGCGAAAATGAATTAACAACTGAATTAACTATAGAAACAAATGTAATAATTAACAGCCTTACTGATAGAGATATTACTTTAACAAACATTACCGATTCTAACAAGAAAGTTTATGTTTCTCATTTATCCGTGGATACTACAGCAGAAATCCCTACTTATATTGTAGGGATTAATGGAGAGTGAAACAACGGAGATAATATTTTTGTTAGTATTGAAAAACACGGATATCATATTAATCCAGATGTGGATAATGATGTCGTAACAATCTACGGTGTAGTTTCAGCACTTTCTTCTTTATCCGCTAACGGTAAAAATAAAAAAATAACAACAAATACACTAACACTTACTTCGGCAAAACCTTTGGGTGAATTAGCTGAAAGTAATATTAGTATTGCAAAAACAGATAGTACTTCTACTGATGTTTTAAACTTAACAATCGAAGGTGTAACTGAAGGTGAATCTCCTAGTGTTTATTTAATTACAATTTTAGGAACATGAACAAATGGAATTTCAGTCACTTTATCTGTAACAAAACAAAATTATTTAATAACTAATACCGTTAATGTTTTACTTTACCAAGATATCGCTGCAAGAACAACAATTAGTGGTTTTAGTGCAATACAAACCGATGAAGTTCTAAATGTTCTTAGTGTCGCGTTTGATTCAACCATAGAACTAGATACGCTAACAAATAATCAGATAAAAATATCGGATTTAACAACTGCACATGATGATATAGTGGTTTCAGGATTAACTCAAACCCACATCGAGCAATTGTATCACTACACATGTATAGCTACTTCTGCTACTGCCTTCGCAAACAGCGACCAAATTGAATTGGTCATTGAATCTGATGACTATATAGTTAGTAATGAAGGAGAATGTAAAACTTACGTGGCTAGTTATATCTCACCTTATGATTTTTCTGGTTCGCATGTGAACTCATCATGAGTGGTTCATTTACTATTTTATTCGAAACTAGAAATTACAGAATTAGCGACTATTGATATAACAGTTAAAATCAATTATATCGGTGGTTATTCAACGATTACAAATTTAGATTATTGATATAGCGGTGTTAATGAAGCTTACATATACACATTTGATGCTACATTCCATAGTGCACATGCCTACCCAACTGCCGGAAATGATGTCCTAATCGAAATGACTGCACCGAATAACTACATTTTTAATTCAGAGTCGTATAGTATTGTTTTAAACTAACTATAAACTACCTTTGTACAAGAACAATTTGTAAAACTCTTGGTGTTTATTATTTGCGCCGTATCGTTTTCCATTCGTAAAAAACTATCGAAATAATTTAGGAATATTCTTTAATTTTATAAGTTCAAACAAACCATTTTCAAAACAAATGAAAAGGACCCACCGACTAAGATTGGTTCTTGATGCTTACAGGAGTTCTCACCCCAAAGCCATGGCTTTAGATGAGTTCCGTTTACAACACCACGTTTCTATTTAAAACTCCTCGTATCACTAGATTCTGATATTTCTATCATGGCTCTTTTATCTAAGCTCTAACTTCGTGTATAGCATGTACTGCACTATCAATTCAAACTAATGAATTATAGCTTTTCTCCTTGTCGGGAGGGGTAAGCTATGCTTATTATATACCAAAAAAATATAAAAATAAAAAAATTTATAATTTAAGCACTTGCCTGAAATTAACCTCAAAGTTCCCACCCCTTGGTTGCTTTCTGTATTATATAGCTAAGACTAACGTTTTTAGTGCTTTATAGGACATATTTAGTTAGTTTGAATCTTCTTTACTTATT
>JAITFH010000069.1 GCA_031281465.1 Mycoplasmataceae bacterium | reverse complement strand
GAAGCTCATTGGTAAATATAAGTCAAATTATGTATTCCTGGGATTAGGACAAATAATGCCATACAAAAAGTTCCTATCATCGAACTTATTGAAACATATTTAGTAATTTTTAAAACAATTAATCACGTAAGAATACATAAAAAACCTAATCAAGGATTAAAAGCGAAAGCAAGTCCTCCTGTAGCTGCTACTCCTTTTCCTCCACTTTTTTCTTTTACTTGTTCGTTTATGGTTTTGTATTTTGCTAATGCACAAAAGTATTGGATAGGGTAACAATGTCCAACAATTGCGAAAAACCCAGCTAAGTAAACAATGTAAGCAAAATCCATTGTTCCTAAAAAAGCATATCTATTAATTAAAAAATAAATTAGGGTACAAAGTACGATTGCTACATAACCTTTTAAACAATCCAAACATGTTGTTAAAATTCCTCATTTTTTAGATTTACTAACTCTTGTTAGATTAGTAGAACCTGGATTTTTACTACCACTACTACGAATATCAATGTTTAAAAATTTCTTTCCTACAAGCGGAGCAAATAAAATCGAACCAAACGAATAACCAATAATTACAAAAAGTAAAGAAAGTAAGATTGCGTATAAAGCTACCATACTTTATATTATAAATTTTTATTTATTCTTGGATGTTTTTCATAGCTTCTTTAATCATTGTTTCGTTCTTTTTATACTCAGTAATTTCTTTACTCGAATTGCTGAAAATCGATGATAAAAAAACATTTTTACTATCGAAAACAGGTTTTTCTGGAACATTATTAATAATTCTTATCGGTAGATTAATCGCTTCAGCAATAGCTGTTTTAGCTCTGATTGATTCTATTTGATTATTTAAAAAATTGTACAAGATGAAATTTTCTAATTTAGTCGGAGTTATTTGTTTATATTTTTGTAAAATGTGAAATAAATTAGCTAAATATTTGTCTGCTCCTAGTTCAATTATTTTTTGCGTATCTTCAACTATCCAAAGATTATTAGTTGTTTCAGGGATAAACGAAGAAACATCAAAAAAGACTACATAATCAAATAATTTAAATTTTTTGCTCAGCTTCTTTGTTATTTTTTTAGCAACACAAATAATTAACATTGTGTCGATAGAGTAAAACTCCGCACCTTCTACTAGAGTTTTTTTAATGTTTTTTTCTATCGTAAATGTTTTTTTTAAATCAATTAATAAAATTTTTTTATTTTCATCATGACAACAATAATTAATAACTTTTAAAAGGTGTACGACAGCATTCTCGTTTCCACCAATAACATTAATGTTCTTTCACATTTTTAATTATGTCCTTTCACTTTCTTGGATACCCCACAGGAGTTTTTTTAGTTTTTTTAAAATAAAAAACATCTTCTTGGTGTTGAGTAGGAGAAATGAATTTTTTTTCATTAATTAGTTTAACATCTAAAACATTAATAATATTTTTTGCACAAGAAAGTTCAAAATCTCCATTTAAAGATTTTGGTTCAATTAAAATTCCACCAACCTTTAAATAAGGGGTAGAGATTTCTATTAAAACATCTAACCTTGCTACAGCTCTTGAGGTGGCAATATCAAATTTTTCACTTTCGTTAGCTGTGATTTCTTCCGCTCTTTTACATTTCACATCGTATTCAATATTTAAGACTTTTTTTAGTTTGTTAAGAAAGTCAACTTTTTTGTTATTTGATTCAATAATGGTAAGTGTGATTTGTGGGAATAAAAGTTTTAAAAGCACACCAGGGATTCCACTTCCTGAACCAATATCTAAAACCGAACTTTTACCAAAATCAAATTCTTTGTAAGGAATAATTGAATCAAAGAAATAATCACCATATATTTTTTCTTCACTTGCTAACCTAGTTAAATTAGTTATTTTGTTTTGTTCTTGTAGAAAAACTTTATATTTTTCTACTTGCTCAAAGAAAGTTTCCGATGTTTGAGGAAAAAAACTTTTTACTAATTCAAAAAATTCTACTTTATTCATTTTATGTATGATTGATAAGTATTATAAAATTAGTTGTAGGTGTAGTGGTATTCGAATTTATTACCTCAATAAACACTGTTGCTTAAAGGAGGAAGTGACATAGTAGTACAATCATCTCCAGCTTGAGCTGCATAAAATTTTATATTTGAACCCAACGGTAAATAAATGTGTTTAGTAATGTCAATTCGGTTATAACACCCTGGATAGTCATAATTTTTGTAAAAAAGTCTTATATTAGAAAGAAAAATTGGTGCATTTACCACATCAGCTATATAGAAATTAGTTATTCCAGAAAACACGTTATTAGATGTTCAAGATGCAAATATTCCTTGTCCATCAGTATAAAATGAAGTGTCGAAGTATTTTCCTTGTCCATAAGTCCCTCACTGTCATAGCAAAGGCGAATAATTAGAAAGTTGGGAAAATTTTATAGTGTCAAAAGCAGAGGAGTGAACATCTAATCTTTGTAGATTAGGGAAATAACAGTTACATAAATCCAATTCAAGTGCAGCTCCTTCACGTTTACCAACCACTAAACCTAGTGATTCCAAACCTTCATCTCAACCGACTATCTTTACAATCGGATTAAGTTCGTTGATTACAGGACCCGTTTGTCCACTTTTAAATGAGACTTGGGACGCATCTACTCCGCGTGGATAAGAAAAACTAGCCAAATTAGTGTACTGAGGA
>JAITFH010000066.1 GCA_031281465.1 Mycoplasmataceae bacterium | reverse complement strand
TACGAGTTTGCTTCAAGTGACTGTATTTCAGACGTGTGATCTTCCGATATCTATTTTACAATGTTAAAAAAAAACCACTCAGAATTAAATTCTGTTTTATAATATTACTATGGGATTTGGCGACAATACAGACACGACGAGTAGTTTTGTAAGTAGAACTAAATTTGTTGCTTCAAAAAAAATGGGACAAAATTTCTTGATAAACAAAAATGTTTGTAAAGAAATAGTTGAAAAGATTAATTTTGAAGGTGTAGATTTAATAATTGAGGTTGGACCAGGTACTGGAGCAATAACCGACTTTTTGGTAGAAAAACAAATTCCAACAGTACTTATTGAATTAGATAAAAGATTGTTTGAATTTATATCTATTAGATATAAAGGGTTAGATTATGTCCAATTAATTAACAATGATGTGTTAAAAATTAATTTTGATGAAATTTCGAAAAAATATAAAAAACCAATCATTGTTTCTAATCTCCCCTACTCAATTAGTTCGTTGGTAATTATTCAATTTATCAAATCACAAATTCCTCAAACTTTTTATTGTATGTTGCAAAAAGAAATGGTAGAAAGAATGTTAGCTGTACCCAAAACATCTTTATACAATAATTTCACCGTATTCCTCAATCGTTATACAACAATAAAAAAACTAATTACTGTATCGAAAAATAATTTTCTTCCAGTTCCAGAAATCGATTCAATAGTTATTTCTTTAACCAAGAACGGAAACGAATATGATGAAAAATATGACAAATTTGTCAGATTATGTTTTTTATCAAAAAGAAAAACGATTGTTAATAATTTACAAAACTCTTATCCAAAACAAAAAGTTTTAGATTTTTTAATTAAAAACAATTTATCTCCGACTACAAGAGCAGAAGAATTAAACGAACAAACAATATACGAACTTTTTAATTTTCTTTGTTAATCCCAAAAAGTTTTATTGAGTTTTCAAAAACTTGAGAAGTTAAATCTGTCCCTAATGTTTTGTTAATAAACTCTTGCACATCAATTACATTTTTTGGTGTATTAATTTCTCTTCTTTTATTTTCTGGGCTTAGTCAAGGAGCATCAGTTTCAATTAGTAATTTATCATGTGGAATTAATTTAAGTGCTTCTACTAAATAACCACTTTTTTTATGAGTAATTTTTCCTCCGATTCCATAATAAACTCCTAGTTCATTAAATTTAACTACATCATTAGTGTCCCCGTCAAAACAATGGATAATTACTTTTAAACCCTGAGCATTTTCTTTTAATACACGGATAGTATCATCTGTAGCATCTCTGGTGTGTACAACTAATGGAAGGCGGTGTTTTTTAGCTATTTCGATATGACGAATAAAAAAAGCCTCTTGCAACTCTTTTAAATAACCTGGGTAATGAAAATCAAAACCAGTTTCTCCTATCCCAATAATATGTTTATTATTGTCTGATAATAATTCATCAAATTGTTTAAACACACTTTCATAATCAAAATCTTGTTTAATCTCTGTAGGATGGATACCAATCGTAGCATAAACATAATCATATTGGTTAGCTTGTTCTACAGCGATTACCGAACTTTCTAAATCAGCTCCCACTACATTTAAAATGATTTGGCTTTCTTGACATTCTTTAATAACGCTATCAGCATTTGCTAATAGAGGCTCTAGGTTAGTATGACAATGTGTATCGAAGTATTTCATTATTTATTTTCTTTGTAAGCAATGTATTTTTCTAATTCTTTAATACTTCTTTTTTGTCATACACTTTTACCATTAATAGTGTTTAAATAACGAACTGTGTTGTTGTCAATAATTTGAATTTCATCAGGTGTTTTGTTAGCAACTTTAGAAAATTTTTCAATAAGACTTTTAGTTTCTTCGGAAATACTATTAGCATCTTCTTTTTTAGTTACTTTTTTAGCTTTCTTTTCTGATTTTTCTTCAGCTTTTTGTTCAAGTGCTTCTTTCTTTTCTTCTATTCTTTTTTCAAGTTTTTCTTCAGCTTCTTTAAAATCTTTTTCAACTTCATTAGTATTTTTTATAACTTGAATGTTTTCAAACATTTTGTTAGCATCTAATATGCTATCTTCGTACTCGTTGCTGTTATAACTATCTTCAGCGTAAATAGAAGTTTCAGGGTTGACAAAAAAGTTTTTATCGTGGTTGAAAATGAATGTTTTTATTTCATAAACCATTCATTCCAAGAAATACATGATAAATTTATGGTTTGATAAAGTACAGTTGTTCATTGCGGTTAGAGAAATCTTACGATCGAAAATAGAACTAGCGATAGCTAAATTAGGATGTTCACGACAAGCAGTAGTGAAAACAACGTTTTTAATAGAGTTATCATGCATATCAAAAGCATAAACACTTAATGGTCCAATATTACAATATTGGAAATATTCAGTGTCTTTATAAAGTTTTTTAGGATTACAACTAATCTTTTTTTCAACTAAATGATTCTTTCTAATCAAATTATCTGTTTTAGTAATTTTTTCTAATGTTTGTTCGAAAGTATCGTCTTCATCAAAGTAAAGAGAATAAGGTAAAATAGTATGGATATTAGAAAGAGAGATATAGTTGTTTACTTTAGAAAACTCTCTACCATCAAAGAATCTAGCAATGTTGATGTGAGTATCATTTATTTTACAAACATTAGCTACAGCTCGGTGGTAAGCTGCAAAAATAACATTAGTAATAGTATGGTTAGTAGCTTGACAAATTTCTTCTAGTTTATCATATTCAAATTCGTTAATTTGAATTTGATGAGTTAAAGTAAAAGCTTTATCATCTAACAATTCTGAATCGGGTAGTCTTACTAAGTTGAAATTTTTGTTACATAATTTTAGTAAGTTAAACTTCCCACTTTTGTAATCAACTGTTTTCAAATATTCTTTTATATCTCTTGAATGATTAGCTTCGTAAGAACTGTGGTAGTTTTCATTACCATTAGCATTGTTATATAGATCGAAAAATAAATAAAGCAGATTTTTAAAGCCATATAAATCCATTAACATATTGTTTACAAGAAAACAAATGGTAGAACCAATAACTAATGTTTTAAACTGTGGTTCAGTAGTTTCATCAATAACACTTGTATACTCTGCATCGAAGTAAGTAACCTTAGAAAATACTTTAAATATTCCTTCAGTAGTTTTTCTTTCGTGTCAGTAAAGTTTTTTTCCATCATCGATAAGAACGGTATTTAAAATAGGCACTTTTTTAACTAATAAATTAACTGCAGCTTCAATTTTTTCAACATTGATTTCGTCGTGGCAAAAAACAGTACAACGCAATACTCTATCATGTTCATTTTTTTCGATAAATTTATCGTGAATTAAATCTATTGGTTCAACTTTGAAATCCATTTTTATGTATTATATACATAGTTGGATATAATGGAAATATGGTTACTTCAAACTCTCTTATTTTCCAACCCAATATTGCTAAAAACATTGCCAAGAACATTGCTTTAAAAACTCCTGGTGTTGATGCTAAAACTGAGGTTGAAGTAGAAGTCGATGAAGTGAAGAAACAAATTATTGTTGTTTTTAAACCTTTAAACTATATTATGAATGTTTATGATGTGTCACTACGTGTACAAAAAGCAGTAGCTGCTGGATTAGTAAAACAATTTGATTTAAGCGAAGTTTATCGTGTTAATGTTAAAGCTGCTTAAACAGCTACATCACCTTTAATACTTTCTTGTGGTTCGTAACCTTCAAGTTCGAAATCATCAACAGTAAAATCTTCAATTTTTTCAGGAACACGTTTTATTTTTAAAGTTGGTAATTTTCCTGGTGTTCGAGCAAGTTGAGTTTTTACTTGTTCTAAGTGGTTTACATAAATATGTAAATCACCAAATGTATGAATAAACTCTTTGGGTTTTAAACCGGTAAGAGCAGCAATCATATAAGTTAAAGCAGCATAAGAAGCAATGTTAAAAGGAACACCTAAAAAAGAATCAGCACTTCTTTGGTAAAGTTCACAGCTTAGAGTTTTTTCTTCCACATCGACATAAAATTGGAACAAAGAATGACAAGGTGGTAAACCTTTCTTAGCCATTTCTTTAATTTCAGTAGGATTTCATGCACAAACGATGATTCTACGGCTGTCAGGATTAGTTTTGATGGTATCAATAGCTTCTTGCAATTGATCAACTCCTCCAAAGTTTCTTCATTGTTTCCCGTAAACTGGTCCTAGCTCTCCTCATTTAGCGGCAAAATCAGCATCTTTAATAATCTTTTTAATAAATTCTTCTTGAGTTTCGCCTTTAAATTCTGGAGAAGAAGAATAAGCTTTATAAGGTCATTCGTTTCAGATATTACATTTATCTTTTACTAAACTACGAATATTAGTTTCACCTCTACAAAATCAAAGTAGTTCTCGAAGGATTGTTTTAAAACCAACGCGTTTAGTTGTTAATAAAGGGAAAGATTCGCTAATATCATAACGGTTTTGGTAACCAAATGTAGAAATAGTGTCGATACCTGTTCTATTAGGCCTTTGTTTACCTACATCTAGAACATGTTGAAGGAGTTCTAAGTATTGTTTCATATTACTTTTTAGCTACAGCTTTTTTTGGTTTAGCAACAACTGGTTTTTTAGCAGCAACTTTAACTGGTGATTTTTTTACAACTACTGTTTTTTTTACAGGAGCTTTAGCTTTGGGAGCAGAAACTTTTTTTGGTTTAGCAACAACTGGTTTTTTAGCAACAGCAATTTTCTTAGCTTTTGAAACAGCAACTTTCTTAGCAGTAACAGGTTTAACAGTAGTTACAGTTTGGTGAACATCTTTGAATTTTGGAAGTTTAGCATCTTCTAATTCGTGTTGTTTATCTTCTTCTTTTAAAATCTTTTCAGCAACTTCTTTTCCTGCTTTTTTACTTCCTTCATTAGTTTTCTTTCAGTCTTCTGCTCATTTTTTAACTTTACTTAATACTGTTCTTACTTTATCAGGAGTTGTACCTTCTTTAACGATATCACAAATATCGTTTTGTTTTTCTCCTTGTCTTAATAGTTTTAAGATTTTTTGTTGAACTGGTTTTAATGTTTTAGCAAATTCATCTAAAGCTTTGTTCTTTTCGTTGTTATCTCTTTCTTCATCAATATCGTTAATATCAAAAGGGTTGTAAGAGTTAGAAACAGAATCTTCTAAACTTTCTTCTACATCAGCATTCTCTAAACTAGAGATTCCGTTAGAAACATTAATAAGTTCATATATTTCTTCATAAGGAACATGTAGTTTTTGAGCTACTTCGTTAATTGTTGGTTGTCGTCCTTTTTCTTGGTAAAAGTCATAACGAGCACGGTTGATTTCATTTAATTTTTGTAATTTGTTTAATGGAATTCAAATTGGGTATAGGTGACGGTAAACTGATTGACTTAAATAGTTAATAACGATGTTAGATAAATAAGTAGAAAAACGGATACCTCGTTTAGTGTCAAAGTTTTTCAGAGCAGAAGTAAAAGCAATATTAGCATCAGAACGAATGTCGTCAATACTAATAGAAGGATAACGGATAGCAGAAATACTAGAATATTTTTCTATTAAGTTAGAAAATTCATGTCTTATTTTACGTCAAAAATAAGCTTGATCCTCACCTTTTGTTTTTCTAAACATCTTTATTCACGAGTTGATTTGTTCTTGACTAACCATTAGTTTTTCCTTTTAGGTGCAGCTTTCTTAATCTCAGACTTTACCTTAATCCCTGCCTCTTTATCAAAAATCTCTTTTGAGTTTTTGACAGCTGAGACAACTTTTTGTTTACGAGCAGTGTATGCCTCGTATTCAATTGCCCCAGCAATGGCAGTGATAGCAGTCATATTAATAGAGTTGCCACCCCATGGGACTATTATATCTGAATTATACTTGCTAGGTTCAACATATTTGTGATGTGCATCAATCACAGTATCTCTTCACATTTTAACTGTTTGTACTATATCAGTATTTCTTTCCTTTACATCTCTTAGAATCCTGCGAATTAAACGTTCGTCATCTGGAACATCAACGAAAATTTTAATTGATGCTAGATTTCTAACGTTTTCGTTGTAAAGGGAAAAAATTCCTTCTAGAATAATAACATCACTTGGTTTGATATGAGTGTAACTGCTATAAGAATGTGTAACAAAATCATATTTTGGAACTTGCACAGGAACACGGAATTCGATTAAAGATTTCACTGTTCCAGCTACATTAAATCAATCTAATGCATCTGGTTCGTCGAAATTAGATATTATTTTTCTTTCAGAAGGATAATAAAAATTATCTAAAGAAATTATTTCACAAGTATAGGTAGAAGGTAAAGCTTTTTTAATTAGTTCAGCAATGGTAGTTTTTCCACTGCCACTACCACCACAAACTATTACAAAAACTGGGTTGTGTTTCATTAATTATTTTTTAAAATTTCTTCAGTTAATGCAACACTACCGATATCACCGTTTAGTGTAACAACTTTTCCTTTTTCTTGGTAGTAACCAATTACTGGAGCAGTTTGTTCAGCATAAACTTCTAAACGAGTAGCGATAGTTTCAGGATTGTCATCTTTTCTTTGGAATAATTCTGTACCACATTTTTTACAGTAGTATTTACCGTCTTTTACATCAGGCATATATTCTGCAGTAGTGTTAATGTTATAGTTTGCACCACATTTTGGACACATTCTTCTTCCTGAAAGACGTTTAATAAGTAATTCTGAAGGAACTTCGATAGCAGCAACTTTATCTACATTTGTATATGTGTCTAGATATTTTGCTTGTTCAACGTTTCTTGGATATCCATCAAGAACGATGTTTTTACCACTTGAAACTAATTTATTAATATTGTCTTTTACAAGTTTGTTAATTAATTCAGGACTAACAAATTTACCTGATTCCATAATAGCAGAAAGTTCTTTTCCTAATTCACTTCCTGAAGCTACTTCAGCACGAAGTAAATCTCCTGTAGAAATTTGAGCGAAATTGTATTTTTCTATCAGAATGTTTGAAACTGTTCCTTTTCCTGCTCCTGGAGCTCCGACTAAAATTAATACCATATCTTAATTATAGTTTTAAAAAATGGATGGGTGAAAAAATTTGGCATATTATTATGTGATGGCTTAGGAAAAACTATAAAAGTTAAGTAATAAGAATAAGTAGGATTTTAATAAAGTCTTGTATTTCCTAATAGCCATTCAGTTAAGAAAACAATTTTAACTCCGTTATTAGGTTTGGGGACGTTCATTGCGTTCGTAAGAATAATTTTTCTCGTAGCATTTTTAGCGATAATCAAAGGTTTGTATTCTCTATCTTGATTTTCTTCATTCATTTCATCTGTTACTTGGATGTAAATAACTTCATCATCCTTCCTAGCGATAAAATCTACACTATTTTTGTTTTTATCAAAACCGGTTTCTAATTCGTAATCTTGTGACAATAATTCTAAGAATACGAGATTTTCTAATCGATATCCCTTGCTGGTTTTTAAATCGTATCCGATAACAGAAGATAGCAAACCTAAATCACCAGCATAGTACATTGAATTAGTTAATAAAGTTTTTAACCCCTTAATATCGAAATATTTAATTCTATAAATGATTTGAGCATCCGTTAATCATTCAAGATAGTTAATTATGGTTTTGTAGGAAATAGTTGTTTTTTCATTGCTTTTAAAATAATTTTCTAAACGCAATGAATTTATATCTCGTCCAACATGTTCGAAACAATAATGAATTACTTTTTTTAAAATTGATTCATCGTTTTTTAACTCGCGCCTAACACTGATGTCGTTTTCTATAGTATCTGTAATAACAATTTTTAAACTTTCTTGGGTTAATTTTGTTTCATTGTACGAATCAACTATTAATCCTAAACCACCCAAGACTAGATACTTCTTTAAGAACTTTTCTGGATTTGTTTCTTTAAACTCGTTGTATAGAGTTTTAAAAGATAAAGGTCAAACTTTTAATTGAACAGTTCTACCGGTAAAGAGTGCTGCTAATTCTTTCGAAAACATTCTAGAATTACTACCAGTGATATAAATATCAAATTTATATTCATCATTGTCATAAAGTCCTTCTATACATTCTTCGAAGTTTGGGATACCTTGTATCTCATCCAGGAATAAATAATTAGTTTTATCTTTATTAGCTTTAGAAATAATTAAGTCGTAAAGTTCTAAATATGTTAGTTTTTTTTAATTTTGGATTTTGTATGTTATATTTAAAAATTTGACTTTCAGGAACATTTAATTCGGTTTTCATCATTGTAATAAATTGGTTAAGGGTGGTGGATTTTCCACTTCATCTAATCCCAGTTAATACTTTAATAAACCTTCGATCCTTTTGTTTTTTTAACCATTCTAAATATTCATAGCGAATTATTTCTATATCAGCGTTATATTCTAAATTTTTCCATTTTGGAAAATTTTAGAAGTTGGTAAAAAGAAAAAATAACACTTTAATTATGTAATTAACTTTATTATTTACCACCCAACTTATAATGTATTTACGATGCATATTTTCCAATCTAAAACAAAACTTTTACTAGTTCCTTTAATTTCATTAACTTCCATCCCATTCACTATCGTTAGTTGTGGTAACATCACTCCACCTTTTATACCTAGTCCGACAGCTTATGTTGGCAACACAAAAGGAACTGATTGAAAAGGATATAAAAGTGGAGAACTTGAGATCGAACTAGAATATTATGTTGAAGAAAAAACGACTTCTTCTGAGTTATACAAAGAATGAGATGGATACGGAGAAGCTTTAATAGAAAACGGAACATCTTTAGATGATAATCCTTATTGTGCGGAGAATTTAATTATTCCTGATTTTGTACAAGATGAAAATGGATTATTGTATAAAGTTGTAAGTATAGGAAAAGATGACGATGATGAAGAATTAGGATTTTCTAATACTAGTCTAAAAGGAGAAGTAATTCTTCCTCATTATTTAAATAATATTTGTGCAGAAGGTTTTTACAATTGTGATGAAATAACTAGCATAATTGTTAACGAAAATTTGGTAGATATTAAACCAGAAGCTTTTACTGGATGTGATGGACTATTTTCTGAAACTTTCGGAGAAAAAAACAAAATTTCTCACGACGAGAAAAACATCTATTATTTGGTTGGCGGCGAAGATAAATATTATTGTCTTGGTAAACCAGAAAATGTAGGATTAGAAACCGCTATTATTCCTGGAACAAAAATAACAATAAACGAAAAAACAAAAGCTATTTGTAAAGATGCTTTTTTTCAATTAGATGCAGATACGACAATTGAACCTACTGTGGAATTAGAAATCGGTAATCATGTAGAATATATAAACGATGGAGCGTTTGCTAATTGTACATATTTGAAAGGTGGTTTAACCATTCCTGACAGTGTTAGAATTATAGGTAATTTTAGTTTTAGCAATTGTTTTGGTTTTACCGGTACTCTAAAAATTGGTAAAAATGTTGAAAAATTAAATCAAAAATGTTTCGCTTTAGCTAATCCTGATACAACTTTTACCTCTTTAGAAATAAAAACAACTAATCTAAAATTTATTTGAGCAGACGTATTCCAAGGAGAAACAGGTATAATTTCTGATACTTTTGGAGAAAAGAACAAAATTTCTCACGATGCAACCAATGTCTATTATTTAGTTGATGATAATGATAAGTATTACTGTTTGGGTGAACCACGAAATGTGGTAATCAATCCACAAATTGTAATTGACTATGCAGCAGTAGCGATTGATGATAAAACAAAGATAATCGGTGCATATGCATTTGCGGGTGGACTTTTTACTACAGCAGTAACTATTCCTGACAATGTAGTTTACATATGTGAAGCTGCTTTTGCCGGATGTGCAGGAATTACTGCTTTAATTTTAGGAAACAATGTCACACATATAGGACCCGTGGCTTTTTATTCATGTGGAAATATCGTCTCTTTAGTTATGGGAAATAAAGTTAAATACATTGGCGATAGTGCATTTTCATACTGTTCAAAATTAAAAGAAGAACTAAATATTCCTAATAGTGTGACTCATATAGGCAATGCGGCTTTTGCTATTTGTACTATTTGACAAGGAGCCTTAACTATCGGAAACAAAGTTGAATATATAGGAGTTTTTGCTTTCGCCGATTGTACTAACAAAAAAGGAAATTTAGTTATTCCAAATAATGTAAAATACATTGGTGACGGTGCATTTTCTAATTGTTATTCTCTTAATGGACTTATCACTATCGGTAATCACGTAAAATATATTGGCAACGGTGCGTTTGGAGGATGTAACGAAATCGGAGGAACACTTAATATTCCTGATAGTGTAGAAAACATTGGGTCTCATGCTTTTACCAATTGTGCTAAGCTAGAAGAAATAAATATTGGTTCTGGATTAAAAACAATTAGACAAGGCGCTTTTTATGAATGTGGAAGTATCACTGAAACATTAACAATCCCAAGCACTGTAAAGAAAATAGAAGATAATGCTTTTGGAAAATGTACAGGAATTAGTGAAGTAGTTTTAGATGAACAAATAGAATATCTTGATAGCAAAGCATTCTTTGGTTGTGGAAATTTGATTTCTGCTGTCGCTGGGGTTGATAAAAAAATTTTTAAAGAAGATACCAACATTTACTATTTAAGAAACGGAGATGATTATTATTGTTTAGGAAGTTCGTATAGTATAAAAGGAGGTGATTTCGAAGCGATAAATAACTTAACCCTTAATGAAAAAACTAAATTAATAGCTGCTCAAGCTTTTTGGTCTCTTAACGATACAGAACTAAGCTCGACTAATTTAACTATCCCTAATAATGTAGAAACAATAAATTATGGTGCATTTATGGATTTACCAGGTTTAATCGGGATATTAACAATCCCAAGTAATGTGAAAAATACCGATAACTGAGCTTTTCGAAAATGTACAGGAATTACAAAAATTGATTTCAATTCTTGAAACGCATTACCAGTATGAAACGGGGAAGAAATTTTTTCTTGGTTTGGTGCAATAGGACAAGTGGTTTCTACTGATGGAACAATGTCTAGTGAACAATTATTAGCTTATGCCAAAGAAAAAGGATTAGGAAACGAATGAACAGTCCCATCAGCTTAATAACTTTAAGCTAAATAAAATAAAACTATATTTTTTGTTCTCCCAACAATCACTTGAATAAATTAATTAATTTGATTCCATTATTTAAAGGATGAGCTTTAGCATAAACAAAAATAATTATTTTTTCATAAGCATCTCTGATTAAAAGTAAATTATCCGATTCTCTTTTTAAATTTTGTTCATTAAGTTCGTATGTAACTTGGATGTATTTAATAACTCCATCTTTAATGGCTACAAAATCAATACCCTTATTATCTTTTTTCTTTTGATAAATTTCTGCTGTATAAACTTTGTACCCTTCGTTTAGTAACTGTAAAAATACTAAATTTTCTAACCGATAACCGTACGTTGATTGGTTATCATTAACATTGACGTTTAATATTCCTAAATCTCCTGCATAATATTTACAATTTGTTTTTAAAATTGTTTTAGTTTTGGTATTAAAAAAATTAACACGATATAAAAGCATTGCGTCACATGCTCATTGTAAATAGTTATTTAAAGTTTTATAAGTAACATAATTTTCTTCCATTTTTTTGAAATGGTTTTCTAACTTAACGGTTGAGATTTCAACACCCACGTTGCTAAATGCATACTCTATTACTTTGTTGATTAAACTGTTGGAAGTGTTTTTGTGTCTGCGTCTGATATCTTTATTAATTGTATCATCTAAAATACTTTTTAAAGATAGTTTTGCTTCTTCTATTCTATTGATATTAGGTATTATCACTCCTAACCCGCCGATAGCGACATATTTATCTAAATTTTCTAAATGAATTTTAGAATCAGATAATTCACCGAAATCTTTAAATGTTAAAGGAAGAACTGAGAGATCCATGTGTCTACCTGTTAGTAAAGTTGAAAGTTCGGTTGATAAAAGTTTTGCATTAGATCCAGTGATATAAATATCAAAATTTATCTTTTTATTTTCATATAAACTAATGATACATTTTTCTCATTTTTCGATTTCTTGAATTTCGTCTAAAAATAAATAGTTGACTTTATTCTCAACTGATTTTCCAAGTATTTCTTTGTGTAATTCAATATACGTTAAAGATTGAAGTTCTAAATCGTTGAAATCGTATTTGATTATGTTTGCGTTTGATATTGTTTTAGCAAATTGTTGCAAAATTGTTGATTTCCCACTTCTACGAATTCCAGTAAGAATTTTTATGAATCGGTTTTCTCTTTTGTGGTCGAGTCAATCCAAATAATTTTTTCGTATGTATTCCATAATTAAATTATATCAAAAACTCCAAAATTTTAGCCAATTACTAAAAGTTTGTAGTTTTGATAGAAATGTATTAAAAAAGTATGTAATAACTATTCATTTTTTTCTGTAATATAAACTCATTTTTTTCTGTAATTTTATACTTTTTCACCAAATTACATAGTAAAAAGTTCTGTAATAACTATTCATTTTTTTATGTAATTTCATATAATATTTTTATGGAATTCGAGAGATTGGTTGCTAAAAAATTAGAAAAATGACTCAATTTAATTGGTGGAGTATGTGTTGATGGACCAAAAAACTGTGGGAAAACAACTTTGTGTAAGAAGTTTGCTAAATCTTCTTTCTACTTAAATGATGAAAATACAAAAAGAACTTTAGAAATTAACCAAAAAGTAATTAATACCAACTTATACCCAACGTTAATAGATGAATGACAATATCTACCTTCAATCATAAATCAGGTAAAATTGTCAATTGACAATCAAAAACAAAAAGGAATGTTTTTACTAACTAGTTCAATAATTCCTATTGCAACTAATTTAGATGTTTCAGTTGGTAGGATAATATATTGTACATTACGTACGATGACATTAACTGAAATGAGAATTTCTCAAATGAAAGTTTCGTTTAATAAATTAATGAACGAAAAAGAATATAGTTTTAATTGTGTTTCCAAACTAACTCTTGATAATTACATAGATTGTATTATTAAAGGTGGATGACCAGAAACCTTTTACAATAATATTGATGATGTTCAAGAAAATCTTTTAAACTCGTATTTAGTTTCTATAACAAGAATTGATAAACAATTTGACGATACTAACAGAATAAACTCTTCTAAATTAGCTAACTTATTATCTTCTTTATCTCGTTTTATTGGAAACCAACTAAATGCAAGTAAGATAGCTAACGAATGTGGAATTGCTGATTTAAGAACATTCGATACTTATTTAAATATATTTAGTAGAAGATTTATATATGAACCATTACAAGTGTGAAAAAACCATTTTCGTTCATCTATTGCTACTAGAATTAAAGAAAAATGTTACATAGGTGATACATCGATCGCTTGTGCTATTTTAGGAGTCACAAAGAAAAAAATTCTTAATGATTTTAATTACTTAGGTTTCTTGTTTGAAAATCTTGTAATTCATGATTTAAGAATATATGCTGAATTAATAAATGCTTCAATTTCTTATATAAGAGATGAAACTGGATATGAGATTGATTGTGTTATAGAAAATAGAGATGGGACATTCGCTGTCTTTGAAATTAAATTAGGAAGCAAAGAAGGAATTGAAACTGGTATTAAAAATTTAAACAAACTAGAAAGTAAATTAACCGAAGACAAATATAAGAAACTAATTTCAAAAAATATTATCGTAGCTACTGGTTTTAGTTATCGACACGAAAGCGGAATAAATATTATTGCTTTTGGCGATTTGTTTTTTGATAGTACTATTCTATAAGATAGAAAATAATTAAATAAGAAATTATTTTTTCGCAGGTTTTGCAGCTTTAGCGTCAGATGCTGAATTAAGGTTAGCAACAACTGGAGTTGAAGAATCGCTAGCAGTACCTTTTTTAGATTTCTTAGGAGATTTAGATACAGATGAACCGAATGGGAAAGCACAAACTTTAGCAATTTTAAATATTTGTTTTCCAAAAGGAATTCCAATAATAGTTATACAGAAAATACCAGCTCAAATTAAGTTTGATAAAAACATCATTCATCCAGCTAAGATTACTCAGATTGTATTCATGATTGGGTGCGCTTTATAGTTAACTTCTGCTAATTTTCCAAATGGAGCTAATACAGATTTAGCAATTTTGAACATTGCTACACCAAATGGAATACCGATTAAAGTAATGCAAAGAATAACTCCAGCTAAGCAAAGAGCTAAGTATTGTCAAAATCCGTAAAATACGAACCATAAAATATTTCCTAATGTTTTCATAATGTTATTATTATACCACAAATATAAAATGTAAAAGTTAAATATTTTTATTTCAGAACTCTTTTACAAATGTAATAGGCAATTTCACGAAATATAATCGTAAGTACTAATGAACATTCTAAAATTTTCTTCTTTCCAGTTAAAAAATATTTCGCGAGCCGATGTGTGTGTGTGTGTGTGTGTGTGTGTGTGTGTGTGTGTGTGTGTGTGTGTACTCCTTATATTTTAAAACCTTATGAAAAGAAAATATAAAATCACAAACTTATTTAGCACAGCAATACTAGCAACAAGTGGACTTGTAGTTTTAACTAGTTGTTCCAAAGCGGTTGTTCCGCAAGTTAGCTTTGGAACAAAAAGCACTATGAATTGAATGCCTGGAATGACTACCAACCTAACCTTCAATACCGTAGGATATTATTACGAAAAATTTAATTATGAAATCGATGTTTATGACGAACAAGGAAATAAACTTGAAAAAGATGAATACATTATGTTTCAAAATTCTGATGGGCAAAACCAAAAAATAGATGAATGAATAAAACAAAATCCCATTTCATCAAACATTTTTGTTTGCCCTAGTATAGTGGTAATTAGTCAACCATCACAAACTCAATATAAATTTGTAATCAAAGTACATTTTTACAGTGAAGATCACAAAATTAACACCTACAAAACAATTGATGTGGTAAACTCATCTACCAAAATTATTTTCGATTCTCCCATTTACGATCCGTATGGAGTAAATAGAACCGAACCTAGTAGTTATCATGATACCATAGATGTAGAAGATGAATGGTTTGATAGTTTTTTTGGAAATGAAAAACGAGGAGCTGCAGAAACATTTGATCATTTTTACAAAAACCATGAAACACCGGGAACACCAGAATTCTTAGCAAAACAATTGGAAATAAACAATATGCTTTGTGCAGATTTTTATTACCATGTAAACACTTGTGCTGAATGAGCGAAAGATCACTATTTTGATAATCCTCCTGCGGAATTAAAACTTATTAAGATGATTATGAAATTAGATAAATGAAACGAAGAAAATTCTCGTTTAAGTTATGTTTATGATACTGTAAAAGGAACATTTGAAAATTTTGAGATGAAATTATGAATTGATTGTGTTTCACCCATCAATCCTGCTACCAAACTACAAGTTATTTTAAATTTAAAGTTCGGAGATTTTGACACCTATCGTTTGGATCAAACAAAAGGAACATCAGAATTCTTACCGGGAGGTGTTAACACTTTTACAAATGGACAACAAAGATATTCTGAATCAGGAGAAATGGTAGGATATAGTTTATTTCCAGTAAACGATAAATCTGTTTACGTTAATTCGTTATTTATTGGTTCAAACGGTGTCCCTCTTAAAATATTAACAGCCAACCCAAGTTTTGAATATGCTTATTGATGAAATAACGCTTTAGTTTTTGGTAATTCAGATGCTCGTATGTTATTTGGGTTGAATTTCTTCTCTTATTGCTTTAAAAATTTCGGAAGTCATAGTAATAGCGAAATTCAAGAAAACCAAAAACTAAAGAAAAATAAAGTTCTGATAGATACTAATACTAACTTGTATTTAAAAAATACTACCGGACAATCCCAAGATTATTTCGAAAAATACTTTTTTAATTTTTGGAAGTTTGACAGTCCAGACGGACTCGGAAAATATGACGAATACAAATATGAAAACTGAATCGATTGAGAAAAGGGTGGAAATATTCACCCTAAGGAAACGATTGACTCAATATACGGAGTTGGAACTCAGCATGATGAGCCAAATGCTGATGTGAATATTGAAGTCTGAGATGGTAACCAATATACAACAACTACTCGTAAGTTATGACAAATAGTAAGTTATGC
>JAITFH010000053.1 GCA_031281465.1 Mycoplasmataceae bacterium | reverse complement strand
TTTTTTTTTTTTTTAATATACTTACTTATAGAAATGGAAACAAATAGTACTCCTTTTACTACTACTTCGCTTGGTAAAAACCAATCCGCAAAACGTTTTTTTGACAATTTAAAAACTAATAAGAAAGTACACACTCACATTATCTTTCTTACATTCTTAATTTGTGGAATTTCTTCTTGTTTAGTGTTTTATAAATTTGGACGTGCATGACTAGAAGTTTTTCCAGCATTATTTTATCTAGGTTATGCGGTAGGAAATTGTTTTGCAGTAGGTACTTTACTTTACTATTGTTTGTACCTAAAAACCAAAGAAGAAAAACAATTATTTATTAATTATTTGGTATTGTTTCCTTTGTTATGCTACTCTCCTATTTTTTATTTAAACATTTATGAAAATCTGATGTTAAATAAAGAAATTAAATTAGTTGGATGAACATCAAACGTTTTGTTTCTTCTAGGATTTTGTAATGTCAATGCTGTCTTAATCATCTTTTTAGGACATATGAAAAAACAAAATGCTTTATATGGTTCGCTAGCTTATTTTTTCGTATTCACTGGTATCGCTGGAGGTTTTGCAAATACTATCGGTTTTCCCATTCTAAATAAACCTTTATACAATGATGATAGTGACATCCATATAGCATACAAACTGTTTGCTAATGATTATTCACATTTTTCTTTATGAGTTTTTGGAATTATTATTCTAAAAGAAAAATGAACCAAACTTAATTTGGTTAATGTTATTTGAATTACTTTCTATTTTCTTATTTGTTATTTGTGAGCATTAATGGAGTTTAGTTTATTCTCAACTGGAAAAGGAGAAGTACTTTACAATCCAGGAATGTTTATTGGCAGAGGTTTGTTAGGCGAAGATGATAAAATATTTGGATTCTGAACTTTGGCTGGAATGGGTATAGTTGCAAGTTTCATTGTTTCATTAGTTAGTGAATTAAAATTCTTTCCAGTAAACGAAAGATTTTACAAAAAAAGGTTCAATATTTTCGATACATATTGAAAACAAGAACAAATAGTGAAACCAGTCAAATAGTTGATAAGATACCCAAAATAAATGAATAAATTTTTGGTTGAAAAAAATATTGGTTAGAGTATCTAAAAGGTAAAGAAAAAGCATCAAAATTCAAACAAAAAAAGACAATTTTTTTTTTTTTAATATACTTACTTATAGAAATGGAAACAAATAGTACTTTACTTACTACTGCTGCACTTGGTGAAAAAGAATCTAGTAAACGTTTTTTAAACAACTTAAAAACTAACAAAAAAATCCATACTCACATCTTTTTTATTCTATTTTTAATTTACAGTTTTGTTTCGTGTCTTTTGTTGTACAACTTCGGATATTCGTGACTTGAGACTTTTTCTGGTTTGTTTTATATAGCTTATGCGTTAGGGAATTGTTTTGCAATAGGGTTTTTACTTTTTTATTTGCTATACCTAAAAACCAAAGAAGAAAAACAACTATTTATTAATTATTTTGTATTACTTCCGTTGTTGTGTTATGCTCCTGTTTTTTACATAGATATTTATGAAGATTTAATGATAGAAGTAAAACAAGTAACTTACACTCCGAATATTTTATTTCTTTTAGGATTTTGCAATATCAATGCAGTGCTAATTGTTTTTCTAGGACATATGAAAAAACAATCAACACTATATGGTTCATTAGCTTACTTTTTCATATTTACCGGACTAATTGGTGGTTTACTAAATACTATTGGATATCCTATCACACATGAAGCTTTTGAAGAAGGAGAAAGTAAAGTGCATTTGGTATACAAAATGTTTTCTAATGATTACTCACATTTTCCTTTATGGGTGTTTGCAATCATTATTCTAAAAGAAAAATGAACTAAACTTAATTTGGTTAATGTTATTTGAATTGCTTTCTATTTTCTTATTTGTTATTTGTGAGGAATACTAGAGATTGCTTTATTTTCTACTGGAAATGGAAAAGTACTTTACAATTCAGCGATGTTCATTAACGAAGGTTTGTTAGGAAAGAATGATAAAATCTTTAGATTCTGAACTTTGGCTGGGTTAGGAATAGTAGGAGGATTTATTGTTTCATTAATTAACGAATTAAAATTCTTTCCAGTAAACGAAAGATTTTATAAAAAGAGATTCAATATTTTTGATACTTATTGAAAACAAGAACAAACAACTAAAACGGTTAAATAAAAATTTGTTTTTTTCAAATGGGGATACTTAGTCTTTGACAAAACCCTGGGAAGGTTTATTGGTTATCTGTGAGGTAATAATAAGAATAGTTTGCATAAATGTGTCAAATTCACAAGAATAAAATTTGGGGTGAAAAAATCTTGGTTAGAGTATCTAAAAGGTAAAAAAAGCACAGAAAAATCAACAAAAAAAGACAATTTTTTTTTTTTTAATATACTTACTTATAGAAATGGAAACAAATACTACTCCTTTTACTACTGTTATGGTTGAAAAAAAGAAGTCTGCAAAACGCTTTTTTGACAGCCTAAAATCCAACAAGAAAATTCATACCCACATTATTTTTCTTACCTTCTTATTTTGTGGTTTCTCTTCTTGTTTGATATTTTACAAATTCGGTCGTTCGTGATTAGAAGTTTTTCCTGCTTTATACTACATAAATTATGCAGTAGGAAATTGTTTTGCAATAGGTACTTTGCTTTATTATTTTTTGTACCTGAAAACAAAAAAAGAAAGACAATTGTTTGTTAACTATCTTGTATTGTTTCCATTACTATGTTATGCTCCAGTTTTTTATTTAAACATTTACGAAAACCTAATGGTGGACGAAAAAATTAAAGTTGGATGAACACAAAACATTTTATTTCTTCTAGGATTCTGTAATATCAATGCGGTATTAATTATTTTTCTAGGACATATGAAGAAACAAACAACATTGTATGGTTCGTTAGCTTATTTCTTCGTATTTACTGGTTTAGCTGGAGGACTTATGAATACTGTAGGATTCCCTATTCTAAACGAACCTTTAGGAAAATATGACAGCAACGTGCAAATAGTATACAAACTATTTTCCAATGATTATTCACATTTTTCTTTATGAGTTTTTGCAATCATTATTTTAAAAGAAAAATGAACTAAGTTTAATTTAGTTAATGTTATTTGAATAACTTTTTACTTTCTTGTTTGTTACTTGTGAGGATTAACGGAAATCACTTTATTCCCTACGGCAAACGGTGGAGTACTTTCTAACCCAGGAATGTTTATTGGTAGAGGATTGCTAGGCGAAAATGATAAAATCTTCAAATTCTGAACTTTAGCTGGTATAGGAATATTCGTAGCTTTTATTGTTTCTTTAGTTAGTGAGTTAAAATTCTTCCCAGTAAACGAAAGATTTTATAAAAAGAGATTCAATATCTTTGATACATATTGAAAACAGGAACAGTTGGTTAAAACAGCTTAAATAACTAAACTTTATCTTCTTCTAATTTCAAGAAATCAATAATATTAATTCGATTAACTCCATCTAAAAATTTTGTTGTTCTGTCATCCACTAAAATAATATTTTTCGGATAAGCATCTTTTATTGCTAGCAGATTTCCTATTTCTCTTTTGTAGTTATTTTCATCTAAAGTTTCGCAAAATTGGAAGTAAGAAATTTTTTGGTTTTTAATAACTACAAAATCAATTTCTTTATTTTCTCCAATGTGTTGATATGTCTCACTAGTATAAACTTCATAACCCAACTCGATAAGTTTGAGAAAAACTACATTCTCGTTTATTTTTTAATTCTAAAAGTTTTTCTAAATACTTTTTACGGATATAAAATTTTCCCATAAAAAAGTTATATGCCCTGTTTTGGAAAAATACCAAAATTGGGTAGAATACCTAAGTAAAAATGA
>JAITFH010000022.1 GCA_031281465.1 Mycoplasmataceae bacterium | reverse complement strand
TTAACAAAAACTAAGTAGGGGCATTAAAATTTTACCACAAAAAGTGTTACTTTTGAGGGGTATGGTCTCTAGGGGGGGGGCAGAAATTAGGGACAAAGAAAACAATTTTAAGGTGCTATGAAGTTTCATTCGGAGTTATTTATTACATTATATATTAGCAGTATTTCTGGTTATTTATGTGATGCGGTTTGGTGAGTGAAAACATCCCTGGACCAACCAACCACAAAAACAAATTCATACTTAATTTAGCTTAGTTTAACCACAGAAAAATGTAATATCTTCCTAAGTAATAAGAAATATATAATATTGCTATTATGAAACATTTTAATAAACAAGCTATTATTAACTCAATTGAAGCTACACAAACGCGTAATGATTTACCAGTTTTCCGTAGTGGAGATACAATTTCTGTAACAACAAAATTCGTAGAAGGAGTTAAAACTCGTATTCAAAAATTAACTGGTGTAGTTATTCGTGTACGCGGTAGTGGTTTAAACAAAAACTTTATTCTTCGTCGTGAAACTAGTGGTGTTTGATCTGAAATTACTTACAACTTAAACTCACCATTAATCGTTGAAATTAATGTAATTAAACAAGGTAAAGTTCGTAGAAACTACATTTCTTACATGCGTGGAAGAAGTGGAAAAACTGCTCGTATTAAACAAGCTACTACTAAAAGATCACTTACTGATTAATTTTCTTCCATCCTTTATTTATGACTGAGAAGGAAAAGAATATTATTGTAGACAAAATTAAAAATCTCATTGAAAAGCTTCGGGTTTATTTACAAAACGATGGAGGTGATATGGAGTTTGTCGGTTATACCGAAGAAACAAAAACACTTACCATAAAAATTTTAGGAGCTTGTGTAGGGTGTTCTTTTATTGGCGATACATTTGATTCAGGGATTGGCGAAATTATTAAAACCGAAATCAGTGAAGTTCACGAAATAATTTTTATTTAAATCTTTTTAATAGCTCTTACTGGGCAAACTTTTACACAAGCACCACAATTAGTACATTTAGAGCTATCATATTTAATTTTATAGTCTTTATCAAAATAAAGAGCTTCAGTTGGACAAACAGAAGTACAAGCTCCGCAGCTAATACATTGTTTTTGGTTAACTTCTACTTTTTCCATATGTACATGATTATATAATAACCATAACAAATAACACTAGCTTATGGGGATTATTGATATATTAAAAGAACGTGGTTTTATCCAAGATGAAGCTAATTTAGAAAACTTAAAAAAGTTTGAAAAAAATAAATCTGCTGCTTATATCGGAGTTGATCCAAGTGCACCTAGTTTAGGAGTTCACCACTTTTCTTCTCTAGCCGCAGGAAAATGATTACGTGATGCTGGACATCCTGTTTATTTTATTGTTGGTGGAATTACTGGTTTAATTGGTGATCCACGTGATCCTAAATTAACAAAAAATGCTCAGATTGAAAGAACTTTACAAGATAAAAAAGTAATTGAAGCTAATGTTATACAATTAAAAAAACAACTTAAACAATACTTCGATGCTACAGAAGTATTAAATAACGCTGATTTTTATAAAAATATGAGTGTAGCTGATTATTTAAGAGATATTGGAAAATTAATTAATGTTAACTATATGCTTGAAAAAGATGTTATCGCTCGTCGTTTAGAAACAGGAATATCTTATGCTGAGTTTAGCTATACATTATTACAAGGTTATGATTCATTATGGTTATACAACCATAAAAAAGTAGTTTGTCAATTTGGTGGTGCTGACCAATGAGGTAACATTACCACAGGTTTAGAGTTAATTAGAAAAGTTAATGGTTCAGACAACAATGCTTGTTGTTTCTCTTGCCCTTTATTACTAAAACCTGATGGTACTAAATTTGGGAAAAGTGAAGGTGGAACTCTATGATTAGATCCCAAAAAAACTAGTTCGTATGAAATTTACCAATTTTTTATCAACCAACCAGATTCAATGGTTGAAACATTAATTATGCGTTTAACTTTCATTCCTACTAAAACAGCTAAAAAAATTATCGCTGATCACAATAAAAATCCTAGTGCTAAACTTGGACAAAACACTTTAGCAGAAAATGTTGTTACTTTTCTTCGTGGAAAAGAAGAATATTTAAAAGCTAAAAAAATATCTGATGCTTTATTTAGCGGTAATGTAGTTAATCTTTCTAATGACGAACTATTCACTGCTTTATCTGGAACAAGAGTGTTTAATGCTACCAAATCTAGTTACAACATTGTTGATTTATTGGTTGAAGCTAAGGTTTGTAATTCTAAAACAGAAGGTAGACAATTAATCTCACAAAAGAATATTGTTTACAACAATATAGTAGTTGAAACAAATGATAAAGTTGTTGATAACAAATTTTCATTTACTAGTAAAAAAACTAAATTTTCTTTTATTAAAAAAGGAAAGAAAGATTGAACTTTAATTATTTGATAATTACATTAGTAGTTTTTGCTCTTTTTCTTCTAACTAATTTAATTACCATTCAAGCTACAAGACCAAAGATAAGTAAACAAATAAGGAAAATTATTAATCCTTTTCTATTATTAGCTTTTTTAAGTTCTTTTAGTTCTTCTGCTGAAACAATAGCACAATTGTAGTAGTTATCTATTCTTGTAGCACGGTAGTAGTTATTAATAATCATTACAAATTGTAAAATAACAGTAATCACAAACACTCCTACAATTGTAATAAAAGCAATAAAAATATCATTACTTAATTTAATATTAATCATTTCGCCTACTGCATTATGGATATTTCATCCATTTAAAATTAATGAAGAAAAGAATAATAAGATAAAAGATAGTATTACTAATAAATAACTCAAACCAGACATTCAGTTAATAAAAATATAGTTTGTTTTAAGTCTTTTATAAAGTTTAATTACGTTGATGGGTAAAACCTTAGAATCTTTAAAATTGATATCATGAGCTTCTTGAGCAAAGAAACGATATCTAGTAATGTAAACAATCATTAGTGCTAAAAAGATTACCGTCACTGGAACTAAAAGAATATAAAATCATAAATGACTTAGGTTTCCTTTGTTTACAACGTACATAACGGTTAGTACTGTAGCTCCTATGAAAAAAAATGCTGCTAACAAAATTCAGAATCAACAAGTAATTTTTGCATTCTTTAATTCTTTTTTATAAAAATTTGGAAAGTATAAATAATAAGGGTTTAAATATTGTAAACTATGTTTATTTACTTTTTTTGTTTTTAATAGTTGTTCTTTACCAACAATACTACCTATATTAACTGTTTTGAATATTGCTTCGTCGATATTATTATTTTGCTCAACTGCATCGACATCTACATCAATTACAGTTGTTTTGTTATAGTTGTCCATACCCAGGTTGTATATATTATATGACTGTGGTTGTACAAGTTTTCTAACTAATTAGAAATGGTTTTAACTACAAGTTTAGTGTATGGTTGACGGTGTCCTTGTCTCTTTGTGTGGTGTTTTTGAGAACGGTGTTTAATAATATCTATTTTAGGTTGTAATCCTTGTTTTTCTACAGTGCAAACTACTTTAGCACCTTTTAAAAAAGGAGTGCCAAATTCTGAATCAATTGCTAAAACTTCGTTAACAGTATATTCACTTCCGTCTTCTTGTTCAATTTTTTCAACATAAATTTCATCTCCTACTGAAACTTTATATTGTTTTCCACCTGTTTGAATTATTGCGAACATTTTGCTTTAAAATTAGTGATGATATTATATATGAATCTTTGGGGTTTTTATGGTATTGGGGAGAAAACATAAGTACTTTGGTTATATTTTAATTGCTAATTTACGAAAACTTGCATAAATAGAAGCAATTAGCATTCATTTTTTGCCTAAGATAACTCCATTTTTTTCTTATTTTTAGAAAATTGTGGAGTTATCTAATCGTTTTTGCAGTTTTAACTCCACAAAATTAAAGTAATTGCAAAAAATTGGAGTTCTCACTTTAGTTCGAAAGAAACTAAATTTCGATATTCGCATTTAATTACTATTTGTACTCCACAAAATTACCGTTTTGGTAAAAGTGTGGAGTCAAACATTATTTTTTACTTAATAACGCCAAATCACACACTCCACAAAATTACCTTTCAAGAAATATAACTACTTTATGGAAATACCGAGGTATAAATATTTAGATTGGTTAAGAAGTGAACAAAATACCAACTTCATTAAAGTTTTAACCGGAATAAGAAATGTTGGTAAAACAACGATTCTTAACCAATTTAAAAACACTTTGAAAAACGAGAATGTTATAGAGTTTGATTTTAACGATGCTCGTTTAGTAAAACAATATGATTGAGAAAAGCTTATAAGTTATATTGAGTCCAAAAGTAATTTTGGAGTTACAAACTATATTTTTCTAGATGAAATACAAGAAATAAAAGAATTTGAAAAAGCTGTAATTACTTTGTACAGTCATAAAAAATTTAAGTACGATATTTATATTACAGGTTCAAACTCCAAAATGTTTTCTACCGAATTGGTTTCTCTTTTTACCGGTAGGGTTAGTGAAATAGAAGTTTTTCCTATCAGCTATAAAGAGATATTGATTTCTATTTTTGATTCAACTCCTAATAGTAATGCTTTTAACAAATATCTTCTTTCTGGTGGTTTAGGAATAACTATACCCACCTACAAAGATTTTTCTAAAACTATAAATACGATAGAAAAAGTTTATCAAGGATGTTTGGTAAAAGATGTCAAAACCAGACATCGTATCCAAGAAACTAGTGGTATTGAAAAAATTAGTAAATTTTTATATAACCATGTTGGAAGAAATACTTCCGCTACAAACATTGAAAATTATTTAAAATCCAACAATGAACTTGTATTATCTAAAAAAACAATTTTAAATTATTTTAACTGATTAATAGTGGCTTACTTGTTTTACAAAGTTAAATACTACGATGTTCGTAGGAAAGCAATACTTCAAACAAAAGCAAAATACTATGCCACAGATTTAGGTTTATTAACTTATTCTACTTCTGATAAAATTGATTTTAATTTTGGATATCGTTTAGAAAATGCAGTTCTATTAAAACTTCTAGAAGCAGGATATGAAGTTTACACAGGAACTGATAGATATAAAAATGAAATTGATTTTATCATTAAGAAAAATAATACTATCAAATATATCCAGGTTTGTCATTCACTAAATGATGAGAATTTCGAAAGAGAGACTAGAAGTTTATTGAATATGAAAGATGGATATGAAAAAATAATATTTACGCTCGAAATAAGTGTTGGTCAAATAAAAGGAATTACTTTGATTGATATTGAAAAATTTCTTTTAGGTGAAATCGAGATTTAGACGAGATTATTTTTACTTATCAAATACACCATAAACAAATAAACCAGTGTTCTCACTTTTTGTGCTATAACTATATACATATGTATTATTCTAATAAAGTTTCTTGTTTTGTAAATTTAGCTAATCGCTGTTAATTATTTTGACACATCTTTTTGTGTCACTTCAAAAAAATTTAACTTATTATTATGCAACAGAAAACAAAAAAAATAACTTTTCTGTCCATCGTACTATTTACTGTAGGAAGTACTATTGGATCAGGGATTTTTATCAAAAACTCAACAATTTTAAAATACAACCAAGGAGAATTACTTGGAACTTCACTTTCTTGGATACTCGCATTAGTAGCATTTTTTGCTCTGGCATTGACTTTAGTCGAAGTATGCCAAGGAGCAAAAGAAGAAAACGCTAATGGAATACCAGGGTGATGCAAAACCTACAACAATAATTTTTTTGCTAAAGCAGCAAAAAATTTTACTCTTTGGATTTATTTACCTACAAACTACTTTTTCATGCCTCTTTATGCGATTGATCAAATATCTGAATCAACAGGATGAGATATCCCTTGATGAGCTGGAATTACGATTGGTTTAGCACTAACTTTTTATTTCATCCTAACTTCTGGACGAAGTGCTCACATTAGTGCTATCCAAAACAACGTAATAACATCCGTCAAATTTATTCCTCTAGTATTTTGCTGTATTATCGGGTTTGTGGCATTAGGGATGAATAAAGAAATAGTTGATCATACTAGCATTGAAAAATCTGCCTCTTATTTTATAAACCTAGCACCTATTTTAGGAATCGGGCTTTCTATTCCAGCTATCTTTTTCTCATTTGATGGGTTTTATTGTAGTACATCGCTTTATGACAAATTAGAGAAAAAGAATGCATTTACCAAAGGAATGATTGTTGGCTTATTAATTGTTTCAGTGATTTACATCTTCTGTTCCATTTCTTTAATCTTGCTAAATATCGATGGCTCTTTGGAAGAAGGAGAACTTGTTCCAAATTGATTAAGCATCATACTAAACATTTGTATCACTATTGGTATTTTTGGAATTTTAAATGGTTTTTCCTTTTATGGAACAATGATATTTTATGATGCTATAAAAAATGGAGAAATATTTTTTTCTAAAAAACTCCAAAAATACACAACGAATGAAAACACTAATGTTGGGATGTACTATAGTTTGACTGTTTGTACAATTTTCTTTATTATCTATTCTGTAATCGGTTGTTTCTTTTATGATGACTATCAAATATATGCTCCTACTGATAGTACAAACATAGTTTTTGGACAAATTTTAACAGCTTGCGATGCGTTATCAAATTGATCTTCTTTAATTATCTTTCTGTTTATTACTTGTGCAGGAATTGGTTGTGCTACAAAAAGAAATAATCCAAAATTTGGAATCAAGAAAACTTGATATTTCTTTCCTTGTATTATTATTAGCTCGATATTTTGTATAGGATGTTTTGGATTAATCTGTACACAAACAGTCTACGATTTAACTTTTTATTTAGTGGTGGAAAATAATAAAAGTCTTGAAAAATTATTAAACTATATCACTCCGCTTATAATCTTACTAATTTATACGCTAGCAACTATCATACCTAGCGTATGATATAAGAAAGAGAAATCTGTAGCACTTAAAAAATAGTTTATGAGTAAGAAAACAAAGAAAATAACGTTCTTGTCTTTAGTAATTTTTATAGTCGGTTCAACAATTGGATCTGGAATTTTTATTAAAAATACTACCATCTTAAAATACAATGGTGGAAATTTAATTTTCACTTCTATTTCTTGAGCATTAGCTTTGATTGGATTTTTTGCTTTAGTGTTAACTTTGTTTGAAATGTGCCAAGGAGCAAAAGAAGAAAATACCAACGGTATACCTGGATGATGTAAAACCTACAACAATAATTTTATTGCTAAATCTGCCATGAGTTTTACAACCTGGTTATACCTTCCCACCAGCCATTTTTTTATGCCTATTTATTGTGTTGATCAATTAAGTTCGGCTATGGGATGAAATATTCCTTGATGACTTGGATTGCTAATTTCACTAATTATTTTCGTTTACTTCATTCTTACCTCTGGTAGAAGTGCAAGAATTAGCGTTATCCAAAATTACATTATTACTTATGTAAAAGTTTTACCATTAGTGTTCGCTTGTATTATCGGATTTGTAGCATTAGGGACAAATCAAGCAGTTTTTGACCATAGTCAGATAGAAAAATCTGCTTCTTATTTTGTTAACCTAGCTCCAGTTATTGGTATTAGTCTTTCTATTCCAGCTATCTACTTTGGGTTTGATGGTTTTTTTACCGCTACAAGTTTGTATGAAGAAGTAGAAAATAAAAGTACTTTTTCTAAAGCAATGATTGTGGGAACATTAATTGTTACTGCTATTTATTTACTTTGTAGTATTTCTTTAATTTTTTTAAATGTGAATGGAGCTTTGGAAGAAACTCCACCATTAGTAACCAAAGGACTAAGTATATTTTTAAATACCTGTATTTCAATAAGTATATTTGGAGTTTTAAATGGATGTGCTTATTATGGTACAATCATCTTTTTTGATGCAATCAAAAATAATGAAGTACCATTTGCTAAAAGATTCAAAAGACAAGTTAGTGCCAACAATGTAAAAATAGGTATGTACTATAGTTTAGCAGTTTACCTGATTTACTTTTTGGTTTGTTCTTTTATAGGAATTTTTTACTATAGTAATTACACCAACTACGGTGCAACCGATGCAACAGGAATCACTTTCGGAAGTTTATTAACTGCTAGCGATGATTTTTCTAATTGAACTTCTTTAATTTCTTTTTTGTTCATCGCTATTGCTGCGATGGGTTGTTTAAAGAAAAGAAAGAATCCGGAAAGCGGAATCAAGAAAACGTGATACTTTGTACCTTGTTGTATTGTGGCATTTGGTTTTTGTGTGTTATGTTTTGGTATGGTATGTGTACAAACTATTTTTGATTTAATTTACTATTTAGTAAATGATCGAAATAATCCAAATGTTTCGTTAGCTAGTTTCATTATGCCTATTGTTTGTTTAGTTTCTTGCGTACTGGGAGCCATCGTGCCTCCATTATTTATGAAGAAGAAGGGGAAAGTTGCTTTAAAACATTAGGTAGGAACAGTTTAGTTATTTTTTGTTTCGATATATTTCCATATTTTGTTCATTGTTTTTGTATAATTGAAAACATAGAGAAAATAGTTCTAGTTTTGGATGCTTATCGAAAGTATGCCCGACTATGATTCTGATTTTGCAAATCTAGAAAATACATATGTTAAATAACGAAGTCAGCTTAAATTTAGATGTAGAAAAAACAAAAGAAATTTTAAATAAAATTTCTAATCTATACAATTTATGTATGAAAAAGCAAGTAGAACGTGCTGGAGAACTTATAAACCAAAAAAGAAAGCAGGAAGCATTACTTAAAAAAAGCATTTATAGATATAGTACAGTTGGTTCAAGACTAGGCTTTCTTTCACGAAAAGTTAGATATATATAGATAAAAGTTTGGTTTTTCCAAAATCATCAGTAATATTTGAATTTTTTTCAGTCATCGTCGGAATCGCTGGGATTATATTGTTGGTTTTTTTTGTTGTTCCTGAACTATTTTTAAAAAAGAACCTTGATTGGTGAGAAATAATAATAGATGTGGTTTGTGGTGCGATTTTTCCCTTCGTAGTATACAAATCGATTCGTGAATTGATTAAAATTAAAAAACAAATTAACATCCCAACAGATGATAACATCCACGACTTAGTTGAAAAAATAAAATTTACCGAAGATAATAAAGAAATATTGAAAACGTTGATGCAAGATAGGACAGAACTATGAGAAATATACAACTTCAAGTATTTCAAAAAACTTATTTTGGGGAAAACTTATACTTAAAAACTATAAGGGAAATATAATGAAAACTAAAGTGCAGTTTCAACCATACACAATTGTTTCCAATATATTCATTCCAATATATAACACTTAATATATTAATATATGTCAGCAATTTCTAATTTAGTTGAATTTTTTTTCGGAAAAGAAATGTCTAAAATTTCTAAAACTCAGGAAAATTTAGTAAAATTTACCAACTCTGTACAAAACTTCTGGCCAGCCAAAAAATTTTATATTAACAATAGTATTACAATAAAAATTATTAATGGTTTTAGATGTGTAGTTTTTGCTCCATTAAAAGCTGATAAAAGTATTAAACCACATAAAATAATTTATTTACATGGAGGAGCTTTTGTTATGGAAATTACTTCTTTCCACTGAGAACAAATAAACGAAATTGCTAATAAAACAAATTCTATTGTTTACGTACCAATTTATCCTTTATCAAATAATTTTTATTCGTCTCAAGAAGATTGTATCAAAATGTTTGTCGATTTATACAAAATTCTTTTAAAAGAAGATTCTGATTCTGAATACCAATTAATGGGTGATTCTGCTGGCGGTTTTTTTGCTTTAATTTTAGCTGGTCAAGTAAACAAACTAAATCTTAAAAAATTCGAAAATCTATTTTTAAATTCACCATTAATTTCTTTTGACGAAAATGAAAAACCAGACAATGTTAAAGATCCAGTTTTAAACTATCAACTAGCGATGATAATCAAACAATGACAAACAAGTATTCAAACACCGGAAAATGCTGAATTATTTAATGTTTATGCAAATGATTTTTCTCCTTCAGAAAAAATATATATTTTTAATGGAGAAAGAGAATATCTTTTAAAACAGACAAAAGTTCTTACTACTTATTTAGAAAAGGTTGGTATTACTTACTCAGCATTCGTAGAACCGAATATGTTTCACGACTATATTATTTTTACTTTCTTAAAACAATCTAGAAAAGGAAACCAATTTATAATCGATATTCTTAATGGTGTTGACCAAAACAAGAAAACTAAAAAACCTGTTAAGAAAGAAAGAGTTAAAAAAAGTAGTCCTAAACAAAAAGTTAAAAAAACTAAACAAACTGAATAATTGCTTCTTCAGTATTATCACCTAAACGTGTTCCTAAATTTAAAACACGAGTATATCCACCTTGACGATCTTTATATTTTTTTGCAATACCTAAAAGTTTTTCTAATAATTTTTGTCTTTCTGCTGTTTTAGTATCTAAAATTACAGACATAATACGACGTTTAGCTTCTAATGTTCCTAATTTGGCTAAAGTAATTAATTTTTCAACATGTTTTTGAGTTTCTTTTGCTTTAGTTTTAGTAGTGATAATTTTACCATAGCTAATTACATCAGAAACTTGTTGTCTAATAATCATCAAACGGCTAGCTGTTGTTTTTCCTTTTTTATTAACGTATGACATAAAAGATAATCTATGCAATTATTATATAAAAAAATCCTTCATATTTATTATCTACTTTTTACATAAAATCTTTGAATTTTTGTTTTTTCGCTGTTTATAAAATATAACTGACGGCACTCAACCTTATAATACCTATATAAAATGGCTAATATTTACGACGAAGTATCAGTTATATCAGAAGCAAGGATAAGACTTAATTTTTTAGCAAATAAAGAAAAAATGCCGGGAGTGGTTTATCAAGTTTTCGAAAATAATCAATACACTCAATTAAATGTTCCAAGTAAATTTTTCAAAGATTTAACTTTACAAGATAAAGTGATTATGGCTAAAGCTAGGATTAAAGAATTCATTGAATCTTTACCTAATCAAGAAATTATGATTAGTTTTTCGGGTGGAAAAGACAGTTGTGTTTTAAAATATCTTGTAGACGAAGTACAAAAGGAAATGGGAATATCAGAATATTTCCCTACCATTACCGCAATGGAAATTTTCCATCCAGAAACTTTTAAATTTATTAAAGATATGTCTAGAGAGAGAGAGAGAGATGTCATTTTACCATGAATTAAATCGTTTGACAAACTAATTAAGCAAGATGGTATCCCAATGATATCTAAACAACTTGCTCAGAAAATTTCTCATATCAGGAATACACAAAACCACAAAACATATATCCGAGCAACACTAGGTTTAGATAATAAAATTTTTGGAGTGCTACCAATTAAATACATACATTTTTTAGATAAAGAGTTGTGTGATTATAAAATTTCTCACAAGTGTTGTGATTTTATCAAAGGTCCTGTTAAACACGATAAAAGACCAGTTTTTATTGGCACAACTATTCAGGAATCAAGATTAAGAAGAAATACATGACTTAAATATGGGTGTATAGGGTATGAAAAAGGGAAACCAGCAACTTGCAAGCCTTTATCTTTATGAACAGAAAAAGATATTTGAAATTTTATTGTAGAGAAAAATATCGAAGTTTCACCAGTATACAAACTAGATAGGGAATCTCGTTTACCAAAAGGTTACCTCAGATCCGGCTGTGTTTGCTGCATGTTTGGTTTAAGTTTAGAAGAAATGATAAAAGAAAAAACCGGAATTCCTAATAGGTTCGAATTATTGTTTGCATCAAATAGAAAAGCTTTTGATTACTATGTACTTGGAGAACCTCAATTATGAAAACCTTTGACACACTTAGGCATTCATTTGGATATCGAATGTGAAGAATATGAAAAACTTTACCGAATAGAAAAAAACAATCTAGAAAAATGGTATAGTAACAAAAGAGAAAATGTAAGAAAAATCCTCGATGAAATCGAACTAAGAAATCCAAGTATATGGAATAATCAAGACGAAAAGGAGGAAGTTTTGAGACATTATGGCGGTTAGGAAATATGGAGAAAAAACATGAAGAGATGTGCATCTTGAATGAAAAAAAGAACAAACCAACATCGGATTTTGTTTATGTGAATTTATAGATAATTCAATTAATTCATGACAAAAAAACAATTCTAACATCAGAGGTTTGACTGTTAAAATTAAATATGATGAAGATAAAGAAAAAGAAGATTATAAATTTACAATTGAGGACAATGCCTACGGTATGAACGATGAAGAACTAGCTGAAGCAATTATGCCCAAAAATCAAAACACCAATGCTGGTGAACTAGGAGCACATGGTGTAGGGATGAAGCTAGCTCTTTTCTGAACCGGAAAAAGTATAGAAATTAAATCAAAAAGAGAGGAAGAAGAAAAGATGTCATTTTGATATATGAATGAAAAAAAATACGATGAAAGTGCAAACATTGAAACAGAATGCGTACCGTCTAGTTTAGAGTTAGAAAGAGGAACGGTGATTATAGTTGAAGATATAAATCATTACCCTTCTATAAAAGAATATTTAGGAAAAGTTGAAAGCATTTTAAGTTTAAGATATTGTAAATTTATTAAAGAAGGATTGAAAATACAAATCAATAATCACGAACTTGATTACAAAGATATTTCGTGATGAAATTTTAGTACATTTTACACCAGTATAAAAGCAAAAGGAAAGGAAGAAAAATATGAAATTATTAGTAATGAAGATAAAATAATTTCCGCCATCAATAAGATTGAAATTGATAAATATAATGCTACTTTGGAAAAATACGGTTGTACTAAACTTAAAGAATTAATTATTAAAAGTATTAGGGATAAAAGTATTGAAAGTTATGTAAAATTTTCATTCTCGCCCGAAACAGAATATCAAAAAATCGACATCAATGGAAATGAAACTGAAGAAAAAATGAAAATTAAAGTGTACTGAGGATTTTTAAATAACTCATGTGGAATAAGTGACGAAGAACATCAATTCCGTTCTTTACATGGTGGTTATTTTAGTGAGGCAGGAAGATATATATGTCATTCTCCAAACGAATCTCATAACGCTGGTTCTCAAAAACTTACTTCATTCGGTTGTTATCCACTCGTTAATGATGATAACGATTTTTCTACCAGACTTATTATGGAGATTGATTTAACCGGTGTTGTTTTGACACAAAAAAATAAAAAAGACTTTAGTTGACAAACAGATAATGGTAAGAAAATTAGTGCTGATATACAAAATTTTTTAAACGATATGAAACCAATAATTAAAGATGTTTTTAGAGATATATTTTTAAAAAACATCGAAAAGAAAATAGAAGCGAAAGATATTCCAATTAAAAAGAAACAAGAAAATTTACTTAAGGAAATGAAACTCGCTAAAAAATTTAAAGTTGAAGATAAAAACATTAATGGTGAAAACGAAAAATGGTTTAAGTTAGAAATCAAAGAAAAACCATACGAATTTTGCTTAAAATTAGTACCTGAGCTTGAATATAACAATCCTCTTCTAATTGCTCATGGTCCTAATGAAGGAATTTTTCCTGGAGACATTAATAGACACTACATTTACATTAATTCTTCACATAAAGTTTGGAAAGACATGATTGATGCAAAGAAAAATAAAGGCACTTTTTCTAATGCTATTGGAGTGTTTGCTATTTGTTTTTCTCTTATAAAAATAAGATTCGAAGAAAAAGATAATGAAATATTCGAGCGTATCGATTTAAATGAATTTGATTTTATTAAATTGGTTGACGAAATCCTTAATTATTTAACCGAAGATGAGTAATAATTTTGATTCTACTATTTATGAATATATTCCAACCAATTCTATTTTAGTTATTGGACAAGTTCAAAGTGGGAAAACAAACTATATATTGAGAGAAATTGAAAATATCTATGAAACTTACGAAAACACTTGTGAAGGATTTACGATTATTGTTTTCGGGGGTACGACAACAGATTTGCTTAAACAAACTAAAGAAAGATTTGAAAAAAAAGGAATGAATATCTTTTCGGACTATGAAATGTATTTCCAAAACTACAGTATATACAAAAAAAATAAAGTCTTATTAGTTATTATGAAAGAAGGCAGCAACTTTGAAAAAATAAACAATAAACTAAAGTATTTTAATTGAAATAGACGGTTATTTATTTTCGATGACGAAGCTGATTATTTTTCGATTAGTGGAAATGACGGGCTTATTCACGAAACGCTAACTAATTTAAAAGACATAACAAAAAAATCGGATGGGTGTTTTTATTCTATAACCGCTACCCCGTTTAAGAATATCGAATTTATTAGGAAAAATCCGGAATATTATGATAAAATTATTTTTTTAGAACCAAATAAATATTACTGTGGATATGAATTTTTTTATAATTTAAAATCAGATATATATCTTTGCTTAGAAGATAATAAACAAAGTAAAAAAATTAATAAATCTATTTTGGTTTCTTTCTTTATTTTTTTGTATGACACATATTTAATCGAGAAAGAATTTCCTAATGAAAAAAGTGAATTTTTAATAAATATTGATTCTTTAACGGAGAAGCATGATGAAATTAGGGAAGAATTAATAAAAATTATTTTCTTATCTCAAAACAGCTGGCCAAAAGTTTTGGAACAAGTAATAAAAGAAAATGCTTGGAAGCAAAAATTTAAAAACAAAGAAATTTTTGTTGAAACATGAAAAGGAATGAAAAGAATTGTGAATACTTTAGATATACAACAAAATATTGTTATCAGTAACGGAAGAACAAAAGAAAACTATATTTCAGGCAGTAAAAAATATATATGTATAATCGGCGGAACAAAACTTTCCAGAGGATTTACTTATAAATATCTCACAACAGAACTAATAATGAATTCCGGAGAAAAACCTCAGATCGATTCATTGCTACAAAGAGCTAGATGATTTGGGTACAGACGTGAGAATAAAGAATACGTCGAATCATTCGACAGATATAAATATATAACAGTTTTGTGTTCAGAAAACATTTACAAAGTATTCACCGAGGAAGAAAGCAAAGAATTTATTGTTGGATTTTATAATTTGCAAGGAAAAACTCAAAATGAAATAATAAAATATGTTGAAGGAAAACCCGAACTTTTAAATAAGTTATGTTTATGGAAAGAAAAGTAAAGAATTTTTTTTGGGTGAACGATAATAACGATACTAGTTTTATTTTAGCTGTTAAAGAAGAATTGGTGAAAACATATACTTCTTCTAACTTAAAACATGTAAAACAAAATGGTAATTTAATTGACAATGGGTTATTGTATAAAAAGTATGAGTTTTCTAATATTTCTTCAAACTTCAAAACATTTCTTTGAAATTTAATAGAAACGGAATACGACAAATCTATTCCGTTTCTAAAAAATATAGAGAATTTTGGAGAGTTTTGAAATAGACAACAGAAAGAACACACACTTTTAGGAGATTTAGGAGAAGTTGTTTTTATTTATTTTTTAGAAAAAAATGAAATAGAATGAGCAAAATATTATCAAATAAATTCCGATACAAAAATTAACGAATTATTTGATTTTTCTTTTACTAAAGAAATTTATATTGAGGTAAAAACAACTACTAGATATAAAAAAGAAATTTATATAGATTTTCGACAATTGCCTTGTTTTAATCCCAAAAAAACAGTTTTCTTTACTGTTGTTTTAATAGATAAATTGCATACCGGTAAAACTATTTTAGAACTAATTGAAGAAATAGGAAAAGGAAAAAACAAACATCTAGATGCTATATATTCTAAATATAAAAACGAGGACGAAGAATACGTCAAATCGTATACTTACACAAATGATACACAAATTAAACTGGTGAATCCCAACATTATACCGATTTTGAAATTTGAAAAGGAAGGAAATTACAAACTTGGAAGTCTAACAATTTCCCTTACAGGAGAAAATTGTTTTTCTGAAGAAAATGAATTATTAAATATTCTAACAAAAAATGAATAATTATTTTCTCACTCAACCTTTAGACTTTATTTTAAAAAAATTCGAAAATAAAGTCCAAAGCGGTGTGAAAAGTTTTTCTTTTTTGTAATATTTTTCCCTAAAAACAAACCTAATATCTAGTAAATAAAAAAGAATATTGCATATATAAATGAACACAAACCGCAATAATCAAGCAAACAATAATATTAATCCTAATTAGTGGAAAATATCTTTTCCCACCGAACTTATAAACTATTTTTACAAAGAAATCTCGATAAGCTAAAGAAAAGTCTTTTGCATATGTAAAAATCAAAGTACATACGATGTAAAAAAATAAACATACCGCTAAACTAAACAAACCATCACTTACAAAATGATTCCTAGTAAAAATCGTAGATAAATATATTAAAATCCACAGTGCAGTAAAGACTAAAATACATGTAAATTTAATATATAAAAAACAATTCTTTCCTTCGTTAATCGGTGTTGTTATTTCATTTCTTTGTTCTCTATTTTTGTGTAAATTGTTTTGGTACCAAAGCGGGGACATAGCAATAAAACTACACAAAAAAACTATAGTAAAAATTATTTCTGTTCAACGATAATAAAAAGCTCCGATAGTGAAATATTTTATCATCCCATAACAGAACAATAAAAATACCGAAAATGCTATAAAAAAGAAATTATTTTTATTTAAATAAGTATTATGCAACTTGTTTTGATTGAATATAAAAGCTAATAAAAATACAATTACACAGATGTTATGAAAACTCGGAAAGCATCCTCATCCTTGGGAAATATACGGATAAGTTGCTGGATTGATTTCTTGTCCATGTCAAGTTGAATCAAGTAAATAATCGTATGACGGGAAAAGGATTCAAAAAAACATTGAAAATACGTAAATTATGCTAGCTATACAAATACAACGAAAGAAAGTTTTTTTACCCATTACTAAAAATACCACCGATGGCATAATAATACTTGTTAAATCAAAGATTGTATAAACCACTTGGAAAAACCTAGGAGATTCATTAAAATTATGTCAACCAAAAATTAAATCTATAGGCATTCATACATATATTTGTCAGTATCCAGCTTTCATCATTAAAGGCAAAACTAGTTGCGGCACTATTCAAGTGAATGCTTGAACAAAATAAAGTAATAAAGAAGGTAGCAAACAAAGAAAAATATATTTATTCAAATAGTGGAAGTAATTTTTTTTGGTTATCGAAAGAAACATTAATTAAATACTGCTATAAAACACTTCGGAGTTTTAAATTTTTATTTAAAACAATCCTCCCTGTTCACCATCTTTGCCGCTATCAATATTTTGTACTTTATCAGCAACTATTTTTGGCACTAATAAAGCATTAACTAATTTTTCTTTTTTAATAGGACTAACTCTTGTGTCAGGAGAACCAATTGTTATATCAGAAGACTTGATATAAGAAAAAGAAAAATCCTCAAAAACAAAATAAGATAAATCATTTGCATTAACACCGTAAGCACTTTTAACGATAATAGGGTTAGTCTTAACTTGTGTTAAAACAGGAGTTAATTTACTAGCACGTTTAGCTACTTTAATAGTATCTTTCTTAATTCTTTTGCTTCCTAAATTACAATTAATTTGTAAGAAATCTTTATCATCTAAAGTAGTTATGTCAGCATAAGTGATATTTCTGTCTCCTGACATAACTACTCCCCTTCCACTTCTACCAATAACACTAACTTGACTAATTGGATAAGCTAATACTTTTCCATCAGTTGAAGTAACACAAATGGTTTTTTCTTCGTCAGCATTATTGATTAAACATCCAATCACTTCATCTTCATCTTCAAAGCCCATAATGTTTCCTGTTTTAGGGGTTTTAGAAACTGTAATGTTTTCTAAACTAGTTCTTTTGATATATCCGTTCTTTGAAGCGATTGTTAAGATTCGATTATCACTAACTCCTAAGTGTTCGCAAACAAAAACAATCTTTTCATTTGAATCAATAGGGATAAGGGTGTTGATATGTACACCCATATCTTTAAATTTCACTTGTTGAATCTTATAGTTAGGAATAGAGATAAAGTTTCCTTTAGAAGTAATACAAATGATTCTGTTTTTTAAATTTGATTCAAATTGAGCAACAGGGTAATCACCATCTTTAAATTTCATCATTGCATATTCAGAACTATTAAAAGATTTAATCGGGATGTTTCTAAGATATCCATCTCTAGTAACAACTATAAAGATTGGACGATCTTCCACTACATCTATCGCTTCTATTTGTACATTAGCTTCTTCGTCGCTGAACATTGTTCTTCTCGGAAGATTAAAAATCTTTTTATATTCTCTTAATTTAGTTTTAAGATAGTTATTACGATATTCTTCGTTATTTAATATCATTTCATATTCTGTAATATTTGCTTTCAATTCTTCTTGTTCTTTTTTTAATTCTACCACATCTGTGTTAGAAAGACGGTAAAGTTTTAATTCAAGAATTGCTTCTGCTTGTGATTCAGTAAAAAACATTTTTTCAATAAGTGATTTTTTAGCATCAGCTTTTCCTGCACTTTTCTTTATTAATAAAATCACATCATCGACAATAGAAATAGCTTTAATAATTCCTTCAATCACTTCTTTTCTTTGTTTAGCTTTATTGCAATCAAATGTAACAGCTTTGGTAACTATTTCAATAGCATGTTTAATAAAGCTATCTAAATATTCAAAAATAGAGAAGAGAACTGGTTTTTTATCACTTATTGCAATCATGTTAAAACTATAAGAAATCTGTAACTCAGTATTTTTACATAAATAGTTTTTTACAAATTCATAATTAGCATTATCTCTTAAATTAATACATATAGAAACTCCACTCATATCAGATTCATCGTGAGCTTCAATAATGTTTAATGTTTCAAATTTTTCTGCTAAATCATTAATTTGATCGATAATATTGCATTTCACTGTTTCATAAGGGATTTCAGAAATGTAAATTTTCTTTTTACGATCTTTTTCTACCAACTCCATTTTTGCTCTGATAGCAATTTTTCCTCTTCCAGTTTCATAAGCATCACGAATACCTTGACGATTTAAAATAATTCCTCCAGTTGGAAAATCAGGACCTGGTAATATTTTTAAAATAGTGTCTAATCTTGAATTAGGAGCATCGATTCGAGCAATTACCGTGTCCAATAATTCGATTGGATTAAATGGTGGAATATTTGTAGCATATCCAGCAGCTATACCATTAGCACCATTAATTAATAAGTTGGGTAGTAGATTGGGTAGCACTACTGGTTCTTGTTCACTACCATCGAAGTTATCAATAAAATCTACTGTTTTTTTATTAATAAGTTCGATTAATTTTTCACTATACAAACTTAAACGAGATTCGGTATAACGGGGAGCTGCAGGAGGATCAGCGTCTAATGAACCGTTATTACCGTGCATATCAATTAGTTTAATATTCTTTTTTCAATCTTGGCTCATTACAACCATTGCTTCATAGATTGAACTATCACCATGTGGGTGATACTTACCAATTACTTCACCAATCGTCCTAACTGATTTTTTGTGTGGTTGGTTATGTACGATTCCTAAATCGTACATTGCATAAATTATTCTTCGTTGTACTGGTTTTAGTCCATCACGGATATCGGGTAAGGCACGGGATTGAATAATGCTTTTGGCATATCTTCCAAAAGCAAAAGACATTACATCTTCGATATTAGTTACGATAATTTTTTCCGGAATATTTTCTTCAGGAATATTATTATTTTTGCTATTCTTAGCCATATAAGAATTATATTCTTTCTAAATTTCTATTTAGAAAGTAGAGTTAATAAGAAAAGTGAAAATAAGAACTATTCGGTTCAAGTGGCGTTTGGTCATCAGTTTACATTAAATCATTCTCACGAAGCTTCTTCATCGCCATAAATAGTTATAGGGTTAGTGTAAGGACTATTGTTAGAAAAAGTTCCATATCATTCGCCTAGTTCTTCATCATAGTCTGTTGGTAAGTAAAGTTTTGCAAACTTATCAGTAATTTCAAAACGAGCAAAAGTATCAATAGCAACTTCTACAGTTCCAGAAGAAATCATATTGCTTGTCGCAAACACTGTTTCAGAAAGATTTAGTTCTTTTAAATTAGGGAATTTTGTTTCTCCAAAAGTGAAAACCGCTGTTTCAACTGTTCCTTCTTGACTCATTCCATTCACTGCAAATATTCCACCGGTTAGATTTAATTTTTCAATTTTGGCAAGTTCTGTTTTCTCAAAAGTTTGGCAAGCGGTACTAATTAGTCCATCAACACACATGTTTGAAGCTGCAAATATCGCACCATCCAAACTCAAGTTGGTCAATTCTGATAAATCTGATTCTAAAAAAGTATCCATTGCGGTATATATTCCTTGAGTATTTCCTGTGCTCATTCCTTCCGCAGCGAATATCGCGTTAGATAAACTTAGCTCTTTTGAACCAGATAAATTTGCAAAGCTAAAAGTGGTAGATGCGGTATTAATTACTCCATCAGCCACCATTTGTGTAGCTGCAAAAGCGGTGGTTGTTAAGATTAGTTCTTTTAAATTAGGGAGTACAGAACTGCGAAAAGTATTACTAGCGGTGGAAATCCCCGCATTTATAGATATTTCCGCTGAAGCAAATTTTGCGTTAGAAAGATTTAGTTTTTCTAACGCAGGAAAGTTTGTATGAGCAAAAGTCTCTGCCGTTGTATAAATATCAGGTTTACCTTGTTACTCATTAGTGGTACAGCAAATGCCGCATTCGACAAATCTAATTCTTTTAACTTATTCATTGTTGCACCAGCAAACGTGGCATAAGCTGTTAAAATTTCTCCTTCGTCCGGTGCCATTCCTTCACATGCAAAATTAGCTTTATTCATAACCAATTCTTTCAAATTAGGAAAATCAGAAACAACAAAAGTCTCGCACACTGACCAAGAAGTATTTTCATTTGCCCAAGTAGATGTACCAAAATCTAAACGATACAATGAGTTAAAAGTAATCTCAGCAAAAAGGTGTTTTCCTGTATAACCATCATTATCGTTTAAAAAAATTAAATTTCCAAAATTTATTAACCCAACTTTTCAGTCTTCTATTACATTATTAGTGCTAAATGTGCAATAGAATGCAACATACTTAATGTTGTTTTGATTTGAAAAATCTAAAGCATTAAAACCATCTAGTAAACTTGGATTAGTGAGCACTCCATCGCTGAACCCTTCAATCATATCATTTTCACCTTTTTCATTACCAAAACTGAAATAATCTAAAGTAAGCGGAACCGGAATAAGTTTTCCTATGTTAATTATGATTTTATCACTTTTATCTCCAGCTGAAGCAATAACTTCAACTTCTTGTACTTCAGCGATTATGTAATCAGCATCAACGGTAAGTACTAATTGTTCTGCCGTTGAATCATCAAAACTTAATATGTCTTCATATTCTTCTTCATTTGTAACAGTTCAACTAACTTCTGCACCGTTTGTGTTTTCTACAGTTAAAGTAACTGAATCTTCTGGATGACATAATATGTTGTCATTGTCTTTCGTGTCAAATTCATCTAAGATTTTTAATGTCGGATCATTAGTAGGGTTTTGGCAGCTTACTAGCTGCCAACCACTAGTGGTTGCTAAACCAACAAATGCTACAATCGAACTTGTTTTTAGAAAAAAATATTTTTTAGTCATATGTATAAATTATAAATTTTTCTAAAATTTAATTATTTGTGGGAACTCATATAGCATCTGGTCATCAGCTATCGCTAAATCAATCTGTAGGGCAAGCACCATATCCATAGATGCTTATAGTTGCTCCTGGGTGTCCAGGAGCAAAAGTATTAACTCATGCTCCTAAATTTACATCATATTCGGTTGGTAAATAAAGTTTTGTGAAACTATCGGAAAATGTAGTATTCAAAAATGTGTTATAAGCTGGACTAAAATTTAACTCCTGTTCTCCTACCGCAAATATCGTTTCGGATAAGTCTAATTTCGTTAAACTAGGGAATGTCGCACTATCAAAAGTATAACTTGCGGTGCGTATTTCCCTTTCTTCATTCATCCCACTTGCTGCAAAGATTGTACCAGATAAATTTAATTTCGTTAGGCTAGAAAAATTTATACTAAAAAAAGTATTATTAGCGGTTCTAATATCTCCGTTTTGTGTCATTCCGGTTGCCGCAAACACTGTTTCGGATAAATTCAAATCAATTAGTTTTGGTAGAATAGCAGAAGCAAAAGTATGACGAGCTGTTTCTACAATTGGTTCACCACCCATTCCGGTTGCAGCGAAAACTGTTTTGGATAAATTTAGTTCTTTCAGATTGGATAAGTCTGCATTTTGGAACATACAATCCGCTGTGTAAACGCTTCCACTTATTGTCATTCCGGTTGCCGCAAATTTCGCATTAGTAAGGTTAAGGCTTTCAAGATTGGGGATCTCGGCTTTTTTAAACATTTCAAGTCCAGTATGAACAACACATAAAGAATCGTCTTCGTTCATTTGTGGTACAGCAAGTGAAATGTTTGACAAATCTAATTCTTTTAGTTTAGGTGCTTCAATTTCGCTAAACGTTTCGTATCCGGTAAAAATGTAAGATCCTTTATTTCTCATCTCTGATGCAGCAAATGCTGCTTGGTTAATTTTCAATTCTTTTAAGTTAGGAAATTTAGCTTTTTTAAATGTTTCGTATGCCGAATAATTTGTTTGTTGAATCGCTCAAACAGAAACTCCGAAATTTAAAGAATAAAGTGAACTGAAATTTACTTCTTTAAAAAGTCCGGCACCTGTTTTTCAGCTAGTATTATTTAAAAATGTTAAACTTCCAAAGTTTATTATTCCCACTTTCCAATTGTTCATGATAGCAGTCTCAAAAGTGCAGTTTCCGTCAACATATTTAACGTTAGTTTGATTAGAAAAATCTCAAACATTAAATTCGTTTAATGAATCATAATCTTCTTTTACTAGTTGACTAAAACCGGTAATCGTATCATTTTGTCCATTTTCGGCGAAAGTAAAATATTCTGTAGAAAGAGGAATTTTGACAACTTTTCCTACACTTATTGTAGCTTTGCCTATATCGTTTCCAATTGAGGCAACTATTTCAAAAGTTGTAAGTTCAGCAATCTTATAGTTTGCACTAACAGTAATTACTAAATCGTTGGTAGGAGAAATATTAAACTCCAATACATCTTGATATTGTTCCATTGGTTCGTCATTTCATTCTACATCTTCTTTATTTGCGTTTGTTACTGATAGGGTAACACTATCGTTTGGTTGTCATAATATACCTTCATCAACTGAATCGAAAGTTTGTGAAATATCTAAAACTTTAGAATTTGAACAACTAGTTAAAGAATAAGCAACTGTTCCAATTGCTCCTGAAATTAGTAAACAAGAGCTTAATTTTAAAAGGTTTTTATACATATGTATAGATTATAAAACTAAAAAATTCCTGCTGCTCATGCACGTTGGGGAATAGGACGTCCAACAGATTGAGGGATACATCATAAATCGTTAAAGTGTTCTACATTTTGATACTTACCAAGTATGCCTCGATAAGTTGAAATTTTAGTTCTATCATCGGTGGTAGTAAGTAGTGTTTTGGTATTAGTGGTATTAAATGGCACATCCTTTACAGAGACATAATCTCTACTAGGAGCTATTTTATTTGAACCGTCATAAAACAAATTAGTAATACTAAAATCTGTATTAGTAGTGTCATCATCATTTCTTGCGTATCCAAATCATCTTCCTTGTTGGCTATTAAAAGTTGTTCCTCCAATGGTTGCTGGATAACCTTTAAAATTAACTCAAGAATTAACATCTTCAACAGTTAAGGTATTATTATTCGAACCTTTTTTATATCATGCTACCGGAAAAAGTACTCCTGCCATCGGTTCTCATGTCCCAGAAGTACTAAGTTTACTAAAATCAAGTTCTCCTGTTAAATAAATTCTTTTTCACACTAAATGACGTTTTGCATATGCATTTCCACTAGGGTTTTCAAAAAGCTTTTTAGCAAGAAAACCAATTCCATTAGAATTTTTAATATTATCGCTCGCTTGAATTTTAGCATTTAAATATAGATTTTCAATATCACAATTACTAAAAATAGAAGTTCCAGAACTATCTACGATGCCACTACCACTATTTCAGTAAGTTTTTGTATTATTAATTGTTAAATATAGATTTCTAAATTTCGCACCTCCAGAAAAACATACCGAATTACCAGCATAGTTGAAAGTTCCTTTAGAATCAATTTTCTTTCATCTACCATCTAAAACACCATCAAAATTAAGAATTTTTATTTCATTTTTATTTGCAGTTTCTCATGCTATGTCGTTATCCAAATAATAGTGTTTTGTCAAACCTGTAAAAATACTTGGATTAGTTAATTCTCCGTAATTAGTAATTTTTTCATACACATTCTTCGCAATATAGAAATCAAACTTAGTATTGGGAACATAAAAATTAGAATCAGGTCTTGTTTTTATCGTTACTTTGTATCTGCTATCTACACCTAGTACACCTCCATCGTTTTCAGTAATAGATTCAATATCTACCTGATTACGATTAAATAAAACTTCACCATCTCCGATTTTCGCTTTCAAACTTGTCAATAAACTTCAAAGATTGTTGATTCCTGTTTGATAGAGCGTCTGTGCTGGGTTGTTAACAAAATCGTTTTCATCCCAATAAAAATGGTTAGGTTGATCATGATTACCTTGATAAGGCACATCGTGGTAGTTCATACTTAAATCGTAAGCTGAAATGTAATCTGGACAAACTGTTGGTAAGGTTCCATCGGTAACAGCTAAGTTTTTGTCAATATTAGGAAAGAAATCATTAATTTTAAACTGGTATGGTGCCGGGTATGTAAAAACTAATTGCGAGGTAATCTTGTAGTGTCAAGATATTTCTGATTTGATTTTGCAACCACCAGGAGTGATATCGAACACTTGTAATTCTTCTATATAAACATCTCCTTCATGACCAGGTTTAGGTTTTAGTCTATTCAATATTGTCTCTTTATCAGGAATAGTAGAAAAATTTGGACCATCTAAAGTTGGTTCAAATACATCACTTAAATTAAATTGTTGGTAAGGAGAATATTTTTGACTGTTGAAATTAGAGCAATTGGTTGTAAAAAGTAGGGGGGGGTGGAGATTAATATTGATGAAAAAAATGAACGAAATATTTTCTTATTTAGCATTAATTTAAAACTAATGAAATTATATGTAGAAAACTAAAAAATTCCTGCTGCTCATGCGCGTTGGGGAATTGCTCTGTTATCAGTGGTAGGGATACATCACAAATCAGAGAAATGCTTTTGATTGTCATAATAACCAAGACAAGTGTCATATGTACCTATCTTTTTTCGATCAAGATCAGTTGTGGAAGCTACCGTTCATTTTATATTGTTTTCAGTATATGTCGCGGTTCCTCCGTCTAACTGACCAACATATGGTGAAGGATATTCCAAACTTAGTCCATCTCCAAAACCATTAGAAACAGAAATTGTTGACTTGTTTTCTTCGGATTTACTTGTACCATATATTCCTCCAAAGTAATAGCCTTCCGTTTTTTTTAAAAAACCGCCAATTTTAACCATGTCGTTAAAACCTTTAAAATTTACATATGTATTAATATCCTCTACTTTTACAGTGTTTTTACCACCGTTAAAATTAGAACTACCGGAAATTATTCCAGTCATTGGTTCGTAATCTCCCACCTGGTATATATTAGAAAAATCTATTTCTCCCGTAATAAATATTCTTTTGATTGTAATTTTACGGTTGCTATAAGGAGTATTTGAGGTATCAGAACCCATAATATTACTAAGCATTCCTGCACAACTTCCATTTCCACCTTCTCGAACTTTAGCTGCCTTCAAATGTGCATTTAAATATAAGTTTTCTATATTAGCAGAATTAAATATACTTACTTTTCCATTGACTGACATTTTTCAATTAGGTAAAGTTAAATATAAATTACGATAATATCCATCTCCCCCAAAAACCGTTGAATTATCATCTCAATTAATAGTGTTGTTAGTAGTTGTGATTTTTTTTCATCTACCATCTAATACACCGTGAAAATCTCCAGTGTAAATTTCTCCACTTCCATCCCAACTTATATTATTAGAAAGGTAATAATGCTTACTATCATTTGTTCCAGTAAAAGTTGTTCTAGTTTTTAACGTAGTATAGTCACTGATTGCTTCATACACATTCTTTGCAATATAGAAATCAAACTTAGTATTAGGAACATAAAAGTTTGAGTCAGATTTTGTTTTTACCGTTACTTTATATCTACTATCAACTCCTAATGTTCCTCCGTCATTTTCAGTAATAGATTCAATATCTATCTGATTACGATTAAATAAAACTTCACTATCTCCGATTTTTGCTTTCAACCCACTTAACAAACTTCAAAAACTATTTATTCCATTTTGATAAAGTGTTTGTTCTGAATCATTAACAAAAACACTTGCGTCTCAATAAAAATGGTTAGGCTGATCATGATTACCTTGATAAGGTACATCATGATAGTTCATACTTAAATCGTAAGCTGAAATGTAATCTGGACAAACTGCAGGTAAGGTTCCATCGGTAACAGCTAAATTTTTATCAACATTAGGGAAGAAATCATTAATCTTGAATTTATATGGAGCTGGGTATGTAAAAGTGATTGATTGGTTCATTTTATAGTGATAAGAAACTTTCGCTCTTACTTTACAGTTTTTTGTTGTAATATCAAAAACTTCTAATTCTTCAATATAAACATCATTTTCATGATCAGAAGTAGGTTTAAGCCTATTTAGGATTATTGATTCATCGGGTAGATTAATAAAATCAGGACCATCTAAAATTGGTTCAAATACATTAGCTATTTCTAATTGTTGGTATGGAGCATATTTTTGGTTGTTAAAATTAGAACAGTTAGTTAATACTAAAGAGAGAGAGAGAGAGAGAGAGAGGCGACTGAAATAGCAGCTAAAAACGGAGCAGAAAATTTATGATTTTTCATTATTTATAAATTATATCTAGCTATTTAAACCTGGTATTTTTTCAAAGTATATTTTTTACTTTTGTTCTTCCTTTTCTACTAATCTTATTAATTATTTTGTAGCAGCAAACAACTGATTGTGTTTTTTTGTATTAATTCGGTGTAGTCATTTTACTAATTCAACAAAAGGAATAACACTTAATGGTAAAATAATAGAAACTGCTCAAGCTCAAGCTGGTAAAGAAACGATACCTAGAGTTTGACTAGCAACTGGTCCTCCCACTAGTCCAACAACAACAAACGCTGCGATAACCAAAATTGAACTTCCGGTTAAAATAGGAACTAGTTTATTAAATTGGTTTTCTTTAGAAAAGATAGAAACGAAATTACTTTGCATGTTAAATGTGTGGAACACTTGGACTAAACTAAGTGTTAAGAAAGCGATTGTCATTCCAGCGTGTGGGGTTTCGTGTAATAACACTTCACCCAATACATATCCCACAAGAGCAATTAAAGAGAAGTATGCACCAGTGATAGCGATATTAAACATTACATTTTTAGAGAAAATTTCTCTAAATACATCTGGTTTTTTAAACTTACTATTTTTAGTTAGTTTATCAGCTCCGATAGCAAAACAAGGAATAGTATCGGTTACCAAGTTCAACATTAGAATTTGAATTGGGTTAAGGATTTCATCCCATGATGAACCAAAGAAAGTAGAAAGGATGGTAGCGAAGATAATTACTAATACTTCCGCAATACATCCGGACACTAAGAACTGTACTACCTTTTGAATATTTCTAAATATTCTTCTACCTTCGAATACTGCATTACCGATGGTAGTGAAGTTATCATCTAATAGTATTACATCAGCTGAAGCTTTTGCTACATCTGTTCCAGTAATACCCATTGCTACTCCAATATCAGCAGCTTTTAATGATGGAGCATCATTTACTCCATCCCCAGTCATGGAAACGATTTCATTTGATCTTTTTAAAGCATTAATGATTTTTAGTTTTCCAGAAGGAGATATTCTTGAGAAAACTGTAATCTTTTGAACTTTTTTCATTAATTCTTCTTCAGATATTTTTTCCAATTCATCCCCATTCATAACTTCGTTTCCTTCTTGGAAAATAGTTAACTCTGAAGCGATAGCTTTAGCGGTAATGGCGTGATCTCCGGTAATCATTACTACTTTAATTCCAGCATCTCGACATTTTAAAACTGCTGCTTTAACTTCTTTTCTTGGTGGATCAATCATTCCCATCAAACCAATATAAGTTAAATGGTTTTCTAAGTTTTGATCTTTTACTTCATCATTTAACTCTCTTTTAGCAAAACTTAATATTCTTAATGCTTGAGCTGAAAGATTAGCGTTAAGATCTTTAATCTGGTTTTTGATTTGTTCGGTCATAGGTTGTTTTTGTCCATTAGCATCTTGGTAATAATCACAGATATCTAAAACTTCTTCAGTTGCACCTTTACAGAACAATACATCGTTATCAAATACCTTTTGGATAGTAGACATTCTTTTTCGATCACTATCGAAAGGTAATTCAAATAATTTAGGATGTTCGATACGTAGTGTTTCGTATGAAAGTTTAAATTGTTGACAAACAAGTAATAGAGCACCTTCTGTTGGATCTCCGACTGTAGAGTTATCTTGGTTTAGGGTAGCAGTATTACAAAGTGCTCCACATTTTAATAGTTCTTTATAAATTTCATTGTTCTCACTTTTAACTTCAATTGGTTCATCTACTTTATTACTTATTATTTCATCGGGGGTAAAGATTTTTGTCACTGTCATTTGGTTTAGCGTTAGTGTTCCAGTTTTATCTGAACAAATACAAGTACAACTTCCTAAAGTTTCTACTGCTGGAAGTTTTTTAACAATAGCATTTTCTTTAGCCATTTTTCTTACTCCCATAGACATCAACACTGTACTCATAGCCGGTAAACCTTCAGGGATGACAGCGACTGCTAAAGAAACTGCTAATAAGATTGGTAACATTCAGTTGTGGCTGTCAGTTGTTACAAAGTTATTAATATAAGAGAATATTAATACGATAGCAGCAGCAATTCCACCAACGATTGTTAGAATTTTACCAATTCTATTCATTGTTTTTTCAATGTGAGTAGAAACTTCTTTTTCATTGTTAATTAAGTTAGCGATTTTACCAATTTCCGTTTTTAGCCCAGTAGCACAAACTACTCCTATTCCATTACCGTATGTGACAATGGTAGAAGAAAAACACATATTGATTCTATCTCCTAATAGTTCTTCTCCTTTACCTACTCATTTAGCGTTCTTTTTAACGGGTACAGATTCACCTGTTAAAGAAGCTTCTTGAATTTGCAAGTTATTAGATGAGATAAGACGAATGTCGGCAGGGATAATACTTCCATCATCAATGAAAACAATATCTCCCGGGACGATGTCAGAAGAAGGTACGACAAGTAGTTTACCATTACGATAAACTTTTGCTACTGGTGCACCAATTTTTTTTAATGCTTCTAAAGTTTTTGAGGCATTATATTCTTGGATTGTTCCAATTAATGCATTAATAATTAATACCGCAAAAATCAATCCAGCTTCAATGAAATTTGTGGTAGCTTCTTTTTCTTCAACGAATCCGAAAATTAAAGATAAAACTCCAGCTAAAATCAAAACAATTGACATAAATGAAACGAATTGTTTTACAAAAATTTTCATTCATGAATCGTTTTTTTTAGTTGGCAATTGGTTTAAACCATATTTGGCGATTCTTTCTTTTATTTCTTCGTCATTTAGTCCTTCTTCTTGTGTTTTTAATTCCTGTAGAATTTCGGTTATATCTTTATCAAACATTATGGGAAAATTATATATAACCACATAAATATAACAAATTTTGTTTTAATAATTTCATATAAAAAGAAATTTGAATTGCGGAAAAAATATTGTTCTTTTTTAAACATAGGGTCTTTTTAAAAACCTCCATTTTTTGCTTAAACGAAAAATTTTTTCTTGCAACTTAATATATTACACATATTACTTTCCATTTTTTAAAAATTTTTTAAGTAAATGGTCAAAAACGCGGTAATATATAGATGGAGGACAAAAATGAAATTTAAGTTATTTAAAATCAAATCAAAAACGCCCTAGTACCCACTAAAGACAACGGGTATATAATGGTAAACGAATAATTGGAGAAAGAGTTAATGAAAGGTAAGGGTGGAGATGGCGGAGACGGAAGTCTTAAAGAAATACTTTTAAAGTTTATCGATGAACAAACTAGGTTTAACTCTGATGTGAAAGAGTTTATTGCTGAGCAGAAAACGGTTAATGCTGAGTAAAAAAAGTTCAACACTAGGATCGAAACTAAAGTTGACGATCTTACCAAAAGAGTTGAAAAAGTCGAAAATACCACAAAAGAAACTGGTGATAAACTTGAAAAAGTTATTAAACTTAATGAACTAAAATCATAACTAAAACACTGGTAAAACCTTGTGCAAATCGTGTTTACTTTTTCCACATAAATCATTCCTTCCTCGTAAAACAATATAATTGAATTAACGAGCAAATGAGCGGATTTTTCATCACATTCGAAGGGCCTGATGGGTCAGGAAAAAGTACCATTTTAAAAATGGTTGGTGAAACATTACAACAAAAGTTTTCTAATCATTCTATCTTATTAACAAGAGAACCAGGTGGAACAAATAATCCTATCGCAGAAGACATTAGGAACATTCTCCTTAATAAAATAGAATACAAAATAGATTACCACACTGAAGCTTTACTTTTTGCAGCTTCACGTGCTCAACATGTTAGTGATTTTATTAAACCTAATTTAGAAAAGAATGCTATAGTTTTATGCGATCGTTATATTGATTCTTCTATTGTTTATCAAGGATATGGAAGAAAACTAGGTGTAGAAAATATTCTTAAAATTAATGAATTTGCTATGCAAGGAGTTTTACCTAATGTTACTTTTATTCTAATGGTAAAACCAGAAGTTGGTTTAGAAAGAATATTTTCTAACAAAACAAGAGAAGTTAATCGAATCGATAAAGAAAAAGGTGGTTTACACCAAATGGTTTATGATGCTTATCGAAAGATCATTGATAGTGATAAAACTGGAAGAATTATTGAAATTGATGCTTCTAAAGATTTACCAACTGTTTTAGAAGAAGTTTTAGCAAAACTATTGCCTAAACTTCAACAAAATTTTTAGTTATTATTTCTATTGTAGACATGTCCGCAAATAACATAACATACAGCTATACCTATTAGGCGGTATTTAATTTAATACGATTTCATCTGTATAAGGATTAAATGTATAACCAGCTACATCGATAACAATATTAACTACTGTACCTTTTGTTCAGTTACCAGTAATGTTTACCTGGTATACATACCCACTTGTTCCATCCCCAGTTGGTCCAGTAACATCTCCGATGGTAATTATTATTTCAGGATGTCCATTACAAGTTAAAAAAATATTTTGGTTTGTTAACGTTCCTACATCTTTATCAAGTGTTACTGTTAAACTAGTAGTAAGATGTTCTCCGTTAGCAACCACTCCATTAATCGTTACAAATGGAGTAAACAAATAGGTAGAAATATCTCCAGTTATTTGACACCCTACTTTAACGATAGCAAGTGTAACTAAATCTCCGTTATATCACTTACCAGTAATACCAATTTCATACTGATCTCAGTATTCAGAATCGTGTTGAGATATTGTTGGATCACTAACACTATTTACAGTAATGGAAGCTTCTGGAGCAGTAGAAGTTAAAACTAATTGAATATCTGCTGGTAGTAATGCTCATGTTTCGTTATGCAAAATATCTAAAGTTAATTTAGTAGTTAAAGTTTCACCACTTGCTCCATTAGCTTCTAATTTTTTATATGCAGAAATTGAAGTAGAAAGTGTAACAGTTCTATTATTGTTCTCGAAAGTATATCCTTCTTTAACTAAAGCTACATTGGCTTCCGTTCCATCAGTTCATGAACATTGAATAAAAATTTCATATTCGAACAAACCACTTCCTAAGGATGCCTGTGAAGAAACACCGGTAACTGTTATAGTTTCATCTGTAGCTTGGTTAGTTACAACCACTTCGCTCATAACTATTGGAAAAACTGTTCCTCCCGTATTAAGTTGTAAAGTTAATTTAGTAGTAGTTGTGGTACCAGCAGAACCATCTGGAGTTACAGAAACTACATTATAGTGAGTTGTAATATCTCTATAAATAGTTGTTGGTTGTTCAGGACTTGTTATTACATATCCTCTTCTTGTAATAACAACAGTACAATTATCGCTATTATTTCAACTGCCAGAAATATTAACATTAACTAATGTATCAGTAATTGTAATCGAATTTACATTAATTGCTGCAGCAGGAGTTGTGATATCAGAAACACTAATACATTCCTTGGCTAACCCATCGATAGTAGAAGTAAGTTGAATAGATAAAGATTGAGTAGTAAGCGTTCCAATTGCTCCACCAACTTGAGTTACACTAGTTATGGTAACGTTTTTATTGTGTAAAGTAATTTGTGGCATACCAGTGATTTGGTACCCAAATTTTCTTACAGTTATTTGATACACATCTCCTTCTGTTCAATTACCACTAAGAGGGAATGTATATGTTTCATATTCTGCTTGGATATCACCTAATATTACATTTGAATCATCAGCCGCATCTATTTTAGTAAGAGTTAAGTCGCTTGCGCTTAATCCTTCTACAGCATGATCGGTTACTAGTGTTAACGTAGTAGAAGGTTCTTCTCCTTCTTCCCCATCTACATCAACTGAAGTAATAACAATAGGAGTAGCTCAGTGAAGAGTTGCAGTTGGATTTAGAGAAATATTGTAACCAAGTTTTTGAACAGAAATTTCAACTACATCTCCTTCGTTTCATGTTCCAGAAATTCCTATTCGGTATTGTAATGGATCGTTGTTAACCGAACTAACTGTGATGGTTCTTGAACTAGTGGTTTTGTTTGTTAAAGTTATTTCTCCTATCGCTAATCCATTAATTGGAGAAGAAGTATTTAAAGTTAAAAATGTTGTGTTCACATAGTTTGCTTCACCATCAGATAATAAACTTAATAGTGTAACATTAAGTATTTTAAAAACAGTACATTGTAAAGAAGATAGTTTAATAAATTCAAATCCTCGTTTACTTAAACTTACTTCCAAAACGTCTCCATCCAATCAATTTCCATAAATGTTTATTCGATATTTACTGTTAGTAGCATCAAAATCATCAATACTCAAAATACTTACTGTTCTACTAAAATCCGTAGTGTTTTTAATAACAACATCCTGAAATTAACCTCAAAGTTCCCACCCCTTGGTTGCTTTCTGTATTATATAGCTAAGACTAACGTTTTTAGTGCTTTATAGGACATATTTAGTTAGTTTGAATCTTCTTTACTTATTG
>JAITFH010000050.1 GCA_031281465.1 Mycoplasmataceae bacterium | reverse complement strand
TTTTAATTCTAAAAGTTTTTCTAAATACTTTTTACGGATATAAAATTTTCCCATAAAAAAGTTATATGCCCTGTTTTGGAAAAATACCAAAATTGGGTAGAATACCTAAGTAAAAATGAAGCAATATCATTAAAAACAATGCGTTTTTTGTTTTAAAAATACAATTCCTTGCTTTTAAAATATACTTTTAATTGTATGATAAATAAAAGAACAAAATTAACATTGACTGCATTGTTTGCGGGAATTAGTTCTTTATCTGTTTCCTCATTGTTTGCTTTAACTGGTTGTAGCAAAGCTGAAGAAACTGTTGTAATGACTACAACCGAAGAAGCTGAAAATTATTTATCAACTCATGTTAGTAGATTAAATGATACAGATGATATCGTAAGTCAGAAAGATGAATTGGCACAAGATTTTGAATTTAGTAAATTTTTAAATACACATCTTACTATCCAAAATTTAGCTAATTCGTTTGTTCAAAACTTTGCCCCATCATTAGCGGTTGTTGTAGGAACTACAAGTCAACTTTCTATAACTGTTTCAGGAGATTCTTTTAAACTTGTTTTTGAAAAAACCGTTGTCGCAGAAACTACAACCAAAACTATCAAAACTTGAGAATTCACTTTAACCAAAGGTTATGTAGAAGCAGGACAAATAGTACCCGCTAAAATAACAGCTAAACAAAATTGACAAACAAATGGTGTTGTACAAAATGAAGGTGCAGGTAGTGCGGAATTGATAAATGCTTCTTTGATACATAGCGTAGGAACAGGTGAAGGGGCTCCTAAACCCGGATGATACAATGCGGTAATATTTAAGACAAATAATGATTCAAATCTTACTCTTTGCCTTTCTGGTGAAGTAGATATATCTGATCCAACAAACTGGGTTTCCACATTAGACACAAAGAATGTTGATTTTGAAATAGGATTAATTCGGTAATGTGTTTACTTACAAATTAAAATATGTCCCACATTTTGATGGCCTAGTGTACTTTGTTTCAGAATATAATTTCTTTGAAATTATGAGAAAAAAAGGTGACAAAAGATTAACTAGAGAACAAGTGATGGAAAGGGCAACGAAAGAAGAACTTGCTATAGTTTTAGAAGTTATGAGCGAAACTTTAAAAGAAAAAGATCCTGAAGCATGAGAAAAAATCTCAAAAAATATTAAAGATGAGAATATATCTTATTTGTGAAAAATGGGTGGAAATAACAAGTAAATTCTCGCAAAAAATGACGTCTTTAAAATTATCGAAACATCGAGCAAAAATAATACGAACAAAATTTAATATAGTCTCAGGAATTTTTGGTGGTTTAGGAATCGTTGTTTTTGCTGTTTGACTTTCTCAATGCAAACCACCAACTCCTAAAAAAGACGATTTTGTCATTCAATCCCAATACATCAACCCTGATAATTTATTTTGTAAACCAGGAGATGAAGTTATTTTAAGCGTTGAAAGTCCTAACCAAGTTGAATGAATATATGACACATTTAATGGCATTGAATGTGTAGAAGATGGAAACACATTAACTGTTATAGTAGATGCAGAAGTAGTAATCACTAATGTTAAAGAATTTGAAGTAGAAGCTAAAGATGGAGAAAAAGTAGCTAAAATTTCAATCGAAGTAGGAAGTGATGATTTTAAACCACCTCTTAATAGTAGTATTTTTTCATTAACAAAAACGGTAAATGATTTTGATACTATTACTGGTTTTAACCCTGATGTTGTTTCAAATCTGAGTTTGTTAGATACTTATGAAGTTTTAGATTTTTCTAATCAAGAAAATGTGAAATACATTTCTGGAGAATGCGTTTTTGCTAAAACAGTTTTTGATACATGAAAACCAAAGAAGATAGATTTTGGTAGTTTAACATTTTTGCCAAACATTGATACTAAAAGTACGGGAGAAAAATTATTTGAAGGATATGAATTAAGTGGACTTATAGAAATCGATTTTAATAATTCTGTTTGAGCAAGTTCTGGTGTACTACAATCCGCTCATGAAACTTTTAGAAATGCAAATTTATCAAATCTAAAATTAATCGATTTTTCTAATGCCAGATTTGCTGCAAGCGGAATGTCCACCAATCTCGATAGTGTTTGTACCGCTTACAACACATTTCGTGAAGCAAACCTTGAAAACTTAAAAAAATTAAATTTTGGAAATGCAAAATTTGCTGAAGAAAATATGACTACCAATTCTTATGTCCAAACAGCATGCTATACTTTTAACGATGCTCATATGGAAAATTTAGAGTTGCTAGATTTAAAAGGTGCTATATTTTCATCAAAAAACATGACTCAGTCAGGAAGAGCAGAAACCGCATACGGAACTTTTGGTTATGCCCATTTAAATAATCTAACTTCTTTGAATCTAGCGGGTGCGGTATTCGCATCAGAGCAAATGGCGAACTCTGGTGAAATTTCTACAGCAACAGGTATGTTTTTATTTGCTGAGTTAGAAAATTTAGTTTCGTTAGAATTGGATGGAGTAGAATTTGCTGTGCCAAAAATGACGACTGAAGCTAAAGTACAAACTGCTTATTTTACATTCTATGGAACCGAATTTCCAAGTTTAGAAGTTTTAGATTTGCAAGGAACGGTTTTTAGTACTGAGGAAATGTCTCAAACCGGAGATATCTTAACAGCGAATGACACTTTTGATTCAGCAATCTTTACTTCGTTAAAAAACTTAAGTTTAAAAGATGTAGTGTTTGCTAGTCAAAATATGACACAAACAGGAATAATATCTACTGGATGTAATACTTTCTTAAGTGCAGATTTACAAAACTTAGAATCATTAGAATTGAATGGAGCAATATTCGCTACAGAAAATATGGCACAAAGCAAAATGGTTTATTCAGCTCGTAATACCTTTGACCAAACTAATTTAAATAAATTAAAAACTTTGGACTTAAAAGGAATGGTGGTAGCGGTTCCTAATATGATACAATCCAGAGATGTATACACGGGATATCGAACATTTCAGAATGCCGGGTTGAACGGATTAGAAAACCTAAATTTAAATGAAGCAGTTTTTTCTGTTGTCGATATGACAACCAATGGAGAAGAATTTGTTGCTTATGAAATGTTTAGGGATGTAGTTTTTCCAACAACACGATGAGATATGTATTTACCATTAGAATACGATGTAAAAACATTAGGAAACTGAAACCAAACATTTACTAATCATTCTGATTGTGGTTATTTATTAATACATGGATATTCCAGTGCTCCAACTTGGTTTGTTAATAATTGATGGTTGGGAGCGATATGAGATGATGGGAAAACTAAATTGGTAATTAGTTTAAAATATTGATCTAATAACTCGTTTTTTACATCTCCTGGTTCGTGAAATCCTTGACAAGATGCTCCTTGTGTGGTGAGAATAAACAACAGTGTGATAGATCAAAATATGTGAAACGTAAAGTTTTCTACTGTTGACAGCGAAGGCGAACCTCTTGATTGAAAAAATCTGCCATTTGTTTTATTAGATGATGGAACATTATCAACAGAACCAAAAAACTACACATGATCATCCACAATATTTTACACGTTACGAATCAAATGTGAAATTTGGAGTACTGACGTACAGGATGAATCAAGTTTTATCGGTTCTACTATTCAGACAGTCAAAATAACATTCGACTACTAATTAAAAAATACTTTGTGTCAAAAGTACGAAATGTTTTAAATTTAAGACATTTTTATTATCTGAAAACACAGAAAATTCGTCCGGACCATATACTAGGAGAAAAGACGACATATTTTTCTTTTAGATATAATTTCACCTAATACCCACCCAACAAAGCATTCCTATGCCGAATAACAAAAACTTAAAACTAATTTTAACGACAGCATTTGTTGGAGCACTTACTTTATCTGCTGGTACAACTTTTGTTTTAACAAGCTGTAATGAACCGGTTGTTGATGCAACTGTGTATTTAAAAAAGACTAGTGATGTTAGTTCTTATTTAACGAATAACGAAAAACTAATAAACACTAGTAGTAGTTTAATAACTCAAGGAACTACTTGAGTAGGATTGGATAATACAAATTTCAAAAACTTATTAAATCAAAATCTTGATATTCAAAATTTAGCTAATGCTCTCGTACAACTTTACGGTGCAAATCTACCAGAAAATCCTGATACTACTATAGGTGTGGTTAAAGAACTACAAATTAAAGTTGAAGGGAATCATTTAGTAGCTACTTACACAAGTAGAAAAACAACAGAGCCCGCTGAAACAAACACTACAACTTTTGATCTTGTATTAACGAAAGGTAGTTTAGTTGATTCTCTAGTAACGGATTGTAAATTATCTGGAAGAGTAACTAAACAAGTAAATAACGAACCGGTTGCAACACTATTTGAAAGTGAAAACGGTGTTGCTTTAGTTTCAGCAGGATTAGTTGATGCAACTGGAACACCAGATGTTTTTCTCCCTACAACTGGTTATTACAACGTTATTACCTTCGGTGAATCTGAAGAATCGAATATAAAGTTTGCTTTAACTGGAGCGGTGTCTTCTGAAATAGTAGATATCTCAGGAAAAACCACATTCACTTCTACAAAAGATACTACCAAACTTAAATTCTTTGCACCAGAAAAAGGTTTAAAACTTACCACTATTTACGACGTTACACAAAATGCTCACGAAACAGTAACTGTTACCCCCGAACTTAAACTTGACGAAGAAGTTCTGACCCAAGATAATAAACCTGAAGGTTCAACACTAGAATACAGCTACACAATTAAAAATGAAGGTATAACTACCCTTCCAGCTGGGTTAAATTTTTCTAATGCATCAGGAGTTATTACTGGTTCTTATGAACACAATCTTAAACCTTTATTTATTGAAATAACTGCTACATTGTCTTTAAGTAGTACCAACATATTAGAGGTTACAAGTAATGAATTTTCAATTGAAATCGATGCTTTAGAATTTAAACAAGAAATTGGTAATGTAACTTTCCAATACAATTCACTTGTTCAGCCAACTCCTAACTTAAAAAATTGCCTAGAGTTTATGGGAGAAGATTTACCTGCTAGTGCGAATGTAACATTTGGTTATTACGGTACTCAACCAAACTTAAATGGATTATCACTTAATTCAGAAACTGGACAAATTAGTGGTACACTTGATTTATCAGAAATGCCAAGTAATTCTTTTTCTTGTGCCATTAGTGCGAGATATTCATACGGTGGACATGACTATATGGAAATATCTAATTCATTCACCATTACCATTGTCCCTAATACTCAAGTTACTGTGGCTATGGATAATATTAGCAATCAAAACTTAAAAATAGCTGAAAGCACAAATATACCACTTCCAACGGTTACCTCAATTCTTGATGTTGAAGAAAATAATGTAACTAATCAATGCGATGTTACATACACTTTAACCCCAAATTTACCAGCTGGGTTAGATTTTAATGCCGAAAATCATAATATATCAGGAATCCCTACAATTATCAAAAGTGGTACAACTGAATACACATACACCGCAACTGTTAGTGGAAAATACTCAGCAACAAAAGTTGTGAAATTTTATTTAGCTGTTAAACTTTCAGCTTTTGAACCAACTTTACAAAATCATGGTGCAAATTTAATCAACAACGAAGTCACAATCGCAGTAAAAGATGCGACTGGATTGTCGATTAAACCTACAGCTTTATTTAATTCAAATAGTGTAGCTCAAGAAAATTTAACGATGGAACTAAAGAGTGGTAGTTTACCTGAAGGTGTAAGTATTGAAAATAATTGTATTTCAGGTTCTCCAATACACGATGTTTCAAATGGTTTAGAACAAATATATCCAATAAGTGTAACAATTAGTTCTGTTGTTAACACTGTATCTTTTTCACAAACCGTATCTTTCGATATAAAAGTTGTGAATGTTGTGAAAATAGCTTACAACACTGCTGATTCGTATAAAAATGTGAATGTAGGTACAGATAATACTCTTCAGCTAACATCTTTTACTTTTAATGGTTTAAATATGACTACTAGTTTTGGTTTATATGATTATGGAACATACAAATGAGTGGATGGTATAAATTCTGATACTGAAATCGAGCACGATGGTTCTAGTATTATTACCGAACCTGGAATTAACTTATTAAAACTTATTATTCATCCTATATTAGATGAAAACGTTGAATATCCTTTACAAGAAAGTTGATATTTTAAACTTGAAATTTTAAATAACGATAAACTTGTCGCTATTACTTGAGTCGAAGTATTGTTGAATATAACTAATGATAGTCAAGAAGGTTAATAATCAACCGGGGTATTGTTTTAACTAACTATATTTAAGAAGTGATTTAATTAGATGGATTAACATTCTAAACTACATCAAACTACTTATGGTGATAAGGGTGGTTTAAAAAAATACATTGTGAACGATAAATTTGTTCGGTTAAAATTAAACGGACTATTTCGTAAGGTAGAATTAATTTTCCTAGTTTTCACATAAAATTTGCTCTATTTCTTAGTTCTTCGTTTACCCCGTATGGTCCGCCAATAATTAAAACAATATTATGATTTTTTACTAGTTTGTCACAAAGTTCGTAGTTATCAAGTTCTTTCCCTCTTTCATCAAGTAAAATAACATAATCTTCATTTCTAATGTGTTTAAATATTTCCTTACTTTCTTCATTTCTGGCAAGATTATCTTTTGCTCCGGAATAATCGATTTTAACTCACTTTATAGCAAAACAACCTTTAAGTCTTTTTTCATAGTTTTGAATAAAACTGTCATAATCAGTTTTCATTCCGATAGCGATTATTTTTAACATATTACTTTTTGTTAATTTGGATAATATCAGTAATTCATCCTTGGTAGAAAGAATGTTCGTGGGTAATTAAAATTAATGAACCTTCTCATTTTTTTAATTCTTCTTCTAAAACTTCTTTAGAAGCAGCATCAATATGGTTAGTTGGTTCATCGAGAATTAAAACATTACAAGGGGTATGAACTAGAATACACATTTTAATCTTTACTTGTTCTCCACCGGATAAAGTATGTAATGGTTGAGTTGCTGAACGTCCTTTGACTCCACTAGCTGCAACTCATTTTCAAATTACACCATCTTCAACTTTAGGGAACTTTTCTTTTACAGCATCAAATGCTGTACCATTTGGGTTAGTTCAAACGAGTTCTTGTTCAAAATAACCTATTTTAACATTATTCTCTCAATGGAATTCACCACCTAATGGGGGAATTAGTCCAGTAAGAGTTTTGATCAAAGTTGATTTACCGATACCATTAAATCCATTGATAACAATCTTTTGTTGTCCATATAAACGAAAGTTTAAAGGAGGAAGTAGTTTTTTAGAATATCCAATTTCCAAATTCTCTACATCTAAAATTTTTCCATTAGCAATTGGTAAAGATTTGAAATCAAAAACCGGACGAACATTAATATTAGCTGGGGGTTCAATAATATCCATTTTATCTAATGCTTTTTGACGAGACTGTGCCATTGAGGCTCTTGTACCAGCACCGAAACGAGCAATAAAGTCTTTCATTCCTTTAATTTGTTTTTGTTGTTTGTCAAATTGTGTTTGTAAGTTTTTAGCATTCTCTTCTTTTAGTTTTAAGAATTGTTGAAAACTACCGGTATATTTTTTAACTGTTTTATTTTCGATATTTAAAATAGTGTTAGTAACAGCATCTAAAAAATCAAAGTCATGGGAAATAATAATAAATGCTCCAGGGAAGTTTTGTAAATATTTAGTTAACCAATCAACATGTTCTTTGTCCAAAAAGTTTGTTGGTTCATCCATTAATAATACATCAGGACTTTCTAAAAGTAATTTGGATAAGATAACTTTAGCTCTTTGTCCACCAGAGATATTTTTTAGTAATGTATCCATACCTAGTTTCGTTACTCCGAGACCTGCTGCTACTTTATTAATAGTAGCATCTAAGTCATAAAAGCCACTATATGTTAGTTTGTTTTGTAATTCTTCAACACGATCACTCATTTCATCATTAAAATCTACTGCCATTCGTTCATATAAATCATTTAATTCTTTTTCTACATCAAATAAATGAGTAAAAGAAAGTTTAAGGAAATCAAAGATTGTCATATTGGTTTCGATTTCAGCATGCTGATCTAAATATCCGATTTTAATTTTCTTTTGTCATTTAATCTCCCCAGTATCAGCTTCTAATTTGTTAATAATTAAGTTGATTAGAGTTGATTTTCCTGTTCCATTTGCTCCAACGATTCCTAAATGATCTTCTTTATTTACAGAAAAAGAAACATCGTTATAAAGGTTTTTTGTGTTAACACTAAAAGATAAATTGTTTACTTCTAAAATTGATGCCATTATAAACATTATAAAACACCATTTAAAACTAATACAAAAATTTAGACACGAGCATTAATCTGATTCCGTCATTTAATTACACCTATTTTCTGATTACGTAGCCTGTTAAATCTGGTTTTTTATCAGTTTTACCTAGACAATAATGTATTAAAGATGTGGAAAAACCGGATAAAAGAAATTCACCACCACAACCCCTACATGTATCGATTTTTTTTCGTTTCACATTTTCAGGGTATGAAGCAGGTACGATTAATAATGGCATAAAAGATGAGTCATCATATAAGTTTGCTTTGTATCATTTTGAATCATTTTCTTTGCGCATTTCTACAGCTTTTGGGTGATAAATGTATTTTGGACACGTTCAATAAGCACCTAATATTTTTGCACCCTTTGGAGTATCATAGTCTCCAAAAACATCTTGCATATAAACATCCTTCCTTTTTTTATAAAATTCATAGTCTGTTCAAAGTTTGATAGTAATTTCTTCGCCGTCAAGTGCTATTTTTTTCTGTGTAAACAAAATTTTTTTAAACTTTGGTTGTTTTTTTATAAAAGGGAACTCTTTAATACGTTTTTTGAAAAGTTCAAATGATCATTTACCGTCTTTCACGAAATCATCTGACGGTAGCGGCACACATTGATATTCTTCTTGTGATTTTTTTTCTTCTTCAGAAAGTTTCGTAACAAACGCTGTGGATTTTGAATTTTTGTTTGTTTCAATAATAATTGGTTTCATAAAGATAAAATTAATTTTTCCATATTCTCCTTACATAGGTATTCTATCGCATTTTTTTGTTATTTTATCTTGCCATTTTGAAAAAGTTAAGTTTTCCAACTTTCAGAACCTAATCTATTAAACTCTGAAGGAATATGATATACAGAAATATAATTAGAGTCAATATATGCAAAAATTATCAGCTAATGAAATTAGAAGTAAATGATTACAATTTTTCCACGAGAAAAATCACCTAGTTGTAGAAGGAAAATCTTTAATTCCTGTAAACGATCCTTCACTACTTTGGGTTAATTCAGGCGTAGCAACTTTAAAAAGATTTTTTTCTGGAATTGAAAATCCACCTTCTCCTAGGTTAGTAAACTCTCAACGTTCAATAAGAACAAACGATATTGAAAACGTAGGAGTTACTTCTCGTCACCATACTTTGTTTGAAATGTTAGGTAATTTCTCTATTGGAGATTATTTTAAAAAAGAAGCAATTACCTATGGTTTTGAACTATTAACAAGAGTTTTTGAAATTCCACCAGAAAAACTTTATATTACAGTTTTTGAAGAAGATACTGAAACTTATCAAACTTGAGTAAGTTTAGGAATTGACGAAAGTCATATTATCAAATGTGGCAGGGATAGGAATTTTTGAGACATTGGTCAAGGACCGTGTGGACCATGCACAGAAATTCATTTTGATAGGGGAGAAAAATATGATCCTGAATGTATTGGTGAAAAATTAATTTTTGAAGATATTGAAAACGATCGTTATGTAGAAATATGAAATATCGTCTTTAGTGAATTTAATAATGACGGAGAAAACAATTACACTCCTTTAATAAGAAAAAATATCGATACCGGTGCTGGGTTAGAAAGATTGTGTTGTATCTTTCAAGAAACAATCACTAATTTCGAAACTGATTTATTTAAACCGGTTATCGATGCATTACAAGCAGAAAGTGAAAAAAAATACGATGAGAATGCTTATTTTACAAAAAACGCTGAACAACAAGAAATTAATCGTAATTACCGGGTAATCGTTGATCACTTAAGAGCGAATGTTTTTGCTATTGCAGATGGAGCAGTACCAGGTAACAAAGAAAGAGGAAGCATATTACGACGTCTAATTCGTAGAACTATTATTTGTGCTAAAAACGTTTCTCTTAAAAATAACTTCGTTAAAATCGCTGTAGAAAAAATTATCGATGTAATGAAAGATTTTTATCCCTACTTAGTTAATCAACAAAGTATGATTTTAGAAGTTATTGAAAAAGAGAAAAAACAATTCGAGACAACTTTAGAAAAAGGACTTAAATTGTTCTATTTAGAAATTGCTAAAGCGGAAAGAGTTTTAAACACAGAAGCTACTTTTAAATTAGTTGATACTTATGGCTTTCCAATAGAACTAATTACTGAGATAGCAGAAGAGAAAGGTATTCATGTCGATTTAGAAGGATTTAATGCGTTATTAGAAGAACACCGCAAAAACTCTAGGGCAAATTTGGAAGTTAAAGCGATGTCTACTCAAGCTTCAGATTTAATACAATTTACTACCCCAACTGAGTTTATATACAATACATTAAAATTGGATAGTTCTCAAATTGTTAAGATTTTTAACGAAAAATTTGAAGCAGTAAGTAAAATCAATTCTATTGCTTGGTTAGCTTTAGATAAAACAGTATTCTATGCCACTAGCGGAGGACAAATTCACGATCGAGGAATTATTCAAATTGGTGAGAACAAATTTGAAGTAGAAGATGCAATAAAAGCTCCTAATGGACAAACGTTAGTTTGTGTTGATTTAGATAATATTTGAGTTAGTGCTCAAGATAATTTTGATGTTAAACAATTTGTTGATGCTGTATTTAGAGCTAATGTATCAAAAAACCATACAGCTGAACATATTCTTGAACATGTAATGAACAAGAATATCGATTCTTCGATAAAACAAGAAGGAGCTTTTAAAACAGATACATACTTTACATTTGATTACAAACTACCATATCGTTTATCAGATGACCAATTGTCTGCTATCGAAGAAATGGTAAATGAAATCATTCTTTCTGCTAAACCCGTTACCACTGATTTAAAAAAGTATGAAGATTTACAAGATACTAATGTAGTTGGACACTTCGCAGAAACTTATAAAAAAATTAAAGGTGAGATTCGGGTAGTAAAAATTGATGGTGTAAATTATGAAATATGTGGTGGAACACATGTGTATAACACTAGTGAAATAGAAAAATTTATGATTGTAGAAAACACTTTAAAAGGTTCTAATATTTGAAGAATTAAAGCGATTACTTCTAACGAAACTACAAGTAAATATATTGATGATGAAATTGAAGCTGTAAGACTTAAAGTAGGAAAAATCAAAGAGAAAGTACAGTTATTTGAAATTAAAGATGAAAAACTTAATAGTTTGTTAGATTCATTCTCTTTTCATAGTTCAACAGATAATCTAATTAAAATCAAAAACCAATTAGTAGAAACTGAAGCAATTTTTAATGAACTATTAACTCAAGCCAAAAAGTCTCGTGCTGAAATGGAAATTGCACTTTTATCTAACCAAGAAAAATCTTTTTCTAATTCTAAAAAAGTCGTTTACTTCGTAACTCATCACAAAGATCCTAAAAACATATTATCGGCAATGAACAACATTATTAATGAGAATAAAGAACTTTCTGTTATATTTTTAAATAACATAGAAAGTAAAGTCCAATATTTCGTTATGTCTACACCCGAACAAAAGTTCAATTGCCGAGAAATTGTTAAACAAATCAACATTCTTACTTCCGGAACTGGTGGGGGTACTGAGTTTTTATCACAAGGAGCTTGTGAAGTGAAAAATATCGAGCAACTATTAGAATTTATTACCAGTTTATAATAACCCGTAGATATAATAACAATACTAAGATAATATGTCAAAACCTATTTTAAAAAAATCTAACAAAAATGTTAAGATTATTCAAAAAGATGCAGCTGTAAAAAACATCTCTCTAAAACCAACTAAACTCCCTACAGATACACATAAAAATAAAGTGGTAATTTTAGAAGAAAAACCTGTATCTAAACCAGTTAGTGTTAGTAATAACAATTCTAAAAAACCAGTGTTTAAAGCTGTTGCTAAAAAACCGTTAGTAAAAAAACCATTAGCTAAACCAACAGCTAAAGCTGAAGTAAAAAAACCGTTAACTAAAAAACCCTTAGTCAAAAAACCAGAAGTTAAACCAGCATCTAAACCTACTCTTGCTAAAAAACCATTAGTTAAAAAACCAGAACTTAAACATGCTGCAAAAAAACCAATTGCAAAAGAAGAAATTATTTCAGCTTTAACAGGAAAAAAACCTGTAGCTAAACCTACTCTTGTTAAAAAACCAGAAGCAAAAAAACCAGCAGCTAAACCAATTCTTGCCAAAAAAGCTAAACCAGTTGTAGTTAAAGAACCAAAAGTTAAAAAAGAAAAGAAAGCCGAATTAGATAAACAGCAAGATATCTACGGAGAAATCAGACCAATCTTTAAAGATTATGAAAGAAATGATGTAATTAACAATTTGTTAAGAACTTGCATTAACGCTAAGAAATCAAAAATTAAAGCATCATTTGTTTCTAAATTTTTTAACGATTACAGTTTAACAGAAGAAGAAGCTAAAAAGATTATCGATACATTAAAAGAAAACAATATTGAAATCGTTTACGATATCAATATTCCTGAAGGAGAAAACCCTGAAATTCTTTTAACAGAAATGTTAATGATTAAAAATTCTAATAAAACAGAATCTAATAAAAGTGACAATATTGTTATCCAATATGCTAAATCAAAAATGCTCTCAGCTGCTGATGAAATTAAATTTATTAACATTTATAAAAACAGCAAAAGTGAAGAAGAAAGAAAATATGCTCTTGACAAGATAATCAGTTCTAATTACCGTTTGGTTATTTATCAAGCTAAAAAATATGTTAATAAAAACGTAGACATCGAAGATTTGATTCAAGTAGGAATGTTAGGATTCAAAACGGCTCTTAAACGTTTTGATCCTAGTAGAAATATTCGTGTATCAACAGTTGCTGTTTGATGAATTAGACAAGCAATTACACGTTTCATCGGAGATCATGGAAACATTATTGCTCCTCCAAACTATATTGCTGAAATAAAAACTACTATCGGTAAAGTGGAACAAGAACTTTCTGATGAATTAGGAAGAAACCCTAATGTTAGTGAACTATCTAAAAGACTAATTGCTTTATATCCAGATAAAAAACAATACTATTCAACAGATAGAATTGCTGATTTAAGAAAAATTATTTCTGTCCCTATTTCTATTGAATCATCAATTGGAGACGATGATGAAACAAAAGTATCTGATCTAGTTGTAGATAAAACTTCTCGTGGAGTAGAAGCTAGTGCTTATGCAGATGCTAGAAATAGAGAGATTGATAAAAAAATGGCAGAAATTTTAGAACCATTAGAATTAAGAATTATTTGTATGAAAAATGGTATTGGTGAATATCGTGACAATTCTTTTTCGATCGAAGAGATTGCTGAAATTTTAAACTTAGGAAAAGAAAAAGTTAAATCAATTGAACAAAAAGCTATACGCAAATTAAAGATTAACCCTGCTTTCACTAAACTTTTTGGGGAAAAGTAAGTGATGGAAGGAGTAGTAACTATCAACCATTACTTATAATACTTTATTATGAAATATTGTAAAAACGATTGAATAGAAGTTGAATGAAAAAAACCACTTACCAAAGCTAAAAACGAATTGTTCCAAAAATACTTAGAAGCATTTGATTTAATATCTGTTGGAAATAAATATTATTTAAAAAATAATCAACGAGATTGAATGCTTATGTTTGATTTTGCAATTTTTTTAACAGAAACGGGTCAGTTCGATAATTTGTATAAAAGGGTTGAAGTTTATATTGATAAACAACCAGAAGATATAATGGGAGGTTGGTTAATAACTAGGAAATTAAGTTCAAAATCGCCAAAAGAAATGTGATACGGAAAGTTTTTTTTAAATAATAAAACCAAAACCCAAACGGAAAAATACGCGAGTGACTTGAAAGAACTTCTAAAAAAACTCGAATGGGAAGGTGGGGAAATCGGAACTAATAAAGCAAATGAAACATATGTTAGTTTTTTAACAAAATTTCCAACTGATAAATATACTATATGAATGTCTGTACAAACTATAAAAGAATATTTACCTGATATCTACGAAAGCATTTATGCTTTTGAATGAGAAGCAATAGAGGAAGATCTTATGAGACGAATCACAAGAGATCTTAAAGCGAAAAAACAAGTTGAGTTAAAAAAGCAAACTACATTAAAGTTAGAAGAAGAAAATATCCAGCCACGAGTCGCACATAAAAAACACGACTAATACTAAAACTTCATAGATTCTTAATTTCTTATTAATAATGTTTTGTATCTAAGACATTACATTTTAAAGTAAATAACCATTAATTAGCAAACCAATATATCGACTGCTAATAATTTTTCATTTTTGATTATAATAATCTATATATGGCTGGTAAGAAAAGAGATTATTACGAAGTATTAGGTATTACCAAATCAGCTACTCCTGATGAAATTAAAAAAGCTTTCCGTCAAAAAGCTATGGAATTTCACCCAGATCGAAACAAAGCACCTGATGCTGAAGCAAAATTTAAAGAAGTCAATGAAGCTTATGAAGTTTTAAGTGTTCCTGAAAAACGTAGTGTTTATGATAAATATGGACACGAAGGCGTTGACGAAAGTAATCGTGGCGGATCTGCTGGGGGGTTCAGCGGAGGTTTTGAAGATATTTTTAATCAATTCTTTGGTGGAAGAGCAAGACAAAGCTCGAGTGATGATTATGACGACGATGACGACGATGAAGGACCTGGTGATATGTTTGCTAACATGTTTGGTGGAGGTAGAAAGAAAACTCCACAAAAGAAAGGTGTGTCGAAAGATATAGAGGCTCAAATCAATATTAGTTTTGTAGAAATGGTTAAAGGTGTAACTAAACCTATTTCTTATAAAATTAAAAAAGTTTGTCCTCATTGTCATGGAACAGGTGCTGCAACTCCAAGTGATTACAAAACGTGTCCACACTGTAATGGAAGAGGTGTTGTTGCTGCACAAAAAAGAACTATTTTTGGAGTAATGTCAGTAGAAGAACCATGTCCTTATTGTCACGGAACTGGAAAAATCATTACTAATAAATGTAAAGAATGTGGTGGAGCTGGATATTTAGAAGCTACTCAATCTCTTAATTTAAATATCCCTAGCGGAATCCAATCCGAACAAATAATTAAATACGCTGGATATGGAAATGAAGTAGAAGGTGGTAAAGGAGATTTAAAAGTAAGAGTTTTTGTTACTCGAAATAAATATTTCGAAAGAGATCAAAATAAAATATATACCAAAGCTTTGGTTGATCCAATTGTTGCTGTTGCTGGAGGAACAATAAAAATCCCTACCCCTTGAGGAATTAAAGAACACCAAATTAAACCTAGCACTTTTAATGGTGAAAGAATTACTGTTCCTAACTTTGGTATAGCAGCTGATACCAAAAAACTATTTGGAACGACTAAGAACGGTGATTTAATCGTAATTATTGAATATGCTAAACCAGTTAACTACTCTGCACACGATTTAAACAAGAGTATTAAAGAATTAAGCACAGTAAGCAATCCGGAAGTAGAAAAATTTATTAGAGATGTCGAAAGAGAATTAAAATAAATCTTTCGAATAAGGAGTTAACAATGAGTCAAAACAAATTAAAATTAGTAAAAATTTCACAGGAATATACAAAACAATTAGAAAATCTTAAAAAAGAAATCGCTAGTTCAGCTAAAGATGAAGTATTAAATGCTTGTGTAAAGGATATTTTAAATGCTGAAAGTGTAGAAAAATATATTGAAGAGAATTTAGAAAACGCTGAATATGCAGCACAATACCTTGGTTTAGTTGGTGAACAAGCTGTAGGCGTTGTACACTTAGGTTTAGACGCAGAAACTAATATCGCTAAACTAAACTACTATGTAGAACTAAAAGAAAGAAAAAAAGGATACGGTACAGAAATGCTTAAATTGGTTGTGGAACAAAACCTAAACTATACATATGTTACTGTTTGTGAAAAAGGAAATAGTGTGAAAGAAAAAACTCTTTTAGATGCAGGTTTTGTTCTTAACTATTCTACGAACGTACAAGATAAAGAAGTAAATGTTTATTTTTTAAATCTTAATAATATAGAAAATAAAAACTCTAATGGCAAAAAACCCAACGAACAATTAAAAGAAGCTGAAGAAACAATTGCTAGATTAACAAAAAAACTAGATTCTTTAGAATTATCTCACAAATTAAAAGATGAAGATTATAAACAATCTGTACAAAAGAAAGTAGTAGAAGCACAAACTATTTTTAAACAAAAATATGACGAACTAGTAGCAAGCACTGAAAAAGAAACTTCAGAAGTAAAAAAATACGCTCTACAAAAATATGCTGCTAAACTAGTAGACATTGTTTCTCAATTTAATACTGCAGTTAATTTCCCTGTACAAGATGAAAAAATAAAAAACTGGTTATATGGTTTTCAAATGTATAGTCAAATGTTTAATGATTTACTTTCACAAATGGGGATTGTTGAAGTAGTTGTAACGAAAGGTAGTGATTTTGATCCAAATATAATGGAAGTTGCTGATACTGTTGCTGAACCAAATTTAAAAGAAAACACTGTTTATGTAGTTTTAAACAATGCTTACAAACTACACGATAGAATAATTAAACTAGCAATGGTAAAAGTTGTTAAAAATAATGCCTAAGAAAATAAGTTTATTCAATTTTACTCCAGACCAAATTTATCAAAAATTTATCCAGAAAAATCTTCCTGATGTTTATATCGGAAGTTTATACAAAATTCACTGCCATACTGTTTTTCTTCTCGCGTCTACTAAAGCTTTAGATAAGGTTTTATCTTCTTTCACAGTTTACGAACCAAAGGTTCTGGTAAGTAATACTTATGGTAATGCTACAAAATTATTATTAGAACTTGAAGACAAGAATAAAATTGAAATGAACATTATGCATTTCAAATATGGAGTTACATTGTGTATTTCATCTCAAGTGGGGTGTAATATGGGATGTAAATTTTGTGCTTCAGGAGTTTTAAAGAAAGTTCGTAACTTAACTAGTGAAGAAATGATGACTCAAGTAACTTTAGCTAATAAAATATTAATTAGAACTCAAGAGAGGATAACTAATGTAGTAATTATGGGAATTGGTGAACCGTTCGATAACTATGCTAATTTAGTAAAGTTTATAAAAATCATTACTTACCGTTACGGAATTTCCTTAGGTTTTAAACATATTACCATTAGCACCTGTGGTATTTGTAATAAAATTCTCGCTTTCGCTAAACTATTCCCTTCTGTTAACCTAACTATTAGTTTGCATGCCACTAATGATAAGGTTAGAAACGAAATAATGCCTATTAACCGCAAATGAAGTGTAAAGCAAATAATGAACACAATTAAAAAATATTGTTCATTAACTAATAACCGGATTACGATTGCTTATTTATTATTAAATAAAATTAATGATTCTTCATCTCAAGCGCAAGAATTAGCTTCTATGCTAAGAAACATTAATTGTATGGTAAACCTGTTGAAATATAATAACATCAAAGAAGGTAAGCGATTGTCTGCAAGTACTAATTCCGCTGCATTCAAAAAGGTATTATTAGATAATAATATTCTATTTACTGAACGAACTAGCACTGGAACAAAAATCAATGCAGCTTGTGGACAATTACGTGCAAAACATGGAGAAAAATAATATTTGTAAGTTTATTAGTACTGCTACCGAAAAAGGAGTAAGATTTTTAAATGAAGATACCTACGGAGTTTTAGAGAAAAAAACAAGTGTTTTTTGTTTAGTATGCGATGGGATTGGAGGCAGAAAACACAGTGAGTATGCTAGTCAAATATTACGAGACACAATTATGACTTCTTACAAAAAATCTTGGTTCCTTTGTTTCCCAACTTTTATTAAAAAATGTATCCGTAAATCTATTAAAAAAATGATTAATTTTACTAAAACAAAAACAGATGTTGGGAAAATTGGTACTACCTTAGTAGGAGCATATATTCACAATAAAAACTGTGTTAAAACTTGTTCAGTTGGAGATTCTAGAATCTTTCATTTTTCTCAAAAAAACAAACAATGAAAACAAATCACTACGGATCAAAATTTAAAGAATTTTTTATGAGAAAAAACTCAAGAAAAAATTACTAATGCTCCGGATAAAAAAGAATTTTATGAGCAACAATACCAAAGTTCTTTAATTCAACACCAACAAGAATTAACCTATTTAACTAACAGTGTAGACAATGAAACTACTTTCGACTATAAAAAAATCGAATTCTCTACAATTGAAATTGAATCTGGAGATTATGTTTTTTTATGTAGTGACGGTGTTTATAACTGGATTTCATTAGATGAAGCTGCAAAAATCATTGAAGAACATAAAGAAAACTCTTCGCAAAAAATCATTGATTTTTGTTTAACTAACAAAAGTAACGATAATCTAACCGCTATTGTTGTACAAATTAACTAACTATGGCTATCACTCAAACAAATTCTTCATTACCAACTAAAGCAGCTATCCAAGAACACCCGATAGGTACTAAACTATTTGATGAATTTGAAATTATAGAAGTTATCGCTCATGGTGGGATGAGTTCGATTGTTTACAAAGTGTTAAACAAAAAGAAAGAAATAATGGTAATCAAACATATTGTCCGTACAAACGTTACTACAGACGACGAATGAAAAAAGTTTTTACACGAGTGTATCACTGTACAAAGAATAAGTGGGAAAAGAAATATCATTCGTACTTTTGATGTGAAACACCAAGAAAATGAAATTTATATTATTATGGAATATATTGGCGGAACCACTCTTCGTAAAATAATAAAGAAACTTGGATACATTGAAGTAAAAGAAACTATTTATATTTTTAAAAAAATAGTTGAAGCAATAGTTGATATTCATAGTTTTAATTATGAAAAGATAATTCATCGTGATTTAAAACCAGAAAATATTATGGTTAGTCACGATAAAACTAATGTTAAAATAATTGATTTTGGAATTAGTCCAGTAAAGAAAACTAAAGCTTTGTACGATAAAGAAAACAATCCTACTAAAACTAAATTTATTACTGATGAAAAAAACATCTATGGAACATATCCATATATCTGTCCAGATATTCTTAAATGAAAAAAAACCAGTGATGATGAAAAAGTAAATTTAATTAGTGAACAGTTTGACTTCTTTTCATTAGGAGTTATCCTATATGAAATGTTGATAGGAACAAAACCTTTCACAGCAGATAACTATGAAAGTGTTTCAGTTATTCGTTTACCACTAAAATACGACATTAACTGCTTGCACGAGATTAATAATAATATTCCTAACGCTTTAGAAAATATTATTTTCCGTTGTCTAGCTTCCAAAGATACTGATTTAAAATATCGCTACCATAATGCTCAAGAAATATTGGAAGATATTGTTAATGTAGAAAATAATTTTGAAAGTTCTTTTAAAGTTTCTTTAATCAAACCGATGAATAAAAGAATATTACAAATCCCTGAATTATTTTCTTTGGATAAAGAAATGGAAAAAATTAAATGATATGAATCAGTTTGATTCTATATGGTATTTTTGTTTTTATTGATTGTGATTATTCTTTCTATCCTTATGATTTACCACGCTTTATAGTGAATAAAAACATTCCTTATTTGTGTTTTAATTTACAACTTTTGTATCCTTAGGTTCAGGTTTTGCTTCATTAGGAATAACTTGTGCTGTCGCATTAACTTCAGTTGTTTTTACTTTAGGTTTTTTCTTAAAAAGAGTAGAAAATCTGATATTCTTTATTTTACGAATATCACTAAAGTGAAGTTCTTTTTTAGAAAGTTTGTAAATCAAAACGATAAGAGCGGAAAATATTCACATAAAAAAATGTAAAGGAATAATTGTTGAAAAGATAGGTAATGGGCGCATGAAAGTAGGAGTTAATCAGTCAAAAATTACTGCAAAGTCTCCAGTTTTTCATTGTAACGCACGATTAGTATGATCGATATTATTGTGGTTAAAACCAAGTTTAAATTGTACAGCTTGGTTGAAAATAACGATCATTTGATACATCGTAAACATTAGTGGTATTCAAGCAATATCTTTGAAGTTAACTTTATAGATATTTAAAGATAACATTAAAATAGGAACCATGCAAATAATAATATGTTGTCAGTAAAACTTGAACACTTTTAAATCAACTGGATCTCCAAGAATTTCATCTGGATAAATTACCGCAGCTACTCCACTAATTATTCCAACAAAAATAATAATGTTTTTGAAAAATTTTTGTTTAGACCAAAAACAAAATGGAAACAAAACCACTGATACCGCACAGATATTAGTCCTGAACATTGCATCTTGTCAATCCACTGAAAAAATTTCATAGCGGTTGACTAGCAGCGGTCCAATAAACAAATCTGTAAGAACCGCGAAGATTAGGAATGAAAAAAGGATTAGTTTAACAAACAAAAGTGTTTCTAACTTCCCGAAGACCAATTTTTTTTTTTTTTATCAAAAACTTAAACCCGAAGTGCAACCCTAAAGTTAATCCTATAAATGCTAAGAAGAATACAAAATAATATCAACTTCCTATTTCAAACATATTCGTAATTATATT
>JAITFH010000044.1 GCA_031281465.1 Mycoplasmataceae bacterium | reverse complement strand
ATGGAAAATAATATTGTAAACAAGTACGAATTATTTAAATCTGGTAAAAGAGAATACACTTTAGCTATCGTTTGGATGCTTTGAGGAGTAATTTTATTTTTTGAACTACTATCTGATGTGTTAGAAAACTTCTTACATAGTACTATCAAAACTCCAATTCCTTCTATTTCTTATACTCCACCAGGTTACTTTTTCATTTACTTTACCTACCAATCAAATATTTTAATTTTATTATTTATTATCGCTTTTGCTGTAGTAACATTTACTAAACAAAAAAATGCTTTTACTAAATTTCTATATACCGTAGTACATAATAAAAGTACAGTAGTTGCTTTAACTCTTTATATGGTATTAACATTTTTAGTAGCATTAGTGATTTTAACAGGATTTAATAATTTTACTTGAAGCGATGATGCTTTTATTGTTCACGTTATTACTCCATTAGTAATGATTAGTATGTTTTTCTTTATCCCAACTTTTGATAAAAAATATACATGAAAAAATGTTATTTATTTCATCATATACCCTTTCACTTATGTAGTGTTAGTTACATTGATAGGAAGTTTTGTTAAATACAATAACATTAATCCAGATCCAGAAAAAGGTGGACTAAGATGAGCATTCCCTTACGAATTCTTAAACTGACATGATCACGGATGACCACAATATTTTGGTTATGTTGTTGGTTTAATAGCTGTTTTCTCTGCTATCGGTTGAGGATTAGGATTGTGAAAAGGTAAGATAGATAAAATGTTTAGTAAAGTTAGCTAATTAAATCGTTTTAGCTTTTTGTTGAAAGTTGGATAAGAACGCTTTTAAATCTTCGTCAGCACCTTCAAATGTTTATTTTAGAAAAAAATTATTTTAATTTTCTATACATATGTTTGCACAAAAGATTCCACATTTTACTTTTTTAAAAACTCGTATAATAGGGGCGTATGAAAAAATCTATTTTAAGTAAAAAAATAAAACTTACCGTTAGTTTTGGGATATTAGCAGCAGGTGTTGCTACTTCAGCAGTGATTGGTATTAATTATTTTAAAAATAACCAATTCAAAAACTTTGATTTAGGAGGGTTTCAATGAAGCCTTAAAACTAATGCCCAAGATGTAGTAAAAGCAGTTAGTGAAAACGAAAGTATCAACTTCTTTAAAAAAGAGTCATTAGATTATCTAAGAGCAAGCACTTATACATATGGAGTTAAAGTTTTAGGGCTAACTCACGAAAAAGCTAACAATGAAGCAGCTATTCGTTGTAATGCTTATGAAAAAGAGTTCGACAGTTTTGTTGATAAATATAACAACGAGCAATATTTTGAAAGACAAAAAGCTAGTCTAACTTCTCCACTCAATAATGTTTATTCGGAATTGTTAGAATTAAATAAGAAAAACAATATCGAAGTGATAGATCACAACCAATTTGAAAAAGTTTTGTTACCTCAGATAAAAAAACGAGTTTTAAACAATGTAAATCTTAAAGAACAGCCTGAACTTAACCAAAAATTTAATGTTCTAGAATCTCAAGCTAAAAGTAAGATTTTAGGTAAACATTTAAACTCGTACAAGTTAAACAAATTTTTAACCGCATCAGTTGCTACTGAAGAACCTTCTATTGATAAAGATTTAGAATTGGCAGCAATCCAAGTGGTCAAAATGATTTCTAATAAAAGTTTAATTGTTGATGAAAATCCCAACATCGATGTTACAAGTTTACTAGCACCATATTCTGAAGATGGCAAAACTGGTTATTCAGTAAATAGTGTTTTGTCACAAGAACATTTAAACAAATTGTTTTTAGCAAAAAGAGATTATTTGATAGAAAGCGATTTTTTAACACCAGATGAACAAATGGTTCCTGAAACTGAAGAGAGCGATATTCCACCACAAGATTATGTTCATTTGGATGAATATATTCCTCGTAACGATGGAATAGCTAGTTTTGCAAAAAATGAAGTCATCCCCGGGTACACTTTGCATGCTAAAATTAGCAATCTAGATTATGCGAGTAATTCTGATGAAGTAAAACTTGCTTTTCAAATAGGTATCTCTAAAACAGAAAGTTTAGATGAAAATATTTTCTGATTCCAATCTGAAAACGAAAGCGAGAAAAATGAAGGATATTTGTTCCAAGACTTTAAAGTTTCATCATTTGAACAAAAGCTAAATTGTGCTAACAACTTCTTCTATTCTAAAGACTTGAATTTAGAATATTCAAAAGAGAACTTTGATGCAACTAAAATAAGTAAAAGAATAACTATTACTGATTTACTACATGATGCACCAATTGACGATAATGACTACTACTTATTCAGTGAACAAAATCCTTACTTAGTCGATACAGATGCTTTAGAAATACCTGGTATAGCTAAACCACAACAGTTAGAAGATAATCATAAAAATGAAAAACTGATGTTAGCTATTACCAGTGTTAATACCAACTACAACAAAACTGGTACATTAGAAGAGTTATTAAATAATCAAAATTTAGTTAATGATTATTCAAAACCTTATCGTTTCCAAAATCTCATCCCGTATGTAGAAGCTAAATGAGTAGTTGCTGATAGCGTTCCTAATTCTGATGAATATAAAATTGTCAAAGACTTTGTTTGAACAAACACTGCAAATCACGAAAACAAAAACACACTTCCACTTTACTTTCCATATTCTAACGAAGAATTAGTCATTTTACAAGAAGCTAATGCAACTACTAAATTTATTCGTGATTTATATCTTTTAAGTTATGATGATAAAGGAAATGAAATAAACGTTGCTCGTGATATTTATAAAAGTACCGAAATAAGTGCGGGATTAGATGCGGTTCTTTCTATGACAATTGCTCTTTCATCTGGAGTAAACGATGTGCTTTCTTGCATGACAGCGTTTGGAATATTAGGAATTGGTGGAGTAATAGTTTCTAGTGCAATTGATAGTTTTCTTGTTTACAACGGTTTAATGACTTCTTCTGCTAAATTAGATATTTTGAGTTCGATGGAAGATGCTATTGATATCGTAGAAAAGTTCAAAGAATTAGTACCATACGATTTAGCTAAATCTTATACACTTTTCTACGATAAATTAAACGATGAAAAAATTGCAGTAAAAGTTAAATTAGATATTGCTTTGATTAGTAAAACTGCTATGTACTTATCTGAATCTTATGAAAGCATTTTTAGTTTCTTTGACTATGTTGTTGAGTTAACCGACGAAGAAGACTTTATGAAATCAGAAAAAATATGGTCTGAGGATTTTAAAAATGATACATTCTTCGTAAGAGGTTTAGTTACAAAAATTTATGGAGAAAAAACTTTAAACAAAAAAGGCATAGACACTAATTTTGATAATGAATTTTTAAATTATCATAACGAAGATATGATTAGTACTTACAATATTCTTGATTCAGACCAAGCTGCTAAACTTAGTGCAGTAGATGAAGCAATGATTTATACATTCAAACTCCATTACGCATATTTTAATTTGTTTGGCACATTTGTATCTGAAGTCTTTGTGGGAGCTAAACTTTTAAGTACAGTTGGCGTCCAAATAGTCTTGGCAAGAAGTTTAGGAATAAAAAATACATATGTGGAATGAAGAATATATGGCATAGCAGGACCACGTGATTTACAAATTGTGCCTTACTCAGCATTGGAAAGTGATAGTACGTTCACTCAGTTTCACCGAAAAATGCTTGATTACCGTAAAAAATACGCTTTAAATACTCCTTTGGAACAATGAAGTAAAAATATGGAAAAGTACAGAAAACATATTTGTAATCAAGATGAATGTGCAAGGTATGTTGAAAGAACAAGTTTAAATCCAACTACTAAAACTATAGCTTTGGTTTCTGGGGGGATTGCGATAGTAGCTGGAGTATGTCAAACTATAATAGGAAATATACTTCCCGCTATTCCTGTGGATAAAGTTGACATTATTCAAAAATTACAAAATAATGTGTAGCGATTAGTTTTGTTACTAATCACTTGTCCAGTGATTAACTTGATGGAGATAGTGTGCTGCTATGAATAAACGCTGTAAGTAGCATTGATTTATTATTCATATTATTTTATTAGGACATACACAATCGAACCAACAAATCGTAATAGAAAAGACTATATTAGTTAAAAAAGTTTCATATCAATTTCCACATCAAATGATAATGGCGAAAAAATGACTCGAATATGTTGTTGGTAAATGTGGAATGTCCTACTTTTTAAACCATCCCGTGATTTTGTCACAGAAGCTTTGTATATATATACAAAAAACTCTATATTTTGTGGAATCTAACTTTTTTTTAAAAACTCGTATAATAACGGCGAAATGAGAGCGAAGATTTTAAGTAAAAAAATAAAACTAGTTACAGGTTTAGGCATATTAGCTGGAGGTATTGCGGCTTCATCAATAATAAGTATTAATTATTTTAAAAGTAATCAATTCAAAAGTTTTGATTTCGGAGAATTTGAATGAAGTTCTAAAACCACTGCACACGATGTAGTAAAAGCAGTTAATGAAAACGAGAGTATTAACTTCTTTAAAAAAGAGTCATTAGATTATCTTAGAGCGAGCACTTATACCTATGGTGTAAAAGTTCTAGGAATGACTAATGAAAAAGCAAATAACGAAGCAGCACTTCGTTGTAATGCTTACGAAAAAGAATTTAATAATTTTGTGGATAAATACCATGACGAACAATATTTCGAAAGACAAAAAGCTAGTCTAATTTCTCCGCTTAATAATGTTTATTCTGAGTTATTAGAATTAAACAAGAAAAACAATATTGAAGTGATAGATTACAACCAATTCGAAAATGTTCTATTACCTCAAATAAAAGAAAGAGTTTTGAACAACGCTAGTGTTAAAGAACAACCAGAACTTAACCAAAAATTTAACACACTAGAAACGCAAGCTAAAAGTAAAATTTTAGGTAAACATTTAAACTCTTACAAGCTAAATAAATTTTTAGCCGCTTCATTTAATGATCAAGAAAATTCGATTGATAAAGATCTAGAATTAGCGGCAATCCAAACAATAAAAATGATTTCTAATAAAAGTTTAATTGTTGACGAAAATCCTATTATCGATGTTCCAGGTTTACTAGCACCGTATTCTGCTGATGGCAAAACCGGTTATTCAGAAAACAGTGTTTTATCTCCCGAAGATTTAAACAAATTATTCTTAGCTAAAAGAGATTATTTAGGCGATACCATAATGTTACAGCCTGATGAGAATAGTAATTTAAGTGATGATTTTTATTACATAGAAGAAAAAAATGATCAAAATTATTTGCCTCTTGATAAATATATTCCTATTGTTGAAGGTATGCCAGAATTTGCTAAAAACGAAATCATTCCCGGATACACTTTACATGCTAAAATTAGCAAATTAGACTATACAAGTGATTCTGATGTAGTAAAAGTTTGTTTTCAAATAGGTATCTCTAAAACAAATAGTTTAGATGAAAATATTTTCTGGTTCCAATCACAAAATGAAAGTGAGAAAAACGAGGGATATTTGTTTTCAGATTTTAAAGTTTCATCTTTTGAACAAAAACTAAATTGTGCTAATAACTTTTTTTACTCTAACAGATTGGTTTTAGAATACACAAAGGAAAATTTTGATGCAACACAAATAAACAAAAGAATAACTATTACCGATTTATTGCAAGATGCACCAATTGGTAATGACGATTATTATTTATTCAATGAACAAAACCCATATCTAGTTGATGTTGATACTTTAGATATTCCAGGAATAGCTAAACCACAACAATTGGAAAACAATCACAAAAACGAAAAAGTTATGTTAGCGATTACTGATGTTAACACTAACTACGATAAAACCGGTACATTAGAAGAATTATTAAATAACCAAAATTTAGTCAACGATTATTCTAACCCTTACCGTTTCCAAAATCTTATCCCATATGTAGAAGCTAAATGGGTAGTTGCTGATAGTGTTCCTAATTCTAAAGAATACAAAATTATTAAAGATTTTACTTGAACAAACGGTGTAAGTCGCGAAAAGAAAAATACACTTCCACTTTATTTTCCTTATTCAAACAAAGAATTAGCTGCCTTACAGCAAGCTAATCAAATAACTAAATTTATTCACGACTTATATCTTTTAAGTTATGATGAAAAAGGGAACAAAATAAATGTAGCTCAAGATATCTATAAAAGTACTGCACTTAGTGCAGGATTAGACTGTGCTCTTGCTATAACTTTAACCTTAGCTTCAGGAGTAAGTGATGTACTTTCTTGTATGACTGCATTCGGAGTGTTAGGAATTGGCGGAGCAATAGTTTCTAGTGCAATCGATGGTTTCCTAGCTTACAATGGATTAATGACTTCGTCAGCTAAAATAGATGTGTTAAGTTCGATGGAAGATACTATTGATATCGTAGAAAAGTTTAAAGAATTAGTTCCATATGAAATAGCTAAATCATATGCACTTTTTTACGATAAATTAAATGATGAAAAAGTTGCTGTAAAAGTTAAGCTAGATATCGCTTTGCTCAGCGAAACCGCTATGTACTTATCCGAATCCTATGAAAGCATTTTTAAATTCTTTGACTATGCTGTTGAATTAACTAAAAATGAAGAATTTATGAAATCAGAAAAAACATGATCTGAATATTTTAAAAATGATACATTTTTGGTAAGAGCTTTAGTTACAAAATTTTATGGAGAAAAAACACTAAAACTAGATGGTATAGATGATAATTTTGCTAATGAGTTTTTAAACTATCACAACAAAGATATAGTTGACACATATAACATTCTCAAATCTGATCAAGTATCTGAACTTAGTGCACTAGATGAAGAAATGATTTATACATTTAGGTTGCATTACGAATACTTTAATTTGTTTGGTGAATTCGTATCCGAAGTTTTTATATGTGCTAAAATTACTAATATACTCGGAATTCAAATATCAATGGCGAAAAGTTTAGGAATGAAAGGAGCATATGTAATTTCTAATGCAAGTTCTGTACTGCCAGAAAGCCAATTATATAACAGAACGTTTGGTAACTGTGTTAAACCAGAGATACAAAAAATAATGAATAACTATGTAGATAAGTATAAAACAGAAAATTGATATAGAGATGTAGGAAGATACCAAAAACATATTTGCAATCACAAAGAAATGGAAAACTATGTGAAAAGAACAAGTTTAAATCCTACAACAAGAACTATAGCTATGGTTTCTGGATTAATTGCAATAGGAGCAGCAGTGGGTCAACTTATAGTACAAGGCGTTCTTACCACAATACCTGCAGATAAAGTTGATGTTATACAGAAACTACAAAATAATGTGTAGAGATTTGTTTTTAAAGTTGGGTTTGTTTTTTATAGTAAATAGTTGCTGTTATTAGCCTAAACTAATAGAATGGGTTCTGAAAGTTAAAAAAGCTAGTACCATTAAAAGTACTTTCGTAGAACGGTAGTGTGGAAACCGATATTAAGCAAATTCTATTCGTTTTATTCTGGATATGGTTGATAACTGTTACTAGGTCATCAATCACCAAATCAACTAGGTTTTGCACTGTCAGAACAATAAATAGTAATAGTAAAATCAGTATGTTGGGTAAATGAATCGTATCAATTTCCATATACAAATTCTTTCGGTAGATAAATAAATTCAAATTTACCGTTTGTAAAAGTAGCATCTTTAAAAGTTTCTGAACAAAAATTATTACCCGATGAAGACATTTCGTCTGCCCCTACAACTATTGCTGATAAATCTAAAGATTCTAACAAAGCTAAATTAGCATTTTCAAACATTTTGTTTGCGGTATTGATAGTACCACCACTACTCATTTCTTCCGCCGCAAACACCGCACCACTTAAATTTAGTGTTGTCAAAGCATCAAACCTGGCATTATTAAATGTACAATTTCCTGTATTTATATCGTTCTCAGAATTCATCTTATCGGCAGCAAACACCGCACCATTTAAATCTAAAGAATCTAATGTTTTAAAATTACTACCGGTGAATGTGTTGTACCCGGTTCAAACTTCGAAACCACTCATTTCTTCCGCTGCAAACACCGCACCACTTAAATTTAGTGTTGTCAAAGCATCAAAACTAGCAAAGTAAAACAACTGATATGCTGTAAATATTCCACCAATAGTGTCCATCCCACTCGTTGCGAACACCGCTCCTTTTAAATCTAAAGTTTTTAATGTTTTGAATGTTGCTGTGCTAAAGGTATTGGATCCGGTATAGATGTCGCTATTCGACATTTCTTCTGCAGCAAATATAGCACCTTCCATTTCCAAAGATTCTAACGCATCAAAGCTAGCTCCACTAAATATACTTCATCCAGTATAAACAGAACCGGAACCGGTATGCATCCCACTCACTGCGAACACCGCTCCTGTAATTTCTAATTTTGTTAGAACATCAAAATTAGTTCAGCTAAAAGTATTGTAACCGGTAGCGACAGTTTTGTTATCCAAACACATCCCACTCACCGCGAACACCGCTCCTTTTAAATTTAGTTTAGTTAAAGCGGAAAAATTACTGTTATAAAATGTTTTGTACCCAGAATACGTTGTACCGCTCTTAGCTCAAATTGTATCGCTCAAATCCAGTTCTACAATCGAACTTAAATCATAGTTGATGAAAAGTTCAAAACCTGAGCGTCCATCTGGAGTAGTTAAAAAATTCATCCCTTTAAAACTCATCAAATACAATTTCCATTGTTCTATACAAATTTTATTAAATTTAGCGTTTTCAGAAACATTTATTATTTTTTCATTTATGCCATCTCTAATAGAAAAATCTCATGCATCAAACTCGTTTAATACTTCTGGATTGGCTATGACTTCAGAACTAAAGTTCACTACGGTGTCGAGAATACCATCTTCATCTTTATCTATTAAATCGAAATACTCAGTAGTTATTGGAATGTAGTTTAAAATAGGTTTCCAAGTTGCTCCTTTTCACCAATCTTCTGCAAATCATCCAGGTCTTGGATAATATCCAGAAATAGTAATTGGAAAGTCTTTGTCATGGTCAGAAAAAGTAACGTATCAATTACCTCAACTTGCGTCGTAGTTGACAGGAAGAATAATTGAATTAAATGTTCCATTGGTAAAAGAAGAACCGGTAAATGTAAATCTGGAGATAAAAATAGAATCTGGTTCAGCACTTGCCATTTGTTCTGTTGCAAAAACACAATTTGACATATCTATTTCGGTTAGAACAGGAAAGCTGCAACTAGCGAATGTATAGTAAGCTGTACTTATTCTCTCATAATTTTTTGTTGGATTATCATCATAAAATATTGTATTAGATAAATCTAATTTAGTTAACATAGTAAAAGTCGATAAACAGAAAGTGTTATTCGCTGTTGAGACATTTCCAGTTGTCGTCATCTCCGGTGCAGCAAATATAGTCTCAGATATGTTCAACTCATTTAATTTATAAAAAGCAGTTTTTTCAAAAGTGGAACTACCTGTATAAATGTCTCCGCCATAACTCATATTTTCGGATGCGAATATTGTTTCGTTCAAATTTAATTCTGTTAACTCGAAAAATTCCGCTCAAAAGAACGTTAAAAAACCGGCAAAGATAGCACCAGAAGTATTCATATTTTTTGCAGCAAATATTGTTCCGGTTAAATCCAATTCCTTTAATTTAACAAATTTGCTATTAGTAAAAGTGTACTCAGCTATATAAATTTCATTAAAACCGGAAGTCATATTTTCACTCGCAAACGCAGTATTGCTCATATCTAATTTTACTAGTTCATCAAACTCAACCGCAGCAAATGTTCGGAAACCGGTATAAATTGAATTTGCCATACTTGACATTCTTGTTTTGGAAAAGTTCATATCCGATAAATCCAATTCCACTAAACTAGAAAGTATGCTTCTTTCAAATGTTCCATTTAAAGTTCCGATTCTTCCAGTTTCTTTCATCTCATTAGATGCAAATGTAGCATCTTTAATATTTAAATTAATAACTCCTGATAAGTTAGCTCCAGCAAAAGTTTCATTTGCTGAAGAACTTGTACCAGCTGAAGCTCAATTTGATGTTCCAAAATCTAAATCAATTAAGGAATTCAAATCAGCATCTTTAAAAAGTTGATTTCCAGAATATCCTGTTTTAGTATCTGGTAAAAAAGTTAAATTTCCAAATTTTATCTCTAGTGGTTTTCAAATGTCGAATATTTTTTTACCAGGAATAGAAGTTTCACAATTGAATACACAATCTCCTCTGATATATTTAACTGATTCTTGTTCATAAAAATCCAAGGTGCTATAAACCCATAATTTAGTAGGATCAGCAATTACTTGTTCACTAAATCCAGTAATTGTATCATTTGGTTCAACTTTAGTACCAAAAGTAAAAATACTTGTGTCAGTTGTTGGAATTGGTGCTTGTTCTATCGAACCAACAGGAAGCACAATTCTATCAACTTCTTCAACACCATCTTTAGCGATAACGATAACATCAAATGTTTCCATTATCTTAGTTGTTGAATCAACCGTTACAGTTACACTGTTATCGGTTTCATCTTCTTCAATTTTAACTCCTCTATCAGAGTAATCTTCATATTCTCAAGTAATATTTTTATTATCTGGAACGGTAGTGCAAAGTTTAATTTTGTCTCCTGGAAACTTTAATATTCCATCAAATGTATCGTCTTCTCTTGTAATTTGAGCTTTAATTTTTTCTTGTGGTTTGCATTGTGTTAACCAAACAGTAAAAGCAACAATAGCTGCTCCTGCGAAAATTCCGGAAATTATGTTAAAAGACAATTTTTTTTTTTTTTGTATATCCACTCTAAAATTCTTTACTTAAGTATTAAAACTAATAAGTATTTTAAAATTATATGGTGTAAATCAAACCCTTGTAAAAAGCTTATTTTTTAACTGGAAGTAAACCGATTTTTTGATAAACATCAACTACTTTGGCATCAGTGATTTTTCTACATTTTTTAGCAGCAGCATCAGTAATTTTTAAAATTGTTTCAGGATTTTTAATATAACCATTAAATTTTTCTTGAAAATCAGTTAAGAAATTTTTAACTAACAATCCTAAATCTTTTTTGAAACTTCCGTAGTTAGGGATGTCTTTGTATTTAGTTTCAATTTCTTTAGTACTAACGTTAGCTAAACATTTGTAAATAGTAATTAAATTAGAGATACCTGGTTGGTTAATTGGATCGTATTTAACTTTATTTAAGTTATCGGTTAAAGCTTTATTAATTTTTTCAGCTCCTTTTTCTGGAGTATCATTTAAAAAGATTACTCCGTTTTTAGATTCAGCTGATTTACTCATTTTTTTAGTAGGATTTTGTAAATCAAGAATTTTTGCTCCAGCTGTTTTATCTACCAGAGCTTCTGGTTCAACAAAAGTTTTACCGAATTTTTTGTTAAATTTAATTACTAAATCTCTTGTTAACTCAACGTGTTGAGTTTGATCGACTCCGACTGGAACATATTTTGCATCATATAAAATGATATCAGCTGCCATTAATGGTGGATAAGTTAATAATCCAGCAGGAATGGTAGAAGTTCCGTTAGCCATTTCAAATTTAGAAGATTTATCTTTAAATTGTGTCATTCTGCTTAATTCTCCAATAGTGGAATTACAAATCATTACTCAACCTAATTGAGAATGACCTGGAACATCACTTTGGAAAAATATAGTTGATTTTTTCGGATCAACTCCTGAAGCTAAATAAGTAGCAACGATGTTTAGTTTGTTGCTAAATAATTCTTTTGTTTGGTTGGCTGGAACAGTAATGGCATGTAAATCAGCAACGAATAAAAATAAATCATATTTTTCTTGATTTTGGATCAATGGTCTAATTGCTCCAAAATAATTACCTAAATGTAATCCAGCTGCAGTTGGTTGTAAACCAGTAAGCATAATTTCTTTGTTTTGTGTTTTTGTAGTTTTTTTTGTAGTTTCCATAGTTTTTTAAATTATATTAGTTCATCATTTTTTTAACGTTAAAAACGAATTCAAAAAGTTTTTCATCAGCATTTTCTTTATATTCTTCAATAATCTTCACGATAGCTGAACCAATGACACATCCATCTGCTGTTCTTGTCATTTCTCTGGCTTGTTCTGGTGTAGAAATACCAAAACCAATCGCTACAGGAATGTCAGTAAATTCTTTAATCTTTTTAGCTAAATCGTTAATGTTATTGTTTATTTTTGTTCTAGCTCCAGTTACTCCAAGAGAAGAAATTAGATAAATAAATCCTTTTGCTTGTTTAGCAAGAATTTCTACTCTTTCAGAGGAAGTTGGAGCAATTAGAGTAATATATTCAATACCGTAATTATTAGCGTAATCACTATATTCCTTTAGTTCTTCATAAGGTACATCTGGAATAATTACTCCATCGATTCCTGATTCTTGACATTTAGCAAAGAATTTATCGTATCCAAAATGGAATATCGGATTACAATAACTCATAAATAGTAAGGGAATATCTACCCCAGCCGCTCTTACTCTTTTTACCATTGTAAACAGTTTTTCTACAGTAATACCATTTTGTAATGCCCTAATCATTCCTCTTTGGTTTACAGGTCCATCAGCTGAAGGATCAGAGAAAGGAATACCTATCTCGATTAAATCAACTCCAGCTTTATGCATGGCAATAATGTAATCTCCTGTTTTTTCAATAGAAGGATCTCCTGCTACTAAATAAGCGATTAGTGATTTATTGTTTTGAAATTTTTGTGTTATTTTACTCATTGATATCTTCTCCTTTATATTTAGCAACCATTGCTACATCTTTATCTCCACGTCCGCTTAAACAAACTACGATAATTTGTTCTTTAGGCAATGTTGGTGCTAATTTCATTGCATAAGCTACGGCATGTGAACTTTCGATAGCGGGGATAATTCCTTCTGTTAAAGGAAGAAATTCGAAAGCTTCTACAGCTTCTGCATCGGTAATAGGAACGTATTTAGCTCTTTTTACACTGTGTAAGAAGCTGTGTTCTGGTCCAACTCCCGGATAATCTAATCCAGCGGAAATAGAATATACAGGAGATATTTGTCCATCATTTGTTTGACAGAAATAAGATTTCATACCGTGGAAAATTCCAGGTACTCCTTTAGTTAAAGTAGCCGCATGTTCTTCGGTATTAATTCCTTTTCCAGCAGCTTCACATCCTATTAGTTCTACTTCTGGATTTTTAATAAAATCGGCAAAAGTACCAATAGAATTAGAACCTCCTCCCACACAAGCGATTACTTTATCAGGTAATCTACCTTCTAATGCTAATATTTGTGTTTTAATTTCTTTACTAATCACAGATTGGAAGAACTTAACCATTTTAGGGTAAGGGTGAGGACCAACTGCAGAACCAATGATATATAAAGTATCATTTACTCTTGTTGTTCACTCACGTAGTGCTTCGTTTACTGCATCTTTTAGAACAGCAGTACCACTAGTTACAGCGTGTACCTTAGCTCCCAATAGTTTCATACGAAAAACATTTAGTTTTTGTCTTTCGATATCTTCTAAACCCATAAAGATTTCGCATTCTAGTCCTAGTAATGCAGCAATAGTAGCTGTGGCAACTCCGTGTTGTCCAGCTCCTGTTTCAGCAATTACTCGAGTTTTACCCATCTTTTTGGCTAAAAGAATTTGTCCAATCGCATTATTTATTTTATGTGAACCAGTATGGTTCAAATCTTCTCTTTTTAAATATACCTTAGCTCCACCAAGTTTCTCTGTCATGTTCTTAGCGTAATATAAAAGAGAAGGACGATTTGCATAGTTGTTTAATAAGTCGTGGAATTCTTTTAGAAATTCTGGGTTGTGAGACATACGGTTGAATGCGTCTTCTAATTCGATTACCGCATTCATTAAAGTTTCACCAACAAATTGTCCACCAAACTCTCCGTATCTTCCATTAACACCATGAATTCGGACATACTCAATTAGTTCTTTAATTTTGTGTTCATCCTTTTCTCCATTTACTTCCACTCCACTACTAACATCTATTCCATATGGTTCAAGATTTAAGTATTGTTGAACATTTGTAATATTAATGCCTCCGGCAACAAAGAAAGATGATTCGATATTAGAAATGTTGTTTAAGTCAAAAGTTTTGCCTGAACCACCGGTAGAACTATCTAACAATACATAATCTGCAATAGTTAATGGTTCAGCTAGTTCTTTATCTTTAACTTTGAATACTTTATTCACCGGAACACTAACTGCTTTTTTAAGTTGAGCAATATATTCTTCTGATTCATCTCCGTGTAGTTGAATTACATCAATAATATTTTGCTCAACTAGTGAAATGATGTGAGAAATATCATCATTAACAAATACCCCCACCGCTTTAATTTCTGGAACTAAAGCTTTTTTAAGTTGTTGTGCTGTGTCGTCAGAAATTTTTTGTCTACTTTCAGCAAATACAAACCCAATATAATCAGGTAGGTATTTGTTAACGATTTCGATATCTTTAATTGTTTTGATGCCACAAATTTTTATTTTTACCATTATTTTTCTCCTTTCAAGTATTTCAATCCTGCTTTTTTATCAGCAAATTTCATCATTGTTTCTCCAATTAATATTGCATCAACTTTCGCTTGTTCCATTAAAGCCACATCCCCTCTTGTTTTAATCGCACTTTCAGAAACAAATACAATATCGCTAGGACATTTTTTTCTAGCTAATACACTACGGTTGATATCTACCGTAAAATCTCGTAAATCACGGTTATTCATACCAATAATTTTAGATTTTACTTTTAAAGCTGTATCAATCTCTTCTAAAGTATTAGCTTCTATTAAACAATCCATACCTAGTTTAGTAGCTAGTTTATAAAATTTCTTTAGTTCTTTTAAACTAATAGTACAAATGATTAATAGTATACAATTAGCTCCCATAAGTTTTGCTTCATATATTTGATATTCGTCTAAAACAAAGTCTTTTCTTAACATTGGTAAAGAAATGTTTTTACGAATATCTGTAAAGAATTGATTACATCCTTTAAAATAATCTTGTTCGGTGATGCAAGAAATACAATCCGCTCCTGCTTCTACATAAGATTGAGCAATTTTCACCGGATTAAAATCAGCATTACCAATTTGGCCAACCGCTGGAGAAGCATTTTTAACTTCGCAAATAAAACTAATTCCAGGTTTTTGTAAAGCCTTACGGAAAACAAAATCCTTATTAATTTTTAATTGTTTAACTTGTTTTTTAAGATCTTTGAGAGAAAGAATTTTTTTGCTTTCAGCAATTCTTACTTTTCTTTTAGCTACAATTTCGTCTAATATCATTTTATACCTCCTTATTTGATTCAACAACGAATTGTTGTAATTTTTCTCTTGCTTTACCTGATTCAAGAGTTTTTTTAGCAATAGCTATTCCTTCTTCGATAGATTTAGCTTTATCACACATATAAATAGCGACACCGCTATTTAAAAGCACGATATCCTTTTTAGCTCCAGAAATTTTGTTATCTAACACATCTAGAACAATTTGTTGGTTTTCTTCAGGTGTTCCACCTAAGATATCAGCTTGTGGATATCTTTTTAAACCAAATTGTTCTGGAGAAATTTTGTATTTATTAATTTTATTGTTAGTTATTTCTGCTACAATTGTTTCATCGCAGATGGTGATTTCATCTAATCCATCACATCCGTGCACAACTATTGCTTTTTTAACACCTAATTTAATAAGTACATTAGCAACTAAGTCAATTAGTTTTTCATCATATACTCCGAGAATAATTTTTGTAGCATTAGCTGGATTAGTTAAAGGACCTAAAATATTAAATACAGTTTTCACTCCTAGTTCTTTTCTTACACCTAATGTGTAACCGAAAGCTGGGTGAAAACAATTTGCTCACATAAAGCAAATGTCAATTTTATCTAATAGTCTTTGACAATTTTTGGGAGTTTGTTCGATTTTTACTCCCAACGCTTCTAGTACGTCGACTGAACCACATTTAGAGCTAACACTTCTTCCTCCGTGTTTAGCTATTTTTACACCTGAAGCAGCAATAATTAGAGAAGAAATAGTAGAAATATTGATTGTTCCTACTAAATCTCCTCCTGTACCTACGATATCTAAAACATCATAAGGTGGGTTTAGGTGTAATGCGTTGTCACGCATAATTTGAGCGAATCCCGCGATTTCTTCTGCGGTTTCACCTTTTGAACGAAGAGCAATTAAAATCGCTGCCATTTTTGCATCTGACATTTTTCCAGTAAAGATATCGGAAGCGATGTCTTTAATTTCTTCGAATGATAAATTTTGTTTATCGCATAGTTTGTTTAAGTAGTTTTTGTAAGTTGAGATTTCCATAATATTTGTAATTTGTTTATTACTTTCTCTCTCTGTATAATTTTTCTTTTTTTATTAGAAAATAAATAAATGTTAATAAAAGAAAAATACTTATCCGGGATAAGTGAACATTAGTTCCACCAAGAATTTAATTTAAACACTTTTAATAATTTCATACTTTCAATGGGTATTATACAATAAAAAATTTTTTGATGGGGTTGGAAAACAAAAAAATTTAATTTGCAAGCCAATAGTTTAATATTAATTTGAGATGTAATTTGCGATGTAAAAACTTGTTAAAAAAACACAAAATTTTTTAGGTGGTGGTCTTTTTAAAAACCTCATTTTTTCGCTCAAATAAAAAAATTTTTTCTTGTAATTTAATATATTACATATATTACTTTTCAGTTTTGAAAAATTTTTTAAGTAAATGATCAAAAACGCGGTAATATATATAGATGAGGAGAAATCCTTAAAATTTGAAAATGAAAAGTAATAGTACTAAAAATAAAAAAAATATTTCCGTAGCTTCAATTTTGTCTTTGAATAAAGTGAAGGTACAGGAAATACTAAAACAAATCATAGATAAAGTTATCGAAGAAGTTCTAACTTGTTCGAAGTTATCTATGAAAACTAAGAAAACTTTTGAAACAGTGGCATCGATTGTCACTGATAAGTTTTCGACTACCCCTGAGGAGACCATACCCCGCAGAAGTAACACTTTTTGTGGTAAAATTTTAATGCCCCTACTTAGTTTTTGTTAATTTAATAATTTTTTTATTTTTCTTATTTTTGATAATTTTTCGTTTTAAT
>JAITFH010000014.1 GCA_031281465.1 Mycoplasmataceae bacterium | reverse complement strand
TCTTTTCCATCAAGAGTAATTCTTTTTTGAGTATAAAAATATTTTTTAAATCTTGGTTGTTTTTTAATAAAAGGAAACTCTTTAATTCGTTTTTTAAATAGTTTCCAAGAATATTTTCCGCCTTTTACAAATTCATCAGGAACTGGATGAAAAAGATCTGCTTGTTCTGCTTCCGTTAGGGTAATATTAACTATTTCTTTTCCATCGTTGTCTTTTATTAATTCTACATTCATAGCTTAATTATAAAATTAGTCATATTTAGAAACAGTACAAACAAACTACCGCAACCATTAAATTTATTTTTCCACAGTTTTTTGTGGAATTTACTATAATTACAGTATGACATTAAAAAGAATCGAAAATAACAAAAAATTACTTAGAAAAATAAATGTAGAAAAAGGTTACAAAGGTATTCCTATCATCAAAAAGCAAGAAGTAGATACAACTGAAACTAGTTTGGTTAATTTTAAAAACATCAACTATGAAAAAAATAAAAATAAAGTTGTGCATATGTTTTTGTATGATGAATATTTGGACAAAATATGAAATAATTACGATAAAAATCTTTCAAAGCTTAGAGAATATAAAGCTATATTCACTCCAGATTTTAGTACCTATATCGATATGCCAGAGATATTTATTGAATGAAATGTATATCGCAATAGATGGATTGGTGCCTATTGGCAGTCTATGGGATTAAAAGTAATTCCCACCATTCAGTGAGCAGAACCCAGCACTTACGACATATGTTTAGGGATGGTCGAAAAAGGAAGTATTGTTGCGATTTCTACGCTTGGTGCAAAGAAAAACATCGAATATTTTATATGAGGGTACAAAGAAATGATAGAAAGAATCAGACCTTCCAAAATTATTTGCTTCGGAAATAAAGTAGAAGGTATGGATGAAGAGAATATTATCTTTATTGATTATAAAGATGCTTTTTCCAAAAAAGAACGAGAAAGAATAGAGACGTTTTTCGAGTTTTTCGAGGAGGAAGGAAAATAATATCTCTACATAGTATTTACACTATTTTTGTGGAAAAAAACTATAATTATTTTATGAGTGTTAAAAATGTATTAAAATATAAAGGAGAAAACTATGGGCGGTAGAGGAGTACGTGACTTAGGGGTAAGCTTAGGAGAATATAAAAAAATATATAAAATTAGCAAAAATATAGTAGTCATCCAACAAACTAACCAATCTAAAAGAATATCGCCACCATTCTATTCGGTTACACCTTGTAGAGTTTACGCAATGGTTAGAGTTGATGAATACGGAAAACTTCATCTCAGAAATATTACTAAATATAATGATAAGAGAGAGCTAATGTTTAGGATAGATTTGCAACAACATAAAAAACTAGGAGCTCATGTCCATTTTTACGTTAAAAACGAATACAAAGAACCAACAGCACTTTCTAGGGGATTATCACTCTTGCTAGAAAAAGTAGAAAAAGATATAGAAAACCGCAATGAAGACACCATACTCTAATATAAATGATATTTTAAAAGATTTAACAACCGAATTCAACGAAATTCAATTTAAATTTCGTGGGCACGATTACGACATTTCGAGAATAAACTATAATTTTTACGATAAAAACAAAGTACAAATTTCATTTTGAAAACTTCCATGTTTTATGGTAATTAAAAGCGAAAGAGATATAAAAAGATGTGGGGTAATGGATCCGGAATTTAGAACTGATTACCCAGCTAATAAAACTTACGATAGTTGAATAGAATTGTTAGAAGAATATAAAATCGATGGGATACCTTTAAAAGATGTTCTATGTTCAGATGAAGTTGATATTTATTGATGGGATCTTTAAAATATTCTATAGTAATGTTCTTCGTACCAGACTATGCTAAGTATCAAAACTAAACCTGGCGTTTTTTATAGACAGATTTAAAACAGAGAGACTATCAAATGATAGTTTGGTTACTATAAATAATTTTCCACATTTTATGTAAAAAAGCTATAATACATATATGAAAAATAACTCATTCGCAATTTTATTGAGAGGTATAAGAAAAGAAAATAACGAGGTTTTATACAATATGGCTAAAAGAATGAATATTTCCGTTTCTTATCTTTCTTCCATAGAAATAGGAGAAAGAAAGATACCTAAAAATTTTATTGCAAAATTAGTGAAGATTTATAATTTGCCAGAAGAAAAAAAACTAGAACTAATAAAAAGCGCTGACGAAGATTTGACACGTAAGGTTGTTTTGGATTTGTCGAAAACTACTCCGCTTGCCAAACGAGTTGGAATAATTTTTGCACGTAAATTCCCAACTATAAAAAATTCAGCTTTAGAAGAAATTACAAAAATTTTAGACAAAGAAAAGTAAATTTAAATAATGAACAAACAAAATAAAGACGCGAACTCTTTGGGGAAGGGAGAAAAATGTTATATAACTTCCCCTTTAAGCTATTTGACAATAGTTTCTTTGGCTGATGAATTTCGTAAATTATTTAATATAGATGAGCACGAACCTCTTGATGTTATTGATTTACTTGAAAATAAACTACCTGAAAAATTTGAAGATTTTGATTGGAAAATTAAAAAAAGTATTGGTGGTGGGAAACTCGGATATATCGAAGCTATTAACAAAAGAATTGTCATCACAGAATCTACTTACACAGGAGCATGTTATGACAATGTGAGAGAAAGATTTACTATTGCCCATGAAATAGCTCATTTATATTTAATGTGTTATCATGGTGGTGAACATTCTAAAGCGAGTTTGTGCTACAAAAATGACAAGGCTTATAAATTTTACAAAGATCCTGAATGACAAGCAAATAATTTTGCTGCCGAATTATTGGCACCAATTCATATAATCAAAGATATGGAACCGGTATTCATTGCCATCAAATTTTATGTATCCGAAGATACCGCTACATTCCAAAAAGAAAAAGCTAAAAAATATTTAAACAAAATAAACAAATAATAATAAATTAAATCAAACTATTCCAGACTTTCATTATTCTTAAGAGGGAGTCGATTTAAACTTTATCATTTTAGTTATCGTATAAATACATAAAAAAATCCATTTATTCCATTAAATTCAAAATGAAATAACATGATTTATGAGTATTAAAACACATTAAAACATAAAAGAGAAAACTATGGGTGGTAGAGAAGTACAGGGTTTATTTGATGACTCAGCACAACTTTCAAAAAATTTATGCAATTGTATATATTTTTGTGGGTTAAGAATTTTACTTCGGTAATCTTGATGCGAGCTGGTGAAGCAAAATACAAAACTTACAAAGAGTATGATGAACGCAATGATTGACAAAATTAGTTTTTTCAGATTTGCTTTATACATATATAGTATAAATTTTTTTTGTAATTTGTAGAAGTTTTTATTAGTTTAATTTTTATAGAAATTTTTCACCTAAGTTACCCTAATTTTTACATTTTAAATAATTATTTTCAACTTTCTTAGTATGCCTAAGTTTTACCCATATATAATAATTGCATTAATATGGTTGCAAAAAACGCTAAAAAAAAACTTACTAATTTACCACTTGACGAAGTAGGTAAAGTTGAAAAATCAATAGATGATACATTCCAAACGGAAAAATTTAAAGGTTTAGGATTTAAGAAAGTTTTAAGTGTTGCTAAATTACAATCAGTAGGTGCTTTTGAAATTAAATCAAAAAAACACTTTAACCCAGCAATGGTTGATTACATTAAAAGAGGTGAAGGATACTTTGATCCTCGTAAAACTGAATTCGAACTTTCTCAAGCATATAAAGAAATTTACGAATGTGTTAAAAATGGTGGACAAGTTTTATTCTGTTCTACAGATAGAGAACCAATTTCTAACCACTTAAAAGAATATGGAAAAAAACTAAAAACTTTTTATGTATGTCAAAGATGATTAGGTGGAACTTTAACAAACTATAAAACTATTTCTAAAACTATTAAAAAACTTAATAACTTATGTGAATTAATTTCTACTGGAGAAATTAAACAATACACAAAGAAAGAACAAAGTGTAATTAATAAAAAAATTAACAAGTTGGAAAAATTTATTGGTGGAATTAAACTAATGAACAACTTACCAAAAATTCTTATTACTACTGATGCAATAAAAGAAAAAAACGCTATTCTAGAAGCACAATGTATTAACAAAAACATTAAATTCCGTAAAATCACTATCATTTCACTAGCTAACGTTAACGCTTCACCTGATTTGATAGATTATCTAATCCCATGCAACACTAACTCTTCTAAAGCTCAATGATTAGTTTTATCTGCTTTATTAGATGCTGTTGCTGAAGCTAACGGTGAAAAAACTTTAGTAGCTTGTAAACCAGATGAAGAAATCAAAATCCCTTCTAACATCGGTTCTGATAACAAAAACAAAGGTATTGTATTAAAAAACAAAAAAGAAACAGAAACTAAATTAGAAGACGTTGAAGAAGAACTTTAATTTCTAATTATTGGTTTATGAAACAAGAAGAAAATACAAAAGTAAGAACCAGATATGCACCAAGTCCAACCGGATTTTTTCATATCGGTGGAGCTCGTTCTGCTTTATTAAACTATCTGTTTGCTAAACATTATAATGGTACATTCGTATTCCGTGCTGAAGACACTGATATCGATCGTAATGTAGAAGGTGGAATCGATGTCCAATTAAATGGTTTAGAATGATTAGGTATCGTTCCTGATGAATCTCCAAGAAACCCAGGTGAATTCGGACCTTATATCCAATCAGGAAAGTTTGAAAGATTTAAAAAACTAGCTGAAAAACTAGTTGAAGAAGGTAAAGCTTATTATTGTTTTTGTACTCCTGAAGAATTAGAAAATGCTAGACAAGAAGCTTTAAAAAACAATTTACCCCCTAAATACAATGGCAAATGTAAAACATTAACTAAAGAAGAGATTGCAAAAAAAAAAGCTTCTGGACTAAAACCAGCTATTCGTTTAGCAATACCTGAAAATATCTATTTCGAGTGAAATGATATAGTAAGAGGAAAAATATCTGTACCTTCTTCAGCTTTAGGTGATCCAGTAATTCTTAAATCTAACGGTATCCCTACTTACAACTTTGCTGTTGTGTGTGATGATCACGAAATGCAAATAACTCACGTTCTACGAGCTGAAGAACATATTTCTAACACTCCGTATCAAATAGCTGTTATGTATGCTTTAGGATACGGAGTGAAGATTGTAGAAGATAAATATATTCCTGAACATCTGCAATTTGGTCATCTTTCTATCATTGTTGATGAAACAGGAAAAAAACTTTCTAAAAGAAACAAAGCACTTAAACAATTTATTTCCGCTCCAGAGGGAGAAGAAAGTTATATGGATTTAGGCTATGTTCCTCAAGCTATTACTAATTTCATTGCTCTTTTAGGATGAAGTCCTAAAACTAACCAAGAAATTTTCACTCTTAGTGAACTAGTAGAACAATTTGATGAAACTAGACTAAATACTGCTCCAGCTTATTTTGATATGAAAAAGATGAACTGAATAAGTGGGGAGTATTTAAAAAAAATGTCTGATGCAGAATATTTAGAGTTTGCTAAACCGTTTGTAAAACAAGAACTAAAAGATGTTCTAGCGGATAAACTAGAACTATCTTTATTAACATTTAAAACTCAAATCTCTTATTGTGTAGAATTAAACGGATTATTACAAGAAAACTTTATTGATGTTGTTAATTTAGATAATGTTAAAGAAGTTTATGCAGCTAATGGCATTACTGATGAAGAATTCGCTCTAATCGCTCAAACATTATCAAATGTGCTTAAAGATTATCCTGCTATTAGTGTAGATAACACTAACGAGATTATTGAGAAAATTAAAGTAACCTCTGGATTAAAAGGTAAAAAACTTTTCTTACCAATTAGATTGTTAGCAATCGGTAAAGAACACGGACCAGAAATGCCTAAGATTTTAACCATCGTAGGGAAAGAAAAACTTCAAGAAAATGTTAATAAATATTTAGACAAATAGTTACTTAATTATTTAATTGGGTTTTTTGTAAAATAAAGATTTGCTTCAGCATATCCTAATTTAGCTCCTGCATCAAATAAGATTTCGTTTTCAGGACTTAGCAAACCAAATAATTTACCTTGCTTTGCAAAAGATTCAATCGCATCTGTTAATTGGTATTCACCATTTTTACTAGGAACAACTTGTTCTAATAAAGAAAAGATTTCACTGGTAAAAACAGCTCTTCAATATCCCATATATCTAGAAGTTGTTTCCTCAGCGGTTGGTTTTTCTAATATACGAGAAATTTTGTTTAGTTTACCTCGTTCAGGAGGTTGAGAAACAAATTCATCAACAGAGAACTTTGACAACTCTTCTTCTGTTCCGTGAAATACAGATAATACATTTTGTCCTTCTGATTTTTTAATTAGTTCTTTAGTAGGGAGAAAAGAAGAAAATAAACAATCTGGATTAGCATAAAGAAAACTACTTTCGCCAACAAAGTCTTTTGCTAAATAAACAGCTTTTGCTGTGCCATTCATTACTTCTTGATATACGAAAGTAAGTTTTAATTTATCTCCAAATTCTTTCGTAACATATTGTTCAATTAGTGGTTTACTTTTAGAAGTAATAACGCATACTTCTTCTATACCGCCTTCCAAACATTCTGTAAGAATATATCAAATTGTTGGTTTACAATTTAATGGTAATAATTCTTTGGGTAAAATTTCTGTAATCGGTGCCATTCTTGTACCTTTTCCAGCACAAGGCAAAACTGCCTTTTTAACTAGTAAGTTTTTCATATTTTGCTATTATATGATATGTGGTAAACTAATTAATATTTTAGTTTTAAAGTGTGGATAGGGATGGAAATGTTAATAGATTTACGAAGGTACGATTTATAATAGGAGTATGGATTTTTGAAGCCTATCAGCACTTTATTATTCTTTAGGATTTTTAGTGATAGCTATACCTTTTTTCGTATGAGGAGTGGTTTCAAATATCAAAACCAAAAAGGCTTCTCTCTCTCTCTCTCTCTCTCTCTCTTGAAGATTCTAATAAGAAAATAGTTCAACCAATTAAAGTAATAACTTTAATCCTTCTTCTTATGGAAGTTTTAAAACAAATAGCTAATGTTGCGGGGTTGAGAAAAATTTTTGACGAAAGTGGCTTTACTCCTGCCCAATTACCTTTCTTTTTTAGTGATATTCAAATATTTATGCTAGCTGCATTTGTTTATTCAAAACCAAATACCAATTTTAATAAAGCAGCTTATGTAGCGTTTATGACTCAAGGGTTATTTGGAGCTTTATTTTTATTGGTTTGTCCATTAAGAGTAATAAGTTTTAAAACACTTACGGAAAACGACTTTGAATATAGTACTGCTCATTCTTTAATTTGTCACTATGTGGTGTTCTATGTATTCATTTGATTCTTACTTTGAAGAATCAAAGAATTGAAATGAAAAGACTTGTTAATTAGTTTGTATTGTGGAATTGGTTTTTCAATAATAATTATTGTGTTCTCTTTATTCTTTAGATGTAGTTACAATTATTCTTTGTTCAATCCTTTTACGGGAGTGGAAGCAGGTTTTTTTGATAACTGAGAATATGTCGACTGAGTTTGAGCTTTATTAATATGGTTCCCAGTGATAGTAGCAGCTCAAGTGGCATGTTGCGCTTTAGTTATTTTAACTAATAAATTTAA
>JAITFH010000005.1 GCA_031281465.1 Mycoplasmataceae bacterium | reverse complement strand
AAAGAAGCACCAATTTGAATGTTTTGGGTGTTACGTAATACTCTATTTAACAGAGGTTTAAAATCAAAACTAGTTTGTTTAGCAATTCCCGCTAAATAAAGATTTGATTCAGGAGAAGGCTCAATAGTTAAAGTACTTATTCTTTGTCTTATAGCTTCATTTTCGTTATAGTTGAAGTTTTTTATTATGAGTTGGTTAACTGAAGGTAATTTAAATTCTTCTGCAAATTTTTCAGCTACATAAGTTTTTGCTTCTTCCACACTTAAACTTCATAAATCTACCGCTAAAACTTCAGTTAAATTATTAGTAATAGTTTTGCTTAAATCTATCTTTTGATTAGCAGTTATTACATCATATGAAAAAGTTATGGTTTCACCAATAACAAAATGAGTGCTATTCGGTTTTACCGAAAGTACACAACCGTTATTAGTAATACTACTTTCTTCAAATTTTATTTCTTCTCTTAATGCTTTTTCAAAATCTGGTTCAGTGTACCCATTTTGAAAATCTAAACGATTTAGTAATGTTTTTTCAGTTGGTTTTACCGTAAACTGTGTAGTGGTTAAATTAGAACCAAATACCGTAGATAAACTCACTCTTTCAATATAAGAAGAGTTATTAAGGATTCCTAGAGAGAGAGAGAGAGAGAGAGAGAGAAGCCCCTGTAATTAGTATTGAACCGGGCACTAAAAATAAAGCGATAATTGAACTGTTTTTCATTTGTTAATTTAAGTATATCATACAAATCGTTTGCCTTGTTTTTAATGTATATAACAAGTAATTATTTCTTTAATAATTCAAACATTTCTTTTTTATATGCTTCCACACCTGGTTGGTTAAATGGATTAACACCAAATAAGTAAGCATTAACTGTAACTGTCATTGATCATCAATAGAATAAATATCCGTAATGGAATTCATCATTGTTATCTAATTCTATTACTAAGTTATTTGTTTTACCAATCTTAGTATGAGCAGATACAGTAGCTAAGAAAGCACATTCATCGATTTCATTAATTGTTTTACCATTTAAGAATTTAAGTTTATCGTCATCATCTTTGATTACAATTTTTTTATCACATTTTGGTTGTAATACATGTAAAGTAGTTTCAAAGAAACTTCTTGTACCTTCTTGGAAAAATTGTCCCATAGAGTGTAAGTCAGTAGTAAATAAGCTAGTTCCTAAATATAAACCAAATCCACCTTTACCTTCAGATTCTCCAAAAATTTGTTTTCATTGTTCACCTAATGCTGAATAATAAGGATCATAAACAACAAAGTTTTCAACAGCTAATTTCTTTTGAGAATAATAGAAATCACGGTAAACAGCATATAGAGCAGCTGAGTTCTTTTTTAAATCAGGTGATTGTGTATCTTTATATGCTTGTTGTGCTCCAGCTAGCATTGCTTTGTAATCTAATCCAGCTAAGATAATAACAAACATTCCTACTGGTGTTAGAGTTGAAAATCTTCCTCCAATATCATTAGGAATACCAAACATAGAATATTTCTTTTTTTGAGCAAAGTCATGCAAAGTTCCCTTATCATAATCAGTAACTGCTACAATATATTTACTAGCTTTTTCAAATCCTACTTGTTTTTCTAATTTTTCTCTGAACAATCTAAAAGAAACAGCTGGTTCTAAAGTTGTTCCAGATTTAGAAATTACCACGATAGCAAACTTTTTACCTTCTACTTGGTTTAATACAGAAGTTAAATAGTTTGAACCTATATTGTGTACCCAAATGATTTTAGGAAGTTTTTCTTTTAAATGATTGGTACACATATCAATAGCAGCTTTAATTCCTAAGAAAGAACCACCGATACCAATAACTACTACATATTCGACTTTATCTTTTTTTCATTCATCAGCTTTCTTTACCATTCTGGCAAATTCAGCTTGAGGATAATCGAACGGGTATGTTCTTCATCCCATTCAATCTCTTGAACCAGGAAGAATTTGTTTGTCTATTCCTTGGTAAATGTTTTTTATTTTCGCACTATATTGTTCTAATTGTTCTTTAGTTGGTTTGTCGATAGTGTTTTTAGTATTCAGTTTTAGCATAACATACATAATTATATAGTTTGGGTTTTTTTACTTCTCTTATTAATTTAGTAGAACATAGTTCTGTTTTATTGCTAATAACAAAACAAAAAACCCAGTTAGACATTAAATCTAAAATATACTACGTCTCCATCTCTCATTAAATATTCTTTGCCTTCTACTCTTAGCTTACCATTCTCTTTTACAGCAGCTTCAGTTTTAAACTCTAGTAAATCATTGACATCCATAATTTCTGCTCTAATAAACCCTCTGGCAATATCAGAATGGATTAGTTCAGCACACTCTTGTGCTTTCATTCCTTTAACAAAAGTTCAAGCTCGTACTTCATCTTTTCCAAAAGTAAAAAAACTTTGGAGATTTAATAAATCGTATGTTGATTTTATTACAGTATCAAGAGCGGAGCGTTGTAAGCCTAATTCTTGAAGAAATTCTTTTCTTTCACTTTCTTCTTGAATGGTAGAAATTTCATATTCTAAACTAATAGAGATAGGAATTACTTTTTCGTTTAATCCACGAGCATTAATGTATTTTAAAAAGTTTTGGTAATGTGTATCATTTTCATTATTAGCAATATTTTTTTCTCCTATATTAGCGATATACAAAGTTTTTTTAGTAGTTAATAAATTAAAGGTTTTAATAATTTCTTGTTCTTTTAAACTAAAACTATTTAGGTTAGGGAATTTTTCTAATTTTAAAGTTGTTAATATTTTTTCACAAATCTCTTGTTCAATAGCAGCCTGTTTGTCTCCTCCTCTAACTTTAGAAACAAGTTTAATAATTCTTTTCTCTAACACTTCGATATCAGCGATTATTAGTTCTAAATCAACAATCTCACAATCTCTTATTGGATCAACTTTATCTAATACGTGGGTAATGTCTTGATTTTCAAAACATCTAATAATATGACATATCACATCCACTTCTCTAATATTGCCTAAAAACTTATTACCCATACCTTCACCCTTACTAGCACCTTTAACTAGTCCAGCAATGTCTACGAATGTACAATTGGCGTATGTTGTCTTTTTAGGATTAATTAAGTTTGATAGAGCAGTAACTCTTTCGTCATTTACTTTTGCTACTCCTACATTGGGTTCGATGGTAGCGAAAGGATAGTTAGCTGCTTCTACTTGTAAATTAGTGATGGTATTAAAGAAAGTAGATTTTCCAACGTTCGGTAAACCGATAATGCCAGCACTAAGGGACATATTAAATATTAATCTTTAAGAGCTTCAGCTTTTCTTCAACGTAGTCATAAAGGGAAGAATATAGCACAAACAATTCCTATTATTACTACTATACCTACTAAAATTACTATTAACGAAACTCATCACTCACTTCCAGAATTTTCGATTGAAAAAATTAAAAATACGATTGATGTAATTAAAAATGCTGTTAGCATTGTAATTAGCATACTCATTCTTTCATCATATGTAAGCACATAATTTTTAGTATTTAATTTATGGTTAAGCAAATTAAATAAAACATAAAAACAAGAATAGAAAACAAATGCTAAACCTACAAACACGATTCCTAAAGAAATAGCGTTAGCTTCTGCGTGGTTAGTAATATTGTAAACTGTATTAGAATTATTAACAAAATGCATTATTGTTCCAGAAACAGCTAAAGCAAGTCCTAAACCACCAATTTGTAAACCGTGGTGGTGACGTTTTTTATGTACTGTAAGTTTAGGTGTTTGCTCAGATGACTGGTTAGTTAACGGGTTGTTAGAATTGTTTGTAACTTCCATAATACTTTAATTATATAGTTTTTTTATAATTGTCACTTTTCAGACTTTGAACAAATAAACCTATTATTTTGTCTTCGATTCTGTACCATTTTTAAGTCTTTT
>JAITFH010000052.1 GCA_031281465.1 Mycoplasmataceae bacterium | reverse complement strand
GTTATAATTTGTTTGTTCCATTGTTTCTGTAGTTTCTGTGTTACAACTAAAATTATAAGTTCCGCAATGGAACATAATTTTATTCCAGGGGTGGGAACTTTGGGCTTAATTTCAGCTTCTAAATATTACGATGAGCAATATTTTGATATACAAAAAAATAGTTTGACTTCTCCATTCACCAATGTTTATTCAAAACTAGTACAATTGAATAACAAATACAATATTGATCCAGTTGATTTGTATCAACTACAAAGTGTTTTGTTACCGCAAATAGAAGAAAATGTCTTATGTAATGCTTCAATTAATACTAAACAAAAAATTAGTAAAAAATTTAGTTTGTTAGAAAATCAATTAGAAGAAAAAATCTCAAAAAAACATCTAAATTCTTTTCATTTAAATAGGATGCTAGCAGCTACTTTAAATGAGGAAGGTTTGACTGAAGAAAAAGATATGGAATTAGTCGCATCACAAGTTGCAAATATGTTAGCAAACAAAGCATTGATTTTAAACGAAAATTCTGATATCGATTTTGTTAGTTTATTATCACCATACTCAGATGATGGAAAAACTGGATACAAAGAAAATAGTGTTTTATCTCCAGAAGATTTAAATAAAATGTTTTTAGCAAAAAGAGAATATTTAGGAGATAGTGCTTTGTTAAATCCAAGCGAGCCAAGAATGGATGAGTTTAGTAATGGTTCAGATACTAAACCAAAAGAACAAGAATATTTACCGTTAGATGTTTATACACCTAAAACAGAAGGGTTACCAGCATTTGCTAAAAATGAAATTATTTCAGGATACACTTTACATGCTAAAATTATTAGTGTAGATTATGCTAGCGATTCTAATTTAGCAAAAGTTGGTTTTCAAATTGGTATTTCAAAAACAGATAATTTAGATTCTGAAATCAATTGAATTACTTCAGGAACTGACGATAAATTAGATAATGGTTATTTATCTTATGATTTTAATCTTTCATCATTCGAACAAAAACTTAATTGTGCTAATAATTTCTTCTATCCACAAGAATTAAAAGTGGAGTACAAAAATAGTAATTTTGATGCTAGCAAAATTTATCAAAGAACAACAATTACCAATTTATTGAGCAATGCACCAAGCGATGAAAGTGATCACTACACTTTTAGTGATAAACAACCATACATTGTAAATACAGAAAGCTTAGAATTGCCTGGTATTGTTAAACCAAGACAATTAGAAGACAATCACACTAATGAAAAAGTTATGTTAGCAATCACAAAAGCTAACACTAATTTCAATAAGAATGGTTCATTACAAGAATTGTTGAGTAATCGAGAACTAGTAGAAAAAAGTTCAGAACCTTATCGTTTTAAAAATCTAATACCATTTGTTGAAGCAAAGTGAGTTTTAGCGGATACTAAACCTAATTCTAATGAATACAAAATTATCAAAGAATATAAATGATGAAATAGTGAAAATAGAAGTGAAAATAGCACCCTACCTTTATACTTCCCATATTCTAATGATGAATTAGCATTACTTCAACAAGGAGACTCGATTGCTAAGTTTATCCATGATTTCTATACCTTATCTTACGATAGCGATGATAACGAAAGAAATATTGCTGACGATATTTATAAAAACATCCAATTAACTGCTGGGTTAGACGGAGGACTTGCCGGTTTACTTATTGTTTCATCAGGACTAAACGATGTTTGTTCGATGATTTCAGCTCTTGGTGTAATTTCCTGAGGTTTTGCAATTGCTGGGACTATGTTGGATATATTACTTGCTGCAAATGGAATAGCAGCTTGTGAAGCGAAAATTGCAATGTTGCCTTCGGTAAATGAATTAGTAGATTTAGTTGAAAAATTTAAACAAGCAGTACCTAAAGATGTTGGTAAGGCTTATGCGGAGTTTTATGAAAAATTAAACGATGAAAATGTTACAGTTGGTGCGAAATTAAAAATGGCTAAAATCGCTAAATTTTACATTTACCTATTTTGTAATTCATTTTGTGATTTTTTCAACTATAGTTTAAAACTAATTCAAAATGAAGAAATTGCTAACCAATATAAGACATGAGCAGACTCATTCAAAGAGAAAGCAAAAAATGTAAAAAATATGTTAGTAGAATTCGTACAAAATACTGATCCAAAAAAATATGTAAGCTGTGATTTTTCAAAAGAATTTTTAAACTACCATAATGCAGATATAAACGATGCATATAAAATGGTTATTTGATATGATGATGAAACTACTATATCAAAAAATTTAGACAAAGAACTACTTAATAGTTTTATCATAGATTATAGTTGTGTCAACTTTTTGGGATTAGGAATTATTGGTATTACGACATTTGCGAAATTTTTTGATTTATTGGGAACACAAATTACGCTGTGACAAAATATTTGTTCGAAAGAAGACATAATAGCAGAAATTTATCATCCTAAAAATGGTTCACTTTTTGATATACCTGCAGAATACAACGGTTCAACTCCTGCAGCATTGCAGTGAGAAAAAAATGTTTATTATTCTCCTTTATCTCAGGAACAAATTCGCGAATATAAAAAAATAGCAACAGCATATCAAGAGAAGTATATTTTTAAGGGCGGTGAAGAAGAAATTAGAAAATATAGTAAAAATGTGGCTTCATTAGATGAATATCCTAAGTATTTAAAAAGACAGGGATTAAATCCGAACATTGGAAGAGTTGCGATGTTTTCAGGTTTTATAGCATTCGTGGTAGGGTTGGTACAATATTTAACAGCAGGTTTATTAACCGCTATTCCAGATGATAAAGCATCAATTATTCAACAAATGCAAAAAGAACTATAAACTAAAATACGGTTATAAATTATCTTCTAAACTTAAGTGATTAACTCATTGAGATAAGAGTTTTTGAACTAATTTAAAATGGGAACTTTGAACTTAATTTCAGCTGGAACAAACAAATTATAACCCTTCAAAAAAACCAAGAAAAACCTACACACATTTAAAGAGATTCGAATGTGAACGACTAGAAGCACTAGTCAAAAATCAAAAAATATTCTACCAAGTA
>JAITFH010000023.1 GCA_031281465.1 Mycoplasmataceae bacterium | reverse complement strand
GTAGGAAGTGGTGGTGGAATAGCGGTAAATAACAACTTTAATTTAGCAGGAATTTATTGAGGAAATTTTTCTGAAGTGATTAAAGGAGTTAATTACCTATATCCTTCATTTGAAACTTTGTCTTGAAATGAACACAATATTTTGGATGATTTTCTTAATAACGGTTTAGGAGTTAAAGAACCGAAATATTTCCACTTTCAAATCGAGGATGAAATAAAGTGAATTCTTCCCCTTATCATTTCAATAGGAATGATATTAGGAATAACAAGTGTCTTACTACTTTGCTATGATTGAAGAAAGAAAAAAATTAAAGTTTATAGGAGACATAGGAAAAATCATTCAAAAGATAAAGGTTATATTGAGACAGGCGAATCTGAAAATAATGATGAAGGTGATTGCGCTTCTTTAAAATAAAGTTTCGTTACTAATTCAATTTAATTGACTTTAGACTTAGGCTTCTCTTTTGGAATTTCTTTGAATTTATATTTTTTTATGGTTATTGTAAAAAATAAGATTTAGATTAGGCACTGAAAGTTGGAAAAACTTAACTTTTTAAAATAACAAAATCATAAAGGATAAAAAACTATAAGATGACTAGCTCTCTACCACCACAATTATTTTTCTCTAGCAAATTTATACTTTTTAAATTCTTTTCTAAAAAGTTTTATTAAATAAATAGAATTGAATCAAGCATAAACCATAAACAAAGTAATTAAAAATAAAACGATAGATAGCACAAATATAAAAAAAGCATCTGTAGCATAAAAATATACTGTCACACCAAGTGCAGCACCAGCTCCAAGAAATGCAAAAGTGAAAACTACTGCAATAATAAGATTAAATTGTAGACTAATTTTAAACATTGCTTTTGTATAAAAGGTGATGACTCCGTCTTCTTTTACAAAGAACCATGTTCACTTAGTCACGCCTAGTGGACATGGAGTATTTTTTCCATATTTCACTTGGAATATTTCTTCTAAAATTTTGTTTCCTTCTACCAGTTTTTTAATCTTTTCTTTATTTTTATCATTAAAGTTTATTTTTGATAAGAGTATATAGAAAGTGTTTTCTTTTTTTGCTTCTTCTTTGATTGCTTTGGTTCGAGGATTAGAAGCAAAAGCAAGTATATAAATGAATGCTAAAAGTCAAAATAAAAAGCATATTAGACACACCAACATATACAAAGGAATCGGGATATATTTAGTAAAACCACCAACCGCTAATATTAAAACTACAAAAAAACAAATACTTATAACAACACACCATCCCAAAAGTAATAAATGAGTCGCTTTGATTGCGTTTTTAGGATGTAAATATGAACCGTCAACATATCTTGCTAATGTTTCTGATCGCTGGTTTTTTGCTGGAGAGTTCAAATCTTCTAAAAGCGGAGTGCTTGCAATTCCTCCAATACTTCCACTTATCATTTCTCCTTTAGATGCATATAATTCTTTTTTCAGTTTTTCTGCCGGTTGTTTTGTATCATAAAAAACAGGTCCTAAATAGTAGTAAATCGTATCTTCCTTGACAAAATTTTTTTCTACACATTGTTTATGCAATTCTAAAACTTTGTCAAAAACTTCTTTTATTTCATATTCTGTTTGTTCAAATTCTAGTGTTGCTGGTTCCATATTAATTAGTGTACAAATTAGTTTGTTTTCAGAAATTATAACAGGTGAACAGCACTTATAACAATAAGACACCATCGTGCGAATTAATGGTTTTTTTCGTAATATTCGTTTCTTTTATTATCGGTTTTACCAGTAGTTTTTTGTCGTCGCACTTATTCGATTCATATTTTAATAACTCGTCCAATTCTTCTTCGTGTATTTTGTTTACGAATACTCACAATATATCAATTACTAAATTATCGAGCCTGTCAACTGAAATTTTGTTTTGTACATCTTTAAAATGACATGTCATGTTGTTTTAATAATATGCAGACGACTTTGTTGTGTTTTCTTTGTAATTGTTTTGTGGATTTCATTTTTCATGGTTCGTTCTATAGTTTAAATTTTTTTAGACTAATTTCTTCGGACACAAACAATGGTGGATTCTCTTTTTTTGTACTATTTTTACTTCTTTCCAAAAAAGTGCTTCGATTTTAGCGCATTGGATTCCTAAAAGTGGAGAGTTTTTTACTTTTTATAATTTGCACTTTTAAATAACCTAACTATGTTCAGATTCAGGTTTTTCTCTTGGGATTTCTTTGAATTTATATTTCTTTATTTTTATTATTATTGTAAAAAATATGGCTCATTGGATAGCAACTAAATTTAAATAACCCGTACATGCAAGAAAAAAAATAGAAGGCTTAGAAAAAAAATCGGAAGGATTGTTTATTCATAAACAAAGAGAAATTACATCAAGAATAACTGCAAAAACAATATTTACAACAAACACCGCTTTTAAGCTGGAAATATCATTTGGTTCTAAAACAGTGTTTTCTTCGTTTACATAATAATGGTAGCTCATACATAAAAATAGTAGAACTCTATCTTTACCGTATTTTACTTGAAAAATTTCTCAAAGTATTTCGTTATCTTTCATTAAGTTTCTTAATTCTTCTTTGTTTTCTTTATTAAATTTTATCTTCTGTAGTATGGAATAGAAGTTTATTTTTTTCTTACGAATAAATACTTCCATAAATATAATGATACAAATAAAATAAATAATTACAGGTGATGTAACCCCAAAGAAAATTTCCAAAATTAATAAAAACAAATTTATATCAGATAAAGAAAATGCTAGCAAATCAAATAAAACAATAACTGTTCATATAACTAGTATTCTTATTAATGCTCACACTTGATTAGATCTTGGAAAAAGAAAACTGTTGTCTATATATTTTGAAAAAGATACCAAAGGTAATCTTCTAGAAAAAACTATTATTTTATTCTTCATCAGCCCACCTTTTCTTATAGCCTTTTCACCGTCGTAGTATTTGTAAATAGAATTTTTTGTTTCTGGATTTTTTTCTTTTATACTATCGTATAAATTTAGTGCTTCATTTAAAGCATCTTTTATTTGGTTTCCTGTTTGGGTGTTTCTATTTTGCATATTCATTTTACTAAGGCCTGATTTGATTTTTTTTAAAAAAATACTTAAAAATATAAATTCAATTAAGGTTAACGAAATTTGTATAAATTAAGAAAACGATTGATGCTCAAAAAAAGACTGGTGTTTCTCTTAAAACGGGGATGCTCATAGTGAGTACAAAAAATATGTCAAACACTAAAGAAATACAAAAATCAGTAGTAAATCAAACTCTACAAGAACGTTTTCTTATATATGCAATTGTTCTATTTTCATAAGTAAAAATATAAAGAGGGCAGATGTTTCTGAAAACAATCTTATTTTTTCCATATTTTACTTGGAAAATCTCTCATAGTATTTCATCGTCTTTCATTAAGTTTCTTAATTCTTCTTTATTTTCTTTATTAAATTTTATCTTTCTTAATAATGAATAGAAAGACTTTTTTTTAGAGAATATTTGTTTTGTAGCTTTAACTATTGCGTCATCACCTAATATAATCCCAATCACTTCCACAAAGAGAAATATTCCGATTATACATGGAGCATACAGTCGAAAAGAATACAAAGTATAATTTAATGCTTCGTCTCTTGCTCCGATTACTCAAAATAAAGAAAATAAAAATAAAGAAAATGCAACAAGTGTAAATGCTACCATTTCTAATAAAAAAACTATTACATAAGCTGGATAAATAAATTTACCATCATTGTATATAGAAAACCTATTAGCAGGACTATCAAATGTCAAACCTTTTTGAGGATGATTAAATTTTTCTACAAATCGTGGTTTTTTATTCCACATTTCTTTTCAACTTAACCTTTCTTCATAATAAAGATATATGCTTGGTTTTTTTGGATGGTGTTTTAAGTTTTTATATAGTTCCAATATTTCATCAAATATTTGAGAATAATTCTGGTTTTTGTCAATGTATTTATTATTTTGCATAATCTAGCAAAGCATAGAAATCTGGAATAAAATTTTTAATCGTGGTTTCGTAAATTATATTCGCAAGTAAAACTCCGGTACAGATTGGGCTCTGAAAGTCGGAAAAACTTCATAGGTGTTAATTATCCACTTTTCTAAGCGGTTAAATTTTTAATTTTATGATTCGATTCACCTATCTAATTTTTTCAATTCTATTCTTATTTTCTAATGAAGCTGTAGAATAAAAATCTTCTAAGATATTTTCTTCTGGTTTAAATGGAATTTTTGAAAAAATAGTTAGATAAGAATATAGTCAATAAACAAGAGTTAAAAGCGAATAAGTAAAATTTACTATTGCCAAAACTAAAAAGAATAGAATTCCACTTAAAAAAGGAACGAAAATTACAGCAAAGAGTAATGCGGTAAATAGAAAGAAAAATACCACATCAAACGAAAACTGAAATTTTGAAAAAACTCAACTTTCAAGGTCTAATCTAGATTTTAAATTTATGATTTTTAAGAACTTTAAAAATTACGAAAATCCAATAAAAAACTAAAATACTACTATTTACAAAAAACATTCCTAAACCAACTATGGATACAATGTATATTACAAAATTTAATGTTCCTATAAGAGGTGTCGGAATTGTAAATAAAATTACTAGAAAAATAATTCCAAAAACAACGGAGCAAGCTATATTTATAAAAAGTTTTTTCTTAAAATTTTCTTTAGTGTAATACCACACTTCTCCATTTTCTCCTATAAAAAAGAAATTGTAGTTTAATAAATTCCATATATAAATATTTTTACCATATTTAATTTGAAATATTTCTTGCAGCATTTCGTTACCATTCATCAAACTTTTTAATTCTTCTTTGTTTTCTTTGTTAAATTTAATCTTTTTTAATAAAGAATAGTAACTCTTTTTCTTACTGCATAATTGTTGAATACTATTTCATAGCATAGCAAAAGTTCTAAATGTTCAATATCCGAGTAAAGCATATATAAAAAGAGTTGCAACAAGTATTTCCCATACTGGAAATTGTGGTAAAAGTAAACACAAAATTATAGGTGTAAGTATAAGAAAAACAATCCGAAAGATAGCATAAATCAAAACATCTATAGGATAAAGATAACTACCATCAGAGTATTCACTAAAGGTACCAGCACCAGAACCTACAACTAATTCTATTCCTCTTTGAGGACGAATTCTTTGTCCTAAATTCTTGGATTTCTTTCCGGGAATCGGAGAGTCTTTTATTTGTTCATAAACGGAATTAGAACCATCTGATATTTTTTTCAAAGAATTGTGATATTCCATTACTTCATTTAAAGCAAAAGAAAGAGAAGAATTTAATTCTAAATTTGATATGTTACTATTTTCCATATTTTTCCGCTAAAACATAATATAAATCTGGCGGATTTTTTTAGACAGATTTGTTGCTTTGATTATATTCTTTAATTTTTTAGCATTAGACTTAATGGTTTAGTCTCCGAAAGTTAAGTTTCTAAACTTTTACAGTCTAGTCTATTCCCCACACCACTTATTAGTGTTTATTTACTATAATTAACTTATACATAAAACATGGAGAATCAAAACGTATTATCTGAACAATTGATTAAAGATGTAACTCAAACCGAATTACCTGATTTTTATAAAACAGAGTTAAACTCTGCAAATATTCGTAGCAAAGTGTTTACTATCCTAACCGGTGTATATGGAGCACTTGCTCTAACTCTGGTGCTTTCTCTGGTTTGTACTCAATCAGCTCTATACAGTTGGTTATTAGTTATTTTGTTACCAGTTTTCGTTATTTTATTAAGTCTTTCAATTATTTCTCGAAACCAAAATAAAATTTTTAAAGAAGAAGCAGCTAAGATTGATTTTTCTAATGGAAATAAACCAATTTCTATTAACATTCAAAAATCATATAAAAAGTTAAAAACTTCATATATTAACGTTAATTGAATGTGCTGTCTAGTTTATGCGGTATGTATTTTAGGATATGTGGTTCTTTCTTTACTTTCAGTTTTAATTGTTATTATCGGACATACTAACGAAGAGTTTATTAAAGAATTAGGTATAGATGCTATGGGTATTCAATCATTGGAAGATATGGAGAAATATCTTGGGGATGTAGCTGGAGACTTAGGAGGTTCTGTGCTAAGAGGTTTTAGATACGTAGCTACTCCTGGAATGAACAATTTCTTTATTGCTTTCTTATTATTAATTTTTTGTTTCTTATTAGCTTTATTCTTACATTTCTGATTAATCACTAAAAACTCTACTCGAGCTGCTAATATGGAAGCATACTATAATGCTCCAATTGTTCCTGAAGCCGAAATTAATGCAATTAAAAAAAGAATCTTTATTAGAGATATTATTATCTTCTGTCTTGTCACTTTAATCTTTGGAATGATTATCTGAGGAATTTACAGACAAATAATCTACAGACGTAATCTTTTAACTACAGCTGTTCCTACTTCAGGAATTGTTCCACCTGTTATTTAGAATAAATTTTATTTAAAATTATTCCTGTAGCAATACTTACATTTAATGAATCGATTTTAGGATTCATTGGAATATAAACTATTTCATCACAGTTTTTTAAAACATTCTTACTTACTCCAGCTCCTTCATTTCCTAAGATAACTGCACAAGAATTAGGAAATTCAACTTTATTTAATGGCACAGCTTTTTCATTCAATGCTGTTCCAAATACTTTTACTCCTGTTTTTTTTAGTTTTGCTACCGTATCCAATAAATCGGTAGTAAAATACGCATCAATCAATAACGAACCACCCATACTAGCTCTAATAGTGGTTGGGTTATATAAATCAACAGAATCATTACTAATGATTAGTTTTTTTACATCAAAAGCAACCATTGTTCTAATGATTGTTCCTAAGTTTCCAGGATTTTGGATTCGGTCTAAAACAATAAACTTTCCTTCAGAGAAATCAAATGAATTTTTAGGTTTTGTAAAAATCCCAATCACTCCATCTCCACTAGCTAAATTAGATAAACTATTAAAATAGTTATCACTAAGGACAAAATTGTTTTCATTGTTTTTATATAAATTAATATATTTAGAAGATTTACTAACTAAAATATTTCTTGGTTGAAAACCATTTTCTATTAAAGTTTGAATCACTTTATTGGTTTCACAAATAAATAAATTTGTTGCATCACGGTATTTTTTATCCTCAAATAACTTCTTAGCTGAAATAAAAAGTTTGTTATTTTTTGTGGTAATTTCTTGCATATGAGAAATTATATAATTATTGAGATAACACTTTTTGTTTTAATAAATTAACGATGGAAAAATTTGCTAAAGTTACTACCGCCAAAGAATGGTGAAAACAAAATGGTTTAATTATTGTTCTTTACGCTTTATTTTATATAGGCTTTAATAGATTTGTTTATATTTTAGCTAGATTGATTACTCATACCATTTATTCTCCAGCTGATTTTTTTGATTTTTCGATGAAAGACATCGATGATAAAATTCCTTTAATCTCTTGAACAGTAATCCCTTATTTACTAGCCTATATATATTGGTTAGTAATGCCAGTGATTGTGTTGGTTTTTTATGGGAAAAAAGTTTTTTATCAATTAACTTTTGTTTCCTTCTTCGCTAATATTCTTTACTTCGTTTTAATTATTGCGGTGCCAACAAAAATGACATTATATGGGCCAGATCAAGTAATTAGTCAATTCGTAGTTGATCCTAGTGTATATCCATACGAATTTAAAGAAGGAACTGATATATTTACTAAAATGTTGATAAACATTGTTTATAGTAATGACTTACCAGACAATTTAGCTCCATCTGGACATGTAATGTGTACTTGATTAATCTTTATGGCTTGTCGTAACAAAACAGCTAAAGGTAAATATAACTATTGGTTATATACAATCACTTTAATTTATGGAGTTTGAATGTTCTTTAACATCTTAACTGTAAGACAACATTACATCATTGATGGTATTATGTCTATCGCATTATGTGAAATTTGTTGAGTATTGTTCATTAAAACAAACTTCTGAGTTTTCTTTGCAAATGGTTCTGATAAACTTAGTTTTGCTTCAGCTTATCATCATGACGGTTATTTTACAAGTTATGGTAAAAATCAAAACAATGTTTACGTTAACCATTACTTAAAATTAGGTAAATGTATGACATGGATTCTAGCTTCTTTATTTTGTGCAATATGAGTTTATTTTTTACTAACTTCTGTTTTAGGTGACCCTTTTAAACAATTCTGAAAATGAACATCATTTAGCATTTAATTTTTTTAATAAAGTTTAATGTTTGTTCATAATCGTGAAAACTATACAACTTATTAATATTGTCTCGGTAGTTTGTAAAATGCTTTAAATAATTTGATAAATGAGGGCGTAAATCTAAAAAAGCATTTTCTTTCGAACCATATTTTTTAAGTAGTTTCAAATGTTGAATCATTGTTTTCTTAACCTCTTGGTTTTTTGGTTCTTTCATGATTTTACCTGTGGTAAAATAAAGCACTAGTTTTTTAATTAACCACGGATTACCAATACAAGCTCTGCCAATCATAATTGCATCACATTTAGTTTCTTCAAACATTTTAATAGCTGTTTCTAAAGAAATAATATCACCGTTGCCAATAACAGGAATATTAACTTGTTCTTTAACTTCTTTGATTACATTTCAATCAGCTTTACCTGAATAGTTTTGTTCTTTTGTTCTAGGATGAACAGCAATAGCTGCACATCCTGCATCCTGAGCAATTTTCGCAACTTCCACGGCATTAATATGTTTTTGGTCTCATCCAGATCTAATTTTAATAGTAAGTGGGGTGTCCCCAATACTATTTTTTACTTCTAAAAGAATATTTTTTAAATTATCTAAATCTTTTAAAATTGCACTTCCAGCACTTTTTTTAACAGTTACTTTTCTTACCGGACATCCCATATTCAAATCAATTATGTCCGGTTTAATTTGATTAACAATTTTGTTTGCTGCACTAGCCATAGTTTTAGGATCATCTCCAAATATTTGGACACTAATTGGTCTTTCTATTTTATTAATCTTTAACATTCCTAGTGTTTTTTTGTTTTCATAGTTAACAGCGATATCATTAATCATTTCACTATAAACTAGTCCACAACCCATCTTTTTAATAATTTTACGGAAAGCTAAATTGGTAATACCAGCCATCGGAGCTAAAACTATTTTGTTCTTGATTTCAACTCTACCAATTTTTCACATTAGTTAGCGTACAACACATACAAAATAATTGTGGTAACTAAAAAAATGACACAAATAATAGAAACAACAATTACGAAAATAACTTTTTTATCTAACTTTGGTAGCATATACATAGTATATGTTGTAGTTTGAAATTCCATAAACGAATTAGTTTTTGATTAAAATTAAGTCCAAAGTTCCCACCCCAAACCACGGCTAAAAAATAAAGTTTGTGGGAATGAATCAACCATTCCCCATAGGGAAAAGCGATATAATAGGGGTAAGTGGGAGAAAGTGGGAGAAAATGTTTACTGGCCAATATCAACACAATTTAGATACCAAAAACAGGCTAACTCTTCCTAGCAAATTAGCCGAAGCACTTTCTACTAATATTTACCTTTCTAAAGGATTTGACGAATGTTTAGAAATCAGAACAGAAGCTGAATTTAACAAATATTCAGAAAAGCTACTTTCTTATTCATCCAATTCGAACGATGTAAGAAAGATTCAAAGGGTGTTTTTTAGCATGAGTAGCAAAATTGAAATCGATTCTAATAAAAGAATCTTAATTCCAACCAATTTATTAGAAATTAGTGGAATAACCAAAGCGGTAATTCTAGTAGGAGTTGGAGAAACAATCGAAGTATGAGATGAAGAAAAATTTAAAAAATATTTAAACGAAGCCACAAAACAATATGAAATCGTAGCAGAAAAAATCGCAGGAGGAAAAAATGAAAAGTAATTTACACAAACCAGTATTATTAAAAGAGTCAATAAAACTATTGGATATTAATCCAACTGGTATTTATGTTGATGCAACAGCAGGAAGAGGAGGTCATTCAGCTGAAATTTTAAAACATTTAACTACCGGAAGACTAATATGTATAGATACTGATAACGAAGCAGTAATATTCTTAAAAGAGAAGTTTATTGACAATAAAAATGTTACTATCGTTAGAGGAAACTTTAAAGATATTAAAAACATTTTATACAAATTAGGTGTTAATAAAATTGACGGTTTGTTATTGGATTTAGGAGTAAGTTCTCCTCAATTAGATAATTTAGAACGTGGTTTTAGTTATCATCAAAAAAGTATGCTTGACATGCGTATGGATAATACACAAGAACTAGATGCTAAATACATCGTTAACAACTATAGCGGTGCTGAGCTATTTCGTATATTCAAAGAATATGGAGAAGTAGCTAATCCTAAAAAAGTTATTTCTTTAATTCTAGATAAAAGAAAAGCAGGAGAAGCTATTACCGATACTAATGAATTAGTAAAAATAATTAAAGAAGGTAGTACTTTTAAAGAATTAAATTCCGAAAAACACCCAGCAAGAAAATATTTTCAAGCTATAAGAATCGAAGTTAATAAAGAATTAGATAACTTAAAAAATGTTTTAACTTCTTTACCAGAAATTATGAACAAAAATGGAACAGTAGTTATCATTACTTTCCATTCTCTTGAAGATCGAATAGTAAAGAATGAATTTGCTACTTTATGTACAAGTGAGGTTCCCAACTATGTACCTACTGTCAATAGTCCAGCAGCTTTTGTTTCTATAACAAAGAAACCTGTTTTACCTTCTGCAAAAGAAGTTGAAACAAACAAAAGAAGTAGGAGTGCAAAAATAAGGGGGGTTAAAAAAACATAATGTTAAATTTACAAAACATCCTGGCAATTTTTTCTATAACTGAAACTGAACTTAAATTTTCTGTTGTCGAAAAATCGGTTGATACAAAAAATATTATTTTTCATCAAGCAACAAAAAACAATAATGTTTATACTATAAACGAAACATTAGGAGAAAACCCTATATTTGTTAAAATGTTTAAAGAACTAATTAATCGTGCAGAAAAAAACATTGGTATGCCAATTACTAAAGTTGTTATTTTTGTAGAAGATGACGATACTTTTTCTATCACCAAAACTTCCAAAACTTTTAATTTATATGGTAACGTTGTTACACTAGAAAAAGCTAAAGAATTATTAGGAGAATTATCAATTGATAATGTAGAGAAAAAAACTCATGTTTTTTCTAACATTAATAAATGAACAATTGATGGTAAAGTTTTTTATAGTACACCAGAAAATATTTCTGGCCAAACTTTATCATATGAATATAGTTTATATTACATGAACAAAAACTTGGTTACTAACTTAAACGAAATGTGTAGTAAATTAAAAATAGAAGTTACTAGTTATGTCAGTGATTTTGTTTTGTTTAACTTCGAATTAGCAAAAGATAATACTACCGATACTTTTGTTAAAATAAAAAACAACAAAACACTCGTATGCAAAAATCATCAAGTTACCACATTAGATGTTGGTTTTAATTGTGTTTTACAAAATATCCAGAAAAAAGTTCCTTTTATAAGTACTCAACAAATTTATAAATTACTAGAAAATTTTTCTAATAAACAAAATAACGATTCTTTGCCATTAGCTCTAGTGTATGATGATGAATATTTAAAATATACCGAATTTTCTACTACTACTTTTGTTGAAATTTGTCAGCTTGTGCTAAAAAGTTTCACTAAAACACTGATGGCAAAAATTTCTTCTTCAATTCAACAAACTAACAAAGTAATCATCCAATGTAGTGAACATATGGAATATCTTACTAATATAGCAAAAAATGTTGAATTAAACAATGTAGTGTTTGTTAAAACTCATAATAAAAGATTATTCAACATAAATGTTGAAGAAATTTATAATATCTATGAACTGATAATTAAGAAATTTGTTGATTTTGAAATTGGAGCTATGTATAGTGTATCCGAAAGTATTAGTTACGAGGAATTAAATACAAATATGTTTTTAAGAAACTTTTTGCTTAAACTTGGAATAATTTCAACAAAATTCGCAGCAAAACTAGGAGAATAAGATGGTGGATGTAAAAGATTTATTAAATAATGTCGCAGATGGTGACGACAAAGTCGACTATAAAGATAGTTCTTCTTTTTTCGATGATTTAGACGACGACATCGGAGTTCCTAAAATAAAAATTATTGGAGTTGGTGGAGCAGGAAACAATATTGTAAAATTCTTGTCAGCAATGCGTGTTTGACCAAAAAACATTGAGATTGTAGGTATTAATACCGATGTCCAAGCTCTTAAAAAAATTAAAAGTAATTTCGATGTAGTTTTGATTGGTAAAAAATTACTTAATGGTTTTGGTTCTGGTGGAAAAGCAGAGATTGGTTCTTTAGCTTTTCAAGAAAGTAAAGAAAATTTATCAAAAATAATTGATGGAGCTGATGTATTGTTTTTAATTGCTGGTTTAGGTAAAGGTACAGGTTCTGGAGTTACACCAGAACTAGCAAAACTAGCAAAAGACAAAAACATTACTACAGTAGCTATTGTTACACTTCCTTCAATTTCTACTGAAGGAGATAAAGTTTATACTAATGCGGTAGTTAACTATGAAAAAGTTAAACAGAACTCTGATTGTATTTGTACAATTAGTAATGATAAAATACTTTTATCTGATAAAAAACTTTCCCTAATCGACGAATTTAAAAAAGGAAACGAAGAGATTGGTTCAATTATTAATGACTTCGTAGATATTATTACTGAAACATATGAGTTCAATATCGACTTCGCTGATTTAAGAAACTTTTTAAAAGAAAACAAACACTTCGTGCATTTACATTTACGTTCGGAAGAAAACAATATGAAGGACTTAAAAGAAAGCTTTGAAAAAGCTATTAAAAACAGTTATTCTAGTATCGTATTCGCTCAAGACAAACCAGTTAATTTATTAGCTAATTTTAAGATTACTCCTAAAACTACTTCTTTACCAAAAGAACTAAAAGATATTATTAGTGCGCATGCTAAAAATAGAAATATTTCTTTTGTTTATGGTTTAGATGCAGAAAACAATTCCTTAATTGATATTTCTATTTTTGCTAGTATCGAAGAACAAGCAATCGAAAAAAGCGATACAAGCTATCAAAAGAACGAAAGTGAAGAAGAAAGCATGTTAAACGAAACCAAAATGATTGTTGAACAATACAAAACTACTTCTGTCCCAACTGTACAAAAAAATAGTTTTAGTTTTGAAATGGAAGATGACGAAGATAACAACTAAATTTTAAGTTCTTCTAATAATCTAATTTGTTCATCACGAATTAGAGCATCAATTATTTCTTCTAAATGTCCAGTCATAATGTAATCTAGTTTATTTAACGATAAACCAATACGATGGTCAGTAACTCTGTTTTGTGGATAGTTATAGGTACGAATCTTTTCACTTCTTTCTCCAGTACCGACTGCTTCTTTTCTCGTACTATCAATTAAATTTTTTCTTTCGTCTTCTGCTTTCTTTCAAAGTTTTGTTTTCAACAATTCCATAGCAATAGCACGGTTTTCTAATTGAGAGTTCTCTGATTGACTAACGGCTTCGATTCCGGTTGGTACATGTACGATACGTACAGCTGATTCAACCTTGTTAACAGCTTGTCCACCTTTTCCAGAAGAACGGAAAGTATCTATTCTTAAATCTTCGTGATTAATTTTAACTTCTACGTCATCTATCTCTGGCATTACCACTACGGTAATGGTAGAAGTATGTACACGTCCTTTGGACTCAGTAGCAGGGATTCTTTGTACACGATGAACTCCTGATTCATATTTTAGTTGTTCATATACATTATTCCCTTTAACACTAAAGTAAATATAAGAGAAACCAAAAGTACTATTTTCAGATTCAATAATTTTAAGTTTTCAATTTTGGTTTTCACAAAACTTTGAATATGTTTCAAATAAGTCTCCGACGAAAATACTAGATTCATCTCCTCCGGCAGCTGGACGCATCTCAACAATGATATTACGATTATTGTGTGGATCTTTAGGAAGTAATAGGATTTGTAATTTATCTTCGTAGTCTTTAATTTTTAATTTTGCTTCACTTAATTCAGTTCTAGCAAATTCTAGCATTTCTTTGTCCTTTTCTGTTTCAAGGATTTTTTCTGCCATTAAACCATCATTAATAATCATACGAAAAGGTAAAAAAGCTTCCTTTATTTCTTTTGTCTTTTTAAGTTCTTTATTTATTTCAGCTATTCTTTGGTGTGAAACGCTGGAATTTTCTAACTCATTATTTAACTCGTCGTACTTTTTGACAATACTTTCTAAAGTGCTAAATAATCTCTTATTGTATTCCATTTTTTAATTAGTATTAAAAATCTAATTTTTATTTTTTTTAGCAGAACCTTGGAATTTAGCAGCAAGTTTTTCAGAACGTCCTTTAACTTTTTGTTCTGAATTACCGTTTTGATAAAAAGGGTGACAGTTAGAGCAAACATCAATTGATACTTCTTCAGGAACAACAGTTGATTCAACATCGTAAACAGCACCACATGTTGTGCAAGTAAATTTTACTTGATGAGTTTTTGGTTGAATTGCTTTATTCATAATACTTACATTATATATCGTCCGCTAAGCAATGGAGTAGTTTTTGTAGTTAATTTCAGCTATTAAATTTAACACAATTGATAAGGTTGTTTATTCCTTATGTTCCATTCGGAACAATTAACTAAATATCTCAAGTTTTTTAAACTGATTTTCTGTTTTTCTTAAATGCTACTCCTGCTATCGCGATTGCACCGATAGAAACAGCACTTAAGACTCCTACTAAAATAAAAGCTACATTAATTTTTGCTTCATTACTTTTAACTTCTTGTGTAACTTCATCATCCATAGGATCATCAAATTTATCTACATCTTTTTTAATTTCTCAAATAGTTCCATCTAATCCTTTAAGTTGACTTATTGTTACTTCGGATTCTTTTGGAATATGAACATATCTTTTAACATCAGCGCTGTTAGTAGTGGTATCACTATTGTTAGCGTTGCCAACAATAGATATGTTTCCGTCTAAAGCATTTGCTTGATGACTAGCTGCAGAGAATAATCCTCCAAAAGCTTCGTCAGCAATATACATTTGAGAAGGATGAATTTTATCTCAGTTCAATACTATAGAAGTAATGTTTTCTAAACCGTTGAAAGCATTAGTTGAAATCTCTCTAATGTTTTCATACATTTGTAATTTTCCTGTTAACCCTGTGCACCCAACAAAGGCTTCAGTACCAATTGTTTTGGTTAAATGAGGGATGATTAAATCTCCAACTAGTCCGGTGCAATTAGCAAAAGCTCTAGCACCAATAGATACTACTTCAGATGGGATATTTAAAATGCCTTGTAGGTTTGAACAATTATAGAACACTTGATTACCAATAGAAGCGATTGTTCAAGGTAGAACTAGCTCTTGACTTAAACCAGTACAATTGTTAAAGATATTGTTATTTAAAGTTGTAAGTTTTGTATGTTCTAGATTTACTTCAGAAAGTTTAGCATCTCCGGAAAAAACACCTTCTCCAAGATAAGAAAGTTGGTGTAAATCTATTTTTCCGGTAATGTTAGGACAGTTTCCAAACGCTCCTGAACCAATATATTCGATACCGTTTGGTAAAACTATAGTGTTTTGTTCTAAAGCAGGAGTAGCTATAGCGCTTGTTGTTCCTAATTTTGTGCATCCTCTAAAAGCGGATAAACCGATAGATTTTAGAGTATTAGGAAATATAATGTTTCCTTCCAGCGATGCACACCCAACGAATGCGTCATCAGCTATTGATTCAAGAACAGAAGCTGTATCAAATTGTATTCCGGTAATTCCAGAATTTGCAAAAGCAGATAGTCCGATAGTATTTAAGCTTTTGTTGAATTTGATAGTTTTGTTTATACCGGAACAATTTGCAAATGTGTTGGCTTCAATTTTAACTATAGAATAGTCTATATCATCAATCGTTACTGTATCTGGAAAAACAACTACATTATCGGAAACAGAAGAGTCAAATGCGAATGTTTTATCAGCATCTGCTTTTGTGATTGAAACACTATTATTACTTAATTTAGCAAACTTAACGGTGCTGCTATTGTTATCAAGTGCACTTCAAAAAGCATTAGCAGCAATTGCAGAAAGTTCTCCATCGTTAGCAAATATTTCTCAACATTCATTATCTATTCCTAATTCTGAAGGGTTTTTAATATTTGAAACGCAGTTCGTAATTATTTGTCGTTTACTTGAATCAGCTAACGATGTTGGTCAACCATCAAATGGTTTAGCGGCTTCACTTCCAGAATTTCCGTCGTTTATACCATAAATTTTTTTGTTATTTAAAGAAGCTCAACCATTAATATAAAGTTTTTTTACACTTGACATATTAGCAAACGCTCAAGTACCGATTGTAGTAACATTATTTTCCAAAATTACAGTAGTGAAACCTGTGCAATCTTTAAAAGCTCCATCGCCAATTGCACTAATCGAAGAAGGAATTTTTAATTCTCCCACAAACTTATCGCCATCGAAAGCATAATGGAATATTCCTTCAGTTGGATCCAAAGTTGAAGGAAGAGAAAGAGCGCCGTCTTCAAATTCACAATTTTGGAATGAATAACTTCCTATTTTACGAATTCCTTCTGGGAGAATTAAATCACCGGTAAATTTTACATTAGTAAAAGTGCCTCTTCCAAATTCTGCAATATTAAAATTTCTTGTGATTTGTCCATCTTCTTCACTATCATTAATAAAAGTTAGTGTTCTTTCTTCCACTTCCTCTTGTCCATCATCTAGTTCTGGTGTCCCACAATTTTTAAAACATTCTTCTTTTAATCTAATCACATTGTAAGTTACTCCGTCAAAAGTAATAGTATCATGAACTTTTAAACTATTAAAAGTTGTACTTGGTCTAGCAATAATACTTACATTATTATTGTGCTCATTTGATAAAATTAAACCCCCAGATGTTAATCCCCAATCTCTAATAGATTCATCATTATAAGGAATAGAAAATTGGGTTCAAGAAGTTAAAACGTTTTTAGCTATCGTATCCGCACTATCTTGTCCGGAATACCCGTTACCACTCGAACGTAATTTTTCAAAGAACGCATCAGCGCCTTCGCCAGTGAATCCTGAAGACAATATTTCAAACAACACTTGACAATCTCTAGAATTTTTTAATTCTGTATACACACTACTAAAAAAAGTAGAAAACATACCATCTGAAAATGTATCATTAGAATAGTCGCTCGGACTGCCTCGTAGATTTCATCTAATGTATATCGGAGTTTGCGGACTTGCTCCTACTATAGTTGAACCAAAAAATGTTTTATCATAAAGATTACCAAATGGTTCATTTAAATCTGGACTGCCAAGATTAAATTTTTGAATCGCATAACGACGAAGATTACCGTCACCAGTAGTATGCTGATAGTCTAAAATCACATCGAAAGACGATTTTTCTACAATTGAAACTTGGTTCAAATTAAATTCTTTGTTTAACGAAAAACCATCAAAATAAATGGAGTTAAAAGTTTCTATTCCAAGTCATCTAACCGAATCTCCTATGTAAAAATCTTCATTTGGATCACATATTATTTTTGAGTATTTAAATACGCGTGAATCGATTTTAATAACTTTACATTTTTGTGAAAATTTTATTTTATAAGTAGCTAAATGTTTTTTAGAGTAAAATAACGCATCAGTACTGTTTGCAAACATAGGGTTTGAAGCAGTTGTTCCACCAATAGCTACTACGGTATACTTTACCCCATTGTAAGTTATAGTACCATCTTTTCCACCAATATTAAAAACACTATCAATAAACGGATAATATTCATCTAAGTCAGTTGCTGTTTCCTTATAAATAATTCTCAACCTTACCGGGTTACTTGGAATTGGATAATCGGCAGGAAAATATTGAGACTGTATTTTGGAAAAAGTTAAAGTTCATTTAGTATCTTCAGAAAATCCTCAAGATTTAAGCGAATCATTGATTGTGGTTATTTTAGTATTAGAATTATCATCCATTAAATATTTATTATTGTATTCTCTAGATGCGATATTTATGTCATAGGTAGGAGATTCAGAGTCAGAACCAAGAACAGTGTTTTCTAAATTATTTGATAAAGTTTTGCTTTGGAGCGCTCTAATAAACTGGGGGGGGTTGCCTTTTCTACTGTTGCAAAATATGTAGATATTCCAGCAGTTACTAGTAAAATTGGAGCAAAAAATTTCAATGTTTTCATATACTAATAAGTATATAGTTAAACTTTATATAGCACCTCATTATTTTGTGGTTTGCTATGCATTGAAATGATTTTTTAGTCCATTTTCTTTAGACACAAACAGTAATAGATATTTCTTAATTTAGGAAAGTATAATAATCTACATTCCAAAGTATTAATCTGGTATTTTTTTAACTTCTTTTTGTTCCACTTCTGCTTCTAAATCATCAATAAGTTTAGTGATTTCTGAACGTCTAAGAATTCTTTCTAAGTGTGAACGATAGTCTGTTTTTTTTAAATTTTGTATTGTAAATACGAGCAAATCTAAAGTTTCTTTCATTTCCCCATATGCCCGATATTTTTCCAAGTCTTCTTCACCACTTCTTTTCAAATTTATTTGTTTAATAGTTCTAAGAGCTTGTTCTTCTAAAGAATCAAAACTTAAAGAAGTTAGATGTTTCATTTGTTTACTTTCCATAATACTGTCACGGAACTTAATTTCTTTTTTTCATTGTTGTTTTCCTTCTTCAGTTATTTCAATACTTCCCTCGTCCATTTTAGCAAGTAAATCGTCAAACAAACCTTGTTCTTCTTCTGTTGCAAAGTTTTCGAAATCATCTTTTGTAAGGTTACTTATTTCTTCTGCTATTTCTTTTATTTGTTCAGGATCAACTTTGTCGATAATCGTTCCATCTTTAAGTTCGATACGGATTCCTTTTAATTCTTCTTCAGTTACTTTAGGTGGAGGATTTTTTATTAGTTCCATGAATCTTTTAGCATCTTCTCATATCATTTCTAAATACTCTTCTTTAATTTCTTCATCTTCAGATTCGTAGTGTCTAAATTTTGTTTTACCCATCATAACATATCTATCAAGTTTTTGTTTAGAGTAATCAATGCTTTTTTTTATTATTCTAATTTCGTTTTCGATGTCTTTATTTAAAGCATTGAGCATTTTTTGTTTTCTGCTCTCTACTTTTCTTAACATATTTTCTTGTGACGTTAAGATATCTCTTTCTCTTTTAACTTCTTGTTTAAAAAACTCTTCAGGAGTTATTTCTTTTATACAAAAAGAATTTACTTTCTCGAAGTTTAATGTTTTTCTTCGTACTTTTTTTATTTCTTCTTCGTCAAACATTCCTTCACTGCCTTTAACACAAATTGCTTCAAATTGGGAATATATGTCTTCAATATTAGCGTTAACAAAAGTGCATTCGTTTTCAAGTTGTGTTAATTCTTGTTTTTTAACATCATCTTCAGCTTCTTTTAATTCTCTACGGAAATTAAATACATCGAGGTAAGGAGTAGGGATGTCAATAGGATTAATTAAACTCAATGAACCAAATAAAGTAGGGAATATTGATAAATCTTTTTTATCTACAGGTTTGGTAGGAGAAAATACAAAACATTTTTGAAAAGATGATTCTGGGTTGAAATTTAGTACCATAAAAGGGAATCTATAACTATGTGTTTTATTAAACTCTTCTATTGTTTTAGTAGAAAAGAAAACTTTTGGACCAGCTAATTTGGCACTTGGATCATCGGGTTTATATCTTGGATTAAGAAAAGTATTTAATCTCTCGATGTAATTTTTGGTTTGTCCTGGACTCTTTAAAAAAACTACTTTTGTTGCCATGTTTTGAAATGTTTATTTAATCGTTGGAAAACATACTACAAATTAGTAATAATTTAATAATCCAACGAGTTTAAGAAATTATATGTTTCTTTGTTGTTTGTTTAGGTATAGCGTTATGGATTGCTACATGGATTGCTACTAACACATTTTGGTGATTAATTTTAATTTTTCCCTTTTTACAAAAAAAATATATAATTTTCCACAATACATATATTTACATATGTATGAATTTTGATATGGAAAATCAACAAACTCAAGCATTACCTAAACAAGAAAAAGGATTAAGTACTTTTAATGGAATTATTTTGTTGGTTTCAGCAGTTGTTGGAATTGGAATTTTCTTCAAAAATGGTTCAGTTTTTAAATCAAATAGCTTTAACGGATGAGGAACATTAGGAACTTGATTAATTTCAATTTTTATCGTTATGTGTTTGGCGTTAGCTTTCATTGAAGTAATTTCTTCTAACAAAAAAGGACAAAAAGGAGGAATTAGTTCTTGAGCAGCAAATTTTCTTGGTGAAAAAGCTGGAATTTATATTTCTGTTTTATTTGGTTTTGTTTTCAATACTTTACTTGCTTTTTGTTTAAACTTTTTCTTCGCTGAAGCTTTTGCTTACTTTATAAGTAAAACTTTTAAAAACGATGTTCTTATAAACAATTTCGGTTTGTTGTTTTTGGTAGCTATGATTCTTACCGTTTATTTGACACTAATTTCTGGTTTTCTTCCAAAAGTTAATACAAACGTTGGTAGATATGTAGGAATAATAAAGTTCGTTCCAGTTGCTTTGGTTATTCTAGCAGGGATAATTTATGCTATCGTCACTAAAGATTCTGGATATTACTCTGATGTAATAATAGTAAATGAAGATACAACAACATACCCTAACACTTTTAATTTCCCTGGTATGTTATTAGCTATACCACCAGTGTTATTCGCTTTAGATGGTTTTACAGTTGTGACAAACTTTAGTAGTAAATTTAAAGATCCAAAAAAACAGCTCCCTAAAACATTAGTCTGAGGTTATTTACTAATTGCTGCAATTTATATCTTAGTTACTGTAGCTCAAACTTTGGTTGAACAAAGTGACTTCTTTGGAATGGGTGTATTATTTACTCAACCATGATTGAAAGAAGCTTATGGAATAACTTTCTCTTTATTATTAACTGTCGTAACATTTGTTAGTTGTTCAGTAATGGCTAACGCCAGTGTATACTCTTTACAACACTTAGCAGAAAACAAACAATTAGTATTTAGCGATAACGTTGCTAGTCTGGTAAACGGTAAATGTTTTTCACGAGTGAAAAATAGAGAAGTGTTATGCGGTTTTGTTTACTTTGTTGTAATTGAGGTATTTTTAGGATTAGCTATTTATATCCCTTCATTCTTATTAAATACCGACCAAATAATCGACCAAGTTACTAATACTTCCGTTATCTTCTCTTTTATTTGTTTTGTCGCTATATTAGTGGGAAGTTTAGTAAATAGAACAACTAATAAGGTTGCTGTTGAAAAAACCAAATATCACTGAGCAACAAGTGTTATTTCTATCGTTGCTTTTACTGTTGTGACTTTATTCTCTTTTTTCTATGGAAACCTAATTGATCCAATATTAAATCCTACCGGTGATACATCATTAGGATTGTTTTATGGTGGTAGAAGATTGAATAATATGGAAGCTGCAATAATTTTCTGAATTTACACAATCGTTCTAGGAGCTCTACCTATATTAATTTCTAATTATTTGGTATTTAAAACTGGTTCCGCTCCTTTAAAACAAAACGAAAACCTATAAAATAGTTTTTATAACTTTATAATATAAAATAACGATATGAGTTTTGACGCATTAAAGTTTATTGAAATTACCGGTTATATCGGAACAGTTATTACTTCATGTTGCTTTCTTCCACCAGTAATTAAAACAATTAGAGAACGTACTACTGCTTCACAAAGTTTATGAATGTGAATTTTAGAAATAGTTGGATGTACTATTTGAATTTCTTCCTTTATTGTACAAGCTATTGATAAACCAGACGAACAAGCTAAATGATTACCAACCATTATTACTAATTGTGTACTGTGAGTAAGTTCAATTCCTATGCTGGTAATTAAAATTAATAATATGATACAAGCTAAGAAAAGAAATATTAGTGAACTAGAATACGACAACATCCTTCATTGACAAAAAAGACAAGTGAAAAACTAAGGTTACTGCTTTTGTTTTTTCAGATACCTAAGGTACAAAATAACACCATTCTATTTTTTTCCACTATGATATAATTTGGGTATTATGCCAGCTAAAAAAGTTGTATCGCCAAAAGCAAATTCACCAAAAAAACAAGTAAAACAAAGTACAAAATCACTTGCTAATTCAGAACCAGTAGTTTTGGATGTTGTTATTGAAATTTCTAAAGGTTCAAACATTAAATATGAATACGATCGTAAATCAGGAAACATTACCGTAGATCGTATTTTATATGGACCAAGTGTTTATCCACAAAATTATGGTTTCATTCCTGAAGCTTTAGATTGAGATGGTGATGAATTAGATGTTCTGGTTTTCGCTGATCAAACTTTCCCACCTGGAGTTCATGTTCCTACTAGAATTGTTGGTGCTTTAGAAATGGTTGATAACGGTGAAACAGATACTAAACTAATTGGTGTTATTGATTGTGATCCTCGTTGAAAAGAAGTACAAAATTTAAATGATCTAGCTCCACACGAACTAGATGTTATTAAAGATTTCTTTGAAACTTACAAACGTTTACAAAAAAAGAATGTTTTAGTAAACAAATTACAAGATCGTGAATGAGCAATTAAAGATTACGAAGCTTGTGTTGATTTAATGACTAAATATAAAAACTTAAGTAAAGAAGAATTCATTGCTAAAATGAAAAAACTTCACCCAGATAAATATATCGGTTAATTAAGATTGCTCATTAATTCTCTTAGTACTTCATTAGCTAATTGTGGATTAGCTTGTCCTTTGGTTTCTTTCATCAACATTCCAATAAAGAATTTCTCAGTTCTATCTGGTCGAACTTTACATTGTTCTACCATTGCTGGATTTTGTTCAAAGATTTTAAGGTAAAGTTCTTTAATAACATTCTTGTCAGTAATTTGAGCTAATCCATTTTCCGATACTATCTTTTGTGGAGAAATATTCTTTTGGTAAATTTCTACTATGATTTGTTTTGCTTGTTTACCGTTAATCTCATTATTCTTAATCATCAGAATCATATCGGAAATAAAATCTATTGTAGAATAAGGGATGGTTTCAATAGTTTTACCATCTTCATTAATTAACTTCATTAGTTCTACAACTATTCAAGTGGTGGCTGCGTTGTAGTCATTAGTTTTCTCACAAACATATTTAAATACTTTGTATAAGCTATAGTTATCAAGCAGTTGCTGGATAATAGTAGGATTAACTCCTTGAGCATTTAAGAATGATTCTACGCACTCTGGTTTATTAGCTTCTGATACTTCTGTCTGGTTGATTAAATTTGCTATATCACAAGCTACGATGTTGGGTTCAGTAATATAACGGTAGTCTATAGCATCATTCTTTGTTCTCATACTGATTGTAGAGTTGGTACTATCATCTCATCTTCTGGTTTCTTGTGAAACAGTTTGTTGGTTAAGAACAATTTCTTTTTGTCTGTTGTATTCGAAATCAATAGCTTTAGCAACATTGTAAAAACTGTTGATGTTTTTAACCTCTACTTTTTTACCTAAAGTATTTTTATCAGTGCTTACAGAAATGTTTAAGTCTACTCTTAGTGAACCGTTTTCCATTTTTCCGTCACTAATTTCTAGAAAAGTTAAAATTCTTTTTAATTTATTTAAAAATTCTACACATTCTTCTTTAGTATTGAAATCTGGTTTAGTTACTATTTCGATTAATGGTACACCTGCACGGTTATAGTCCAATCATACTTCTTCACCATTAGATATTTTTTTAGCCGTATCTTCTTCTAGGTGGATTCTTTCAATATTTATAGTTTTATTAGAAATAACTATTTTACCATTTCTTCCAATAGGATAGTATTGTTGAGTAATTTGGTATCCTTTTGGCAAGTCTAGGTAAAAATAGTTTTTTCTATCGAATGCGAGAAAATTCTCTACATTCATATTTAAATATTTAGCTAAGGTGATGCCAAGAATGACTGCTTTTTTATTTACAGAAGGTAAAGTTCCTGGTAGAGCTAGGTCGATTTCGTTTATTAAGGTGTTTGGCAGAGCATCATCTCTTAATGGAGATGAACTAAACATCTTTGTTTTAGTTAACAATTCGGTGTGAATTTCTAATCCAATAGTTAAAAAAACATCCATTTTATAATTATAAATAAAACTTGTTTAAGTATTTATTAAATTATTTTTTAGCAGCTTTTTTAGCTGGAGCTTTTGCAGCAACTTTAGCAGCTGGTTTAGCAGCAACTTTTTTAGCTGGAGCTTTTGCGACAACTTTAGCAACAACTTTTTTAGCTGGAGCTTTAGCTACAACTTTAGCAGCTGGTTTAGCTACAACTTTAGCTGATGATTTTTTTGATTCACCACAGCATGAACATCCACATTTGCATGTAGACTTTGTTGAAGGTTTGTTTGTTGTTTTTGATGTTTTGCTTACTGCCATAATACCTTTAATTATAATACGAAAAATAAAAAGATATAATCAGGTGTTTAATTGTTGATTCTTTTTTAAATAACTGTATAAGTTTTGTTATATAAACAATGTGTAAATCGAATAAAAATTCACATTTTACATTAGTTGTTTTCTTCTTGAACACCAAATAAATTAAAACGAGATGCAGAAGAAATTTTGACTTTAACAATATCTCCTTCTTTAGCTGTACCTTTGAAATTTACAACCTTTCATTCTCTTGAATATCCAAACAAAACACTTTTATTGGTTTTAGAATTTCCTTCCACCAATACTTCTAAAGTTCGTCCAACTAGTTTTTCATTGTTCTTTTTCGCATATTCTTGTACTAAAGCATTTAGTTGGTACAGTCTTTGTTTCTTTTCCTCTTGTGAAATTTCGTCCAAAAAAGAAGCTGCTGCCGTACCAGTTCTTTTAGAAAAGATAAAAGTATAAGCGTTGTCATATTCAACTTCTTTATATAGTTTTAAAGTGTCTTCAAATTCTTCTTTTGTCTCGTTGGGGAAACCAACAATTAAATCGGTAGAAATGCTATAGTTTTTTAAATTAGTTTTAATGTATTTGATCAACTTTAAATAATCTTCTATTTTCATAGCACGGTTCATTTTTTTTAAAACATTTTCGTTTCCTGATTGAATTGGTAAATGAAAATATGGCATCAAGTTGTCATATTTTTTATACAAATCAATAATTTTTAAATCAAAGTTTCACGGGTTAGAAGTAACAAAACGTACTCTGGGAATACCTAATTTGCATACATCTTCTAACAAATCGGCAAAGTAGTAATTGTTTTGTAAATCCGTCCCATAGGAATTAACATTTTGACCTAGCAACGTTACTTCTTTATAGCCTTGATTCTTTAATTCCGAAACTTCTTTTAAAATATCTTCTTTGTTTCTGCTACGCATTTTTCCTCGAGCATAAGGAACAATACAGTATGTACAAAATTTATCACATCCATAAGTTATATTAACTCAAGCTTTAATTTTTGAACTTCTTTCTGTTGGTAAATCTTCAATTATTTCTCCGACTTTGCTATAAACTCTTACCACCTGTTGTTTTGTTTTTATTGTTTCATCAATTACATAAGGCAAATCATAAAGATTATGAGTTCCAATAACAAAATTTACATGACGAAATTTTTGCATAATCTTTTGCACTACACTTTCTTGCTGTACCATGCAACCACAAATTCCTAAAATAAAATTAGGTTTATTTTTGAATTGGTCTTTTAATAATCCAATTTCTCCGAATACTTTTTTTTCAGCATTTTCTCTTACTGCACAAGTGTTAAGAACAACTAAATCTGCATCAGCTATATCTTCAGCTGGGGTATAGCCAATATCTTTTAATATTCCAACTAATGTTTCACTATCTCGCAAATTAGCTTGGCACCCATAGGTTCTTACAAAGTATTTTTTATTTTTACCAATTTCTTTTATTTCTTTTTCATTTTCAAAATGAAAGTAAACAGTTTCTACTTTTTCTGTACGACTTCGTGCAAGTTCATGATTAGGCTTAAAAGCGATATTCTTTTCTTGTTTTTTCATTAGTTTATAAAATTATAGTTCAACTCATAAAATTGCTCATGCTGCTTTTGTTTTCAAACTTCTTTATGCATGCTGCTTTTGTTTTCAAACTTCTTTATGAAGACAAACAAAATCTACCTCTTTTTACCAAGTAAGTATTTTTCAAGTTCTTTATTTTCGAAAGTAATATTCTCTCAAGAGTTTACTTCTTTTTCTTCTACATCATAAACTAATATGTACATTCCACCAATTCCGCCAAATACTGCTTTGTCAAAATCAAATCCTAATTTTTTACAAACACTCTTAACTAATTCTTCACTTTCACCTTCTACCTCTACTACGTAGGGAAGAAATGGTCAATGATCAATTACTATTTCTACATCATCTAGCTCTCAGATTTCTCTTGTAGTTTCTTGATACGACTTAACCGGTAAACCAGTAAGTTCTAGGATTTCACAAGCTTTATCAAAATTATCAACTTTAATTTCAGTTTCTAAAACATCGTGGATACCTTTTCCAGTAATCACTTTACAAGTCATTGTAATAGAACTGTTTTCATCTCTTACACGAAAATATTTGTTATCGTGGGCGATACCAAAAACTTTCCTTCTCATTGGTTTTTCTTTTTCAATTAGTTCAGCATTTAAACTAACTAGTTTTTTTCTAATTTCTTCTGGTTCGACAAAGAATTTTGCTTCGATTTCTTTAGTAGTAGGAACGATATTTTGATTAGACATACCCCAATTATAACACGAACATTTTTTTGATTTAAGCAGCAAAGAATTTAGAATTATTTTTGATTTTCAGAGTCAGAATTATCACATTCTGTGCAAGCAATAATAAAGTCTTTTACTAATTTTTTGGTTTTCGATTGGTTGAATTTTAACAGTAATGTTTCTGCTAAATTTATAACAATGTCTGCACTTACATCAGGACTATAAATTTTACAAACCACATCTTTTATTTCCTCAACAGATTTTTGTCCTTTGTATAGTTCAATTATTTTTTCCTCTATCTCTGTAATATCGTGGGTATGTTTGGGGATAACGATAGGAGCAAACTTACCTTTTTCATCTCTTGGAACTTTAACACTAACTTCTCCATAACTAGAATGTATTTTCTTTTTGTAATATCCATTTCGATAGTTCCCAGAGTTTTTTACTTTCTTTCTAGATTGTTGATCATGCTTTGCATATCCAAGATGTATACTTAATTCAACTTTGAGAGCAGTTTGGATAAAATCAGCCAATACTCGCTTTGTTAAAGATAATATGACTTTCTTTTTTACATCGCTTGGAGGTTTTATTTGAGTGGTTATTTTTGTATTTTTCATTTAAGTGTTATAAACCAAAATAATAGCAAAAAATGAAGAAAATTTTTTCCACAAATTTAATATACTTTTCGGGTTTGTTTTTATTTCTTTCTTTACTAATATTACTAGTAAGTATGAAATGAATATTTGTGGTTGTTTAAGTTTCCACTTTGCAACAAAAAATTATTTTTTTTGTAGAATAATGCGGAATACGCAGATGAAAGGGTGTTTCAGACATGTGAAAACGATAATTTTCGAAAGTTATTAAGTTATTTATTTTTCTGTAAAATTTTGCACTTTTTTCAGATTTTATACATATGTTTGTTGACTTATAATTCTTATAAGTATGACAAATGAAAAAATAGCAGAAATAGTTACTGCACATGTAAGTGGGGTATTTAAAAAATATGTACGAGCTGATAACACTGAAAACCAAAAAAAATTAGATAGTATTGAAAGTAAAATTACTAATACTAACAAAGTTAATGCGTGAATTAATTTTCTTTTTATTTTAGGTTCTATTCTTGTGGGAGGTGGTTTACTTCTAGATGGGGAAAGAGATAATTTCGTATTTCTTAATTTTCTTGCAGGTCTAATATCAGTAATTGTAGCAATAGCAGTTGGGGTGGGATTAATTGTTCTTGGTTTTGTTTTAATGGCACGAAGAAATAAAAAAAACTATTTACTTGTAAAACAAAAATATGAAGTTTTAGGAGTAATTTTTAATAACAATGTTGAGGCATACAAAAATATAGATTTAAAATACTTATGTGAACAAATTTTAGTTTTTAAAAACTATAAAGGGGTGGAAATGCCTATCGAAGTTGATTTAGGCGGATTAAACAATGTTAGTGATAATTTGTTTCACTTTAATGCTGTTAATAGACAAATGTCTCTAGTTAATGCGTTTGTATTTAAATTTGATGGAGTTAATATGTGTCTTTCAGAAAATAAGTTTACTGATGATTTATTATTTGGTAGTGATTATGTTAATGATAAAAATCAATTTAACGACTTATCAGCAAGCAAAGCATATAAGAAAGATGGTTTTCTTTCTACCGTAATAAAAGGAGGAGCTATGCCTTCTTTTAATTCTCGAGTTGTATTTTCTGTAGTTGTTCCTAAATTCGAAGATTTAACTTTCTCTGTTGACAAATTCAACAATTCAGAAAGCGCAGTAGATAGTTTTTACAAAAAAAATACTTCACTTACTCACATGGATTATGATCAATTTGACAAAACAATGTTGTTTAACAGAAATAGTGAAGAGAAATTCAGAGTGCTTTTCACTCCCCTTGTTCAAACTCAACTTGTGCAAATTTTTGACAAAGATAATCCTTTTAATTTGTGCAAAAAATTCGATAGTTTAATCGATGTTTTCTACCAAAATACCAACGGTATAGACATGACTTTAAATCATCATGTAAATGACGAACTAACTGAAAGCAGAATTATTTCTTCTTTAATTATCGCTTTCACTAATGCTTATTATCTCATCGATAAACACTTAAAAGTTTATTTGGAAATCGCTTCTATTCAAGCACCAATGTTTAAAAGAGGAATACCTACCACAGTTCCAACATACGAACTTACTGCTTCTGAACTAGAAATATTTTTCAACAAAGCAAGTAATAGATATTTGTTTAAATGTCCTTCTAACAAAAAAGGTAAGAAACTGCAAAAAGAAGTTATTAATAATGTATTAGATTACAACAGTACCACTTCTAGTGGTATGGTTACAAAAAATAAAAAAGGTAAAACTGTTGGAACTAATGTTCCAGGATTTATTAAAGTTTACCAACTTTCTAAAGAACTTTTCCAAGTTCATACTAATTTTTACGAATATGAGGGAAACGGCAATAGCAGCGGTTTCCGTACAACTAGAGGTTTAAGACTTGGAGGTTTTGGTTTTGGTGGAAGCGCTTTTGCTAGTTCCGCTTCTAATTTAACGTTAGTAAAACGTTCTCGTCAATTTGTTTGTGCAGTACTCCCTACTGATAAGAAAATCGACAGATATTACAAATACGATAAGTTTGATGATTTCTTTAAATACTTAAGTCAAAACGAAGTATTTGATGTTTTTGAACTGGATGGAAAATTATGTGTTGTTGCTAGTTCACAATCTACGTTAGATGATTTCTTATCTACTATCAAGTAATCTATGGTAAAAGAAAAAATAAAGGAAGTAATTAAGTCCCAGGTTGATGGTTTATTTAAAAAGTACGTTGGAGAAAAAAATGCTAAACTACTTCAATCTCTTTACCAAGTACAAGCTAGAATAAAAGAACTTATTGCTTCAAAAACTATTGGAATTATTTTAACTATTTTAGGCGGTTTATCTTGTTTCTCAGGTGTTTTGTTGACCATTCTTACTATTACAAAAGTATTAGAACTCGCTTCTATGGCTTTTGTTTTAGTCTGAATAATTTTAATAATAGCTGGTGCAATTATGTTAATATCTACTTATATGAGTAATAAAAAAAAGCAAAAGGAACGAGAAGAATTAGAACAACAAGAAAAAGAACTATTAGCACCTATATTACTCAATAATGTGGAAGCATATGAACATCTTGACATTAAAGCTTTATGTGAAAGTATTTTTGTTTTTAAAAATTCTAAAGGAGATAATGAAGCAGTACAAATAAGCACAAAAGGTATTAACGACAGTTCTAATACAGTATTTCATTTAAACAAAATTGATACAAACGCTTCTTTATCTAGTGCGATTGTTTTTAAATTTGATGGAATAAATATGTGTCTATCAATTTACAACAATATCTCAAACCCAAGATACAGTAGTGATTATGTTGATTCTGACGGAAAACCAGTTTCTTTGGATGGTAAAACAAAAAGGAAAGTGTATAAACTATTAGAACCTCATGAAGCACCAGCTACAGGTTCATCTGCTACTTTATCTGCCATTATTTCTAAGTTTGAAGATTTAACTTTTTCTACTTACAGAAACAATAACTCTGTAGCTAGAATTACTAAATTCTATAACTCTCATACCAAAATTTCTCATCTAGATTACCAACAATTTGAAAAAGATTTTTTAATTGAGAGAGATAACGAAATAAAATTTAGGGTATTATTTACTCCTTTAGTACAAGAACAATTGGTACGAGTGTATAAAGAGAAAGATCCATTTTTCCTTGATAAAACTGAGAAAAACTTATTAGATGTTATTTTTAAAAAACAAAATGATGAGTATATATATATTTCTGAATATATCTCTCCACAACTTACAGAAGAAGAATTGATTTCTTCTTTAACTGAAACTTTTACCAACCTTCACGATATGTTAGAAAAATATATTGAAATACTAATATGTTTTGATTCAATTAAAAAACAAATGTTCCAAGTAAAAGAAGAATTGATTAAAAAAGATGATACTTTAAATTCTGTGGAGTTAGAATCTTTTTTAAACAATAGGCTTAATAACGACTATTTATTTAGCACTAAAGACGATAATACCGCAGATTTAAGTGCGATAGGTGGAAGTCTTAAAAAAAGTTTTAGTTTTGTAAAAGACGAAGAAAAAGAAAAAGTATGAAAAATACTACCAAAATTTTTAGATGTCGGTGCAATTTACGAACCGGGTTTACTAAAAGTATCTAAAATTGAAGAGGATGTTTTTCGTATCCACACAAACTTTTTCCATGTCGAACATGTTCAGATTCCTAAAAAAGGCTCCAATACATTTTCCGGTGGTTATCGTAGCCCAGGTTTTAATCACAGTACAAATTACGGTAACAATAGTTATGGTATTAACAATAACTACACTAATTCATATAGCGCTCCTAGCTACAAACCTCCTAACTATGGTGCTGGTTACGTTAGTTCATATACTTCTCCTTCCTATAATTCAAATATCAACAACTATAATAACAACTTCAACGAACAACAACAAGAATATGAAGAAAAAATTAATGTCACTGTTTATTCACAACAGTTTCATTGTACTAGCATATCCTCAGTAAAAGATTTTGATACTTTTTTTAGAATAAGCACTTTAGATAATGTTTTCGCTTTTATTCAAAAATCTAACATTTATGATTTCTTTCCTATCGGAGACAAAGTGTATGCGATAAGTGATTCAGTAAAACAATTAAAAAGTTTTGCTAAAGTAGTACAACCATAATCTAACTAATCGGTTATAAAATATAATTCGCTTATGGAATTAAACGAATGTCTTAAATATGACAACGAACCAATCTTAAGAGAAACATTAGAAGATATTTCTTTCCCTGTTTCTCAGAAAGAACAAGAACTAATCGATGAAATGGTTGCTTATATTGATAGTTCGTATGATGGAACTTATAGAGCAAAAAAAATAGTACCTGGGGTAGCAATTGCTGCTAACCAAGTTGGGTTAAATAAAAAAGTCGTTTATATCCACACCAGAGATTTAGAAGGAAGAGAATATAAATTTTTATGAGGCAATCCTAAAATTATTTTCAAATCTGAAACGATAACTTATTTATCTGGTGGAGAAGGATGTTTAAGCGTTAAAGAACACCACGAAGGGAATGTAAAACGTCATTATGTAGTAATCGTAGAAGCTAACGATATGCTTAACGGTAACAAATTAGAGAAAGTTGAACTAGAAGGTTTTTTAGCCATTGTTGCTCAACACGAAATTGATCACTTATCAGGAGTTCTTTATTACGATAGAATTAATAAAGAAGATCCGATGTATGCTGAAAAAGAATGAATTAAAATTGGGTAGGTTTTATACCACCTAAAAATATTTTAAAATAAACATATTTTATAATCATAACTATGGTTGATAAAAAAACTTTTTTAATAGCAACATATGATCAAAAAGAATTTGAATATATTGTTAAAGTTCTAGAACCAAAAATAGGAGCATTTTACACTTTTATAAGTTTTAACGATATTAAGACAAAAAGGAAATTTAGCATAGATGAAAATCATGATTTTATTTGGAATACTTACCAAGGAAGCTGAAAATTAGGAAACTATGTTATTTTTGGATGCTTAGGGATTAGACATCGTTACTCGATTGAAGTCTTAATGAATGAAGCGTATAAGGTGCGGGATGTATTTGGATACAATGATATAGGAGATAGAGAATTTGATTTAGTAGCTAATGAAGCACGCTTTTATTACACAAAAGAAATGACTGCATGCGATTCTCGTAAATACCGTTTCGACAGACTTTTAAATCTGTTGAAAGATAAAGAAAATCGTTCATGCGAATATGAAATATTGGTGCAGGCAAGGTTCTTTAGATTTGGGGTGGGGGATGGTTGACGCAAACAAAAAGGATTTGTTGCTAAAAACTATGATCCAAAATACAACAAAACCGAAGTATTAGAAAATGGAGCAAAAGGTTTTGATCTTCTTTTTATCGATGAGGAAACCAATAAACCTCTAACCGATATGACTCGTGAAGAATTAGCAAAATACAAATCTTATGAACAACCATTAAAAGACGCAGCGGAATGAATGGAGGAAGAATTGAACAAAAGGTATCAGAAAAAAGTTCTTAAAAAAGCTATTAAAGAAAGCGAAAAAAAGAAAAGTAAAAACGATTAATTAAGATTTTTTAAAAGGTTTGTTTAATACCTTATTTCTTTTTACCTTTGCTACTAGTTTTAGATTTAGCAGGGGCTTTTTTAGCAGGTTTAGCTTTAGCAGTTTTTTCTGCAGCATCGTGAGCTTTTTTGTTTTCTCTTTTTTCTTTAGCTACAACACTTAACAATTCTTTATGAGCAGCTTCTCCGGATTCTTTCAATTCTTTTTCTTCTTTTTTAGAAGCTTTTCATTTTTTACCAGCTTTCTTAGCGGCAAGTTTTTCTTCTCTTATTTTTGCATATTCTTCTTCACTTATTCCAAATGGTCTTAAGTAGTGACATTTAGGGAAACCAGTACAAGCGATAAAAGGTTCTCCTTTTTTATGATTAAATCTTTCGGCTAGAGGTTTACCGCATCATGGACACAATTCTTCTAATATCTTTTGTTTATGAGCTTGTTGTCCACCTGGGTACTCTACATAGTCACAATCAGGTCAATTACTACATCCAATAAAGAATTTTTTTGATTTACGAGAAAATCTTTTAACTAGTGGTTTACCACATTTTGGACACATACGCATTTTTCCATTTTCATCAAATACGTTTTCTGGTGGTAAATGTTTAATTCCAGTTTTAGGATTGTTTGCCGCATCCACTTCTTTATTAAATTTAGGGATGTATTCTAAAATTCATTCTTTTCATCCTTCTTCATGAGCAGCGATTTCGTCTAAATGTTCTTCTAAATTTTTAGTAAAGTTAGGATCGACGATTTCTTTAAAGTATTTCGATAATCCGATAATTACGTTATCACCGGTAGGAGTCATATGGTAAGCTTTATTAATTAGTTCGGTATATACACGATCAATAATTGTTTGTGCCATCATCTTATATGTACTTGGTCTACCAATGCCATCATCATCAAGTTTTTTAATTAATGAAGCTTGGGTATAACGTGGAGGTGGACTTTTTTGACATTCTTTAATTTCTACCACTTTTTCGTGCCATTTATGTCCAACTTTTAATTCTGAAATGTCAATAACATTATCATTTTCTTCTTTTAATGCTCAAACTTTTTTAAATCCATCAAACAATTGTTTAGTAGTATGAGTATAAAATTTGTTTTCATTATTAATGATACGGATTACTGTTCTTTCACTAACTGCATCAGGCATCATTGAAGCTACAGTACGCATTCAGATTAATTTATAAAGTTTATATTCTTTTTGAGAAATTAATGGTTTTAGATAAGCAGGAGTTAGGTACGGATCAATTACTCTTATACCCTCGTGAGCATCTTGTACATTTTCTTTTTTACCAGTAGTAAATCTTTCAGTATTATCTGAGTAATATTTTGCTCCATATTCTTCAGTAATAAACTTTTTAAGTTTAGTTATAAAAGTATCAGCCATTCTAATACTATCTGTTCTTGGATAGGAAATAAGAGCAGTATGTTTGCCTTTAATTTTAATACCTTCATATAGCTTTTGAGCGACCCCAGTTACATCTCCAATTCCTCAACCAAGAACATTAATCGCTTCTTGTTGCATAGTAGAAGTTTTGTAGGGAACTTTAGCTTTACGAGTTTGTTTTGTTGGTTCGTCGATAGCATAAATCGTATACTCTCGAATTAAGTCATCAACGACTTTTTGAGCAGATTCATGATCAACAAAAAACTTTTCATTTTCTGTGCTATCAGGATCTTTAAATATTTTAACATTTTTTAGTTTAGGGTTAATTTCACGTAAAACGATTGGACGTTCAACTTCTTTTAATTGGGCAACGATTTTAAATCATTTTTTAGTTGTAAACTCTTTAATTTCTTGTTCACGATCGTATATATATTTTAAAGCAACGGTTTGTACACGTCCAGCACTTAATGCACCCATTTTTTGTTGTGTAATACGTGATAATTTAAATCCAATTAAACGGTCTAGGATTCGACGAGAAAATTGTGAATGTACTCAATTGATATCGATTTTTCTTGGGTGTTCGATTGCATTCAAAACAGCACCTTCGGTAATTTCATTAAATGTTATTCTTTTAGTTTTTTCACGATCTTCTTTGTCTAATACTTCATATACGTGTCAAGAGATAGCTTCTCCTTCACGATCCGGGTCGGATGCAAGCCAAATGGTATCAGCTTTTTTAGCTTCTTGTCTTATCTCATCAATAATCTGCTGCTTGGTTTTAATTTTATGTGTGGGATCTTTATTAATTCTTTCTAATTCTTTTTTTGTAGGCTTAGGTACAATTCAGTTAGGAGCTAAAGTTTTTTCATCAAATCCTAAACGTTCTGGTCCGGTTTTACCTAAATCACGGATGTGTCCAACGGTTGCAATAACTTTGAAATCTTTAGGTAAAAAATGACTTAAAGTTTCAATTTTATTAGGAGACTCGATAATCATTAAGTTTTTTGCCATCGTCTTATATATTACTAATTATTATAAAAGTTGTTATCATAAAATCGGTGTTAATTTTCCTTAATATAAATATTAAATAATAGCACAAACAAAAGTGGGGATTATAATTTTCAATATGATACCGCAAAAAGTAAGTGATTTTTTAGCTAAACATAATTTACTGGAAAGAGTGGTATATTTTATTGAACCATTACACCATGTTTCTGACGCATTAAAATTTGGTATTGATCCAGACCAAATAGCTAAGTCTTTAACTTTTAAAGATTACTCAGTTAGTGAAGATGATCCAAATGGTTTTCCAGCTATCTTGGTGCTATTTTCTGGAGAAGCAAAAGTGAGTTCTGGAGAATTTAAAAGAACCTTTAATATGAACTGTAAAATGTTGGATGGGGAACAAGTATATAAAGCAACCGGTTTTAAACCAGGTGGAGTTTGTCCCTTCGGGATCGAAAATAAAAATGTTAAAATTTACTTTGATGAAAGTATGAAAGGTAAGAGTGTGGTTACTCCTTCTTGTGGAGAAGAACATAGTTCAATTACTTTAACCATTCAAGAACTAGAAAATGTTGTTCCTTTTTCTGGTTGAGTAAATATTTCTAAGAAAGGGTAATCTTTATTGGTTTTTCTTTTTCTTCATCTTTAAATTCAAAATCTCTCACTCCAGAAGAAAGAAGTAATAAACCTGCAACTAGTTTTAACAAACCACAGAAAAATATAGAAAATAAAGAAAATACAGCTAATGCTACATGTGGTTCAAAGCTTCTTGAATTTACTTTAGTTGTATAAAGTACATCTATCGTAATAGCATACACCACAATCATAATTGAATAAACTACAAAAAACGCACCTATACCAACAACTAAAGGTTTATCTGACTCTTTAAAAGGCGAAACGCTAGTTTCACTACCTTCAATTATTTTATCAGGAACTACAACTGCTACTAAACCTACTAACAAGAAAAACAAAAAAAGTGCTACATTAAGGTATGTTTCTATTCTTACTAAAATTTTAGCAGCAACTCGACAACGTTGTAAGTTCTGTAAATATTTTTTTTGTTGTTCAACAGTAAAGTCTTTACTCACGTAAGTATTATATTGTTTTAGGGGTTTAATCCGAGTTTTGAAGTACTAATATTCCTGAGTTTTCTTTTTACCATTGCATAGCAAGCAAAGAGATTATGAGGTAATTATGGGGTTATAATTTTTTAAATGAGTAATTTTAAAAATGCTACTTCAAAAGTTGCTGATAAAAAGATTTTTTTAAAAGAAGAATATCTAACAAAAATACTTCCTAAAGCACGTATCACTGGTACAAATTTTTTTAATATTATTTCTAATGAACAAGAAAATAAATTCCCAACATGATTAAATTTAGTTAAACTTAATTTTTCCTCAACTACCAATGTATATGTGGAAACAGGAACTATTTATGAAGATATCATTGTTAATTTTTTATCACAGAAAAACCAATGTTTATATAAAACTTATCAACTATCTGACAAATGTTTTGAAAGTAATCCATATTTTGATGGCAGACCAGATGCTGAACCAACGGATAACCAAGGTAATTTTCTTTATCCACAAAAACAATTGGTGGAAATAAAAACTTGAGGGATTGATAAAATCGTAAATAATGAAGATGAATTAACCGGAGATAATAGAGTATTTATGATGAACAATAAACCGGTTATTGAAAGGAAAGATAAATCTTTTCAAAATTTCCAAAAAGTTATAAATGAATTTGTTGACGATGCTAACGCTAATGCTTTTTTAAAAAAAGAAAAACGAGATGGTTTATTTTTTACAAAACAAAAATTATTTAAATATCTTTTTCAAGTCCTACTTTATATGTATTTAAGAAAAACTAATAAAGGTTTGATTTTTATAGTTTTTGTAGAAACAGATGAATATACTTTCGAAAAAGATGAATTGAAAAACGTGAAACGTGAAACTTTTGCGAAAAATCTTTATGAAAACCCAGACAAGTCATTCTCTATTAATGTAGAACTGGTTGAGCGTTTTCCTAACGGTATGCGTGATAACACCGTTTACATCACTCGTGATACTTACGATGAATATTTAACAATAGCTATTAATTGGTATAAAGAACATATTGAAAAAGGAGTTTCTCCGGTAATGACTATTCAAGATCGTATGTTGATTGAAGACTTAATAAAAAAGGAGGAAGAACAATAATGAATAAATACGAACTTTTGTCAATTTCACCAGACGATCAGTTTAGCAAAATAATTGATCACTATCGTTTACTTTGCAAATATTTTACAAAAGATAATGAAACCGATGAAGAAGATACTAAATACCCTTTAGATTTTACTAAAGAAGATATTGACCAAGCTTTTTGTTCTTTTGTAAAATCAGAAAAACAAACCCCAATGCTTGAACTTCTTAAACGCGAAATATATATTTGTGGAGATGAAGAACGTAAGAATGATGATGAATTAAAAAAAGAAATTATTGAAAATAATGACGCTTATCCATTGCTAGTTTGTGCTTGTGCAGGAGCTGGAAAAACTACTACTATGGTTTTAAAAATAGTTTATTTAATTAAGAAGTTAGGCTATTTACCAAAAGAAATCGTTGCTTTTACTTTTACCGAAAAAGCTGCAAACGAATTAAAACAAAGAGTAACGATGGAAATTTCCAATCCCGAACCTGTCAACAACCCAGATAGTTTAGTTAAGAAAATACAAGCAGAGATGCGTGGTATGTCTTATGATGGAAAAGATTTAAATGATTTATATTTAGGGACTATTCATAGTTTTTGTTTTCAATTATTAAAAACTTATCGTAAAGATTTATCTAGTTGTGAAATTGTAGAAGATGGAGAACTAAAGCTCATTGTTTATAAAAACTTCCAAATTCTTGAATTAACCAAAAATCTTCCTTTTCATAGAAAAATTTCTAAACCACTCGGAGGGGACAAAGTTAAATCTAACATCGATGCATATTTGAGATTTATCAATATGATGAACGAAGAAAATGTTTATTTAAGTAATGAAACGCGAATACCAATTCCTGTAGAATTTGAAACACTATTCCAAAAATATCAGGATGTTATTATTGGAAAATATAAAAGAATTGATTTTGGTTCTATCTTAAGGATATTTGTTAACGAGTTAAGAACTAATGATGAGCTAAGAGAATATGTTAAGGCAAACATCAAAGTATTAATTGTTGATGAATATCAAGATGTTAATAAAATTCAAGAAATATTAGTTGAAGAATTCTATAAGTTAGGAACAAAAATTATTGTAGTTGGTGATGATGATCAAGCTATTTATCAATTCCGTGGTTGTGATGAAAAATTTATTGTAGAGTTTGATAAAAGATACGCAAACACCAAAAAAGTAATTCTTGCAAATAATTATCGTTCTACCCCACATGTAATATTAACTGCTCATCAAATAGTTGACAACGGTTTTTATCCAGGAGAAAGAATTGAAAAAGAATTTAAATCCGCTAAAAAACTAAATTTCCCTTCCGAAAAAAACGATATCAAAAAAATCGGTTTTTCTGATGTATCCGAACTAGTTAATTTTGTGGTTAGGCAAATAAAAATTTTACATACTAAAAATAATATACCGTATTCAGAAATTGCTATTTTAGGCAGAGGCAACAAAGATATCAAAATTTTTAAAGAAGCACTTACTTCTCAAAATATTCCTTTTAGTTTAAAAATTAATTTATTCGAAGAAACAGAAGATAAAGACTTAGAATTTTTTCTAGAATGAGTAAAATTTTTCAAAGTAAAAAAACACGAAAAAGATTTATTAAAAATGGAAAAAAATGATGATTTTATTTTAGATGTAAAAAACAAATTAGGAGATTATGTAGAAAAACAACAACTAAAATCACTAGAACAACTAATTATTGACACATATCAAAACCCTGAAAAGATTTTAAGTAATTTTTCTTCTTTAATCGATAAAAATTCTTTATGTTTTGTTTTCTTAAATGCTTATAGTGAAACAATTAATGAATTCGTAGAACATTGTAGCACACAAAAAACAAAAGTACCAGAAATAGGTATAGCATTATTAAAAATTATTACAGAATTTTGTTTTATCGAAGAATGAATGGAAACAGGTATTCATCCAAAAATATATTTGATTAAAGAACTGTTTGATTTCCTAATTGATGAAGAAAAACAAAAAAGACCAGCTATTTTATTTACAAAATTCAAACATACTTTTGGATTAGATAAAGAACAAATATTTGGCATTAACGAAGAATGTGATTTGCTAAGGAAAAAAATGGAAAATTTAACAGATGTTTTTGATACAGAAAATAAAAACCAAAAACTTTTTCCTTATGTGATAAATAACTTCTTTTATAAAATACTTAATTTTATCAAAGTTGATGATGAAGAGTTTTTAGCAGATTTAGGAATTTTCAATACTTTAATTATCAATTTTGAGAAAATTAATTGCAATCTATTATTAAATAATAAACTCTTTTTATTTAACGAATATTTAAAGAACATTAAGTTTGATTGTGGAGATGATTCGAATGAATTTGATACAGTAAAACTAATGACGATGCACAGCTCAAAAGGATTGGAATTTGAAGCAGTTTTCCTTTTTCCAACAAAACCTATTTCAGATGAAAAAATTCAGCTAGAGCATTATTACAATAAGTATTGATTAAAAGAAAATAAAAATATTAGTTTCAACCTCGAGTATTACATTGAAGACAAATTAAATATTGAAAAATTCAAAGATGAAAATGTTTCTGAAAGAAAATTATTTTATGTAGCTGCTACAAGAGCTAAGAGATTTTTGTGTATTTTATTTGAAGAAAAAAACAATAATAAAATTTTACAAAACATTGTATCAGCTAACGAAGATACTTTCGATTTTCAATCAGAATATAAATTTGTAGATAACATAGGTAAAAAAGAAGAGAAAGTATTGGTTTTATCTTACAGTTCAATAAAAGATTTTTTAGATTGTGAAACAAAATACCGTTTAGTTGATGAGTACGGCTTTTCTGGTGAACAGATTGACAATGCTAATCTTGGTAATTATGTACATAATATGATTAGTTGTTATGTACAAGAACAAAAAAAATCTTCCGTTAAATTAACTGCTATGGAAGAAGAAAGTATTATCGACAGTATTGTAGATAAAAAAGCACTCGCTATGGATTGAACATCCGAGGAAACAGAAAGTTTAAAAACTATGTTTGTTAAATTTATTAAACTTTTAAATTCTTTAAACGTTTTTGATCATCAAGAAATAGATATAAACTCCGTTCTTACAGAACATAAGTTTAAAAATAATATCTTAAAAAACTGTATGTTAAATGGTTCAATAGATTTTTTGTTTATTAAACAAAATACAGTTTATATTATCGATTTCAAAACCGGTTCACTTAATAACGCTTCTGAAAAACAATTACAACTTTATGCATTAATGGCAAGTGAACTTTTCCCTAGCTATGATATTGCAGTTGGTTTCTTAACATCCACTATGAACGGTGTAAATTTTACAAAATATTCAAAAGAAGAAATTAAAAACTATGCTTTATACTTTCAACAAATTAGTAGTAAAATTTTTGATGTTTCAACGGCACACTCTTTTGCTAAACATGAAGAAAACAGTAATAAATGCCAATCTTGTCCATTTATAAATATTTGTCACAATAAATGTAAAGAATAGGTAAACTACTCTTTTCTAATTCTAGCATCTTTACTTTTGTAATAAACAGTAATAGGAGTATATTTTATACCAAAAGATTCTCGAATTTTGTTTTCAATATATCGTCCATAAGTAAAATGTAAAAATTCTGGTTTGTTTACAAATAAAACAAAAGTAGGGATTTGGGAGTTAACTTGTGTGGCGTAACTAATAGCTATTCTTCCTCCATGATATAAAGGAGGAGGGTTAGTTATCTGTGCTTTCGCTAAAATGTTGTTTAGCATACTTGTATTCACTTTAATTGTTTGTTCTCTCTGAATAGCGTTTATTGTATCAAATATTAGGGGTATGTTGTATTGGTTTTTAGCACTAACATAAATAATTGGTGCTCATGACAAAAATTTAAACTTTTGTCTAATAGTGGTTGTTGTTTGTTCAACAGATATTTTATTCTTTCTAGCCAAATCTCATTTGTTAACACAAATAATCGTAGGAATATTTGCTTTGAATGCTAAACCACCGATAATCTCATCTTGTTCGTTAAAATCATTTGAGCCATCTAGAAGTAGAATAACAACTTTACTACGACTAATAGCTTTTTCAGTTCTCATTACAGAAAATCTCTCAACTAGTTGAACAATTTTCCCTTTTCTCCTAATCCCAGCTGTATCGATAATCGTATATTGTTTTCCTTCGTATTCAAAATCTTCATCAATCGCATCGTGAGTAGAATGTTCTTGTTCGCTAACCAAACTTCTTTCTTTGTTTAAAATAGCATTCATTAATGTAGATTTTCCTACATTAGTTCTTCCAATGATACAGAAAGAGGTTTTGTCTTGTTGTTCTTCGACTTCATCAGTTGGTTTACTATCATCTAGTTTAACTATCTCATCTAAAAGATCACCAACTCCTATTCCGTGTTCTGCACTAATATAAAATATTTTTCCAAATCCTAATTGATAAAAGTCAACATTTTGGTTTTTGTCACTTTCAGATTTATTTCCCACTAAAATTATTTTTTTGTGTTTAAATTTACGAAGTAATTTTGCCACATATAAATCATTTTCATTAATTCCATCTTTTGCCGAAACAACAAAAAGAATAACATCCGCTTCATCAAGTGCATATCCTACTTGAATTTTAATGTTTTCAGCAAATGGTAACTCTTCGTTAGTTAACCCACCAGTATCAATAATTGAGAACTTTTTGTTCAATCATTCTCCGATTCCATATATTCTATCTCTAGTAACACCTGGCTCATCCAAAACTATAGATTTTCTTTCAGAGATAATTCTATTAAATAATGTTGACTTACCAACATTTGGCTTCCCTACAATTGCTACAGTTAACATATGTTAAAGGAATTATATTTTTATATTTACTAAAAAGTTTTAGTTAATTTTTTCTTTGCGTTAAATTTAACTTTAGTTTTAGCAGCTTCTTCTCTTTTAGCAACAGCTTTTAAACCTGGACGTAGGTAAAATTCGTGTTTTTTTGCATCTTTCTTATTTTCTGCAGTGATACGAGAAAATTTTTTGAATGCAGTTTGTACATCATCGTTTTTAATTACTACTTTAGCCATTATTATTTCTTATTATATATTGGCATTAGAATTTCACTCGCACATTTTTTTGTAAATATTAGTTAAAAATAACTACTATATTTAACATCGACGAGAGTTGTTTTCCAAATCTTGATATCATTTCTTAAAATCTTTTTCAAAGTAATAGATTTTGTTTTCAACTTGTCTAGTATCGATATTTAATTGTTGAGCAATTTCTTTGTTATCCAACCCTTTGATTTTTCTAGCCACAATTAGACGAACGATAGGTTTTCGATTAGATAAGAATTTTTTCAAAAGACTCATTTGTCTGATTTGTTCATATTCTTCGTAAACTTCTTTTTCGATATCATTCTCTTCGTCAGTGTTTTCAGGAAGTTCGAGAAGTAGTGTTCTTTCTTCTTCACGAGTAGCTGCTGATATTTGTTGATATGATTCACCTCCACGTTTCATTCAATAACTATAGCAAAATTTATTAGCTCGTGCTTTTACTTCAGAATATACACTTTTGAGAAAACTTTCTATTTTGTCTTTTTTTCAATTGTTAAATTTTCTCTTGATAGAATCATAACATATGTAAGCAAAGTCATATTTAGTGAAATAAAGTTTTTCATATTTTGTTCACAGTAAAGTTTCTACTTGATTGAGTGTAATATCCAACATTAATTTGAATATGTTTTGTTTAAGGTTTTTTAGTTTTGCACTATTTTTTTCGTTGATGTATGCTTCCAACAATTTTTTTATTTTCTCCATAACATACTTTTTATATAGGGAAATGCCAGATAGAAAGTTGCATTTTTTGTGCATATTTTATGCAATATTTTAACACGAAAAGAACAGATTTTAAGCAGAAAATCGACAGAAAATTAACAATTTTAGAACTTGTTTGCTTCGGGAATTTTAGGTAATCCAGGCATACGAAAAATATTTCCGGTTAACGGGATGATGAAGGTTGCACCATTGGCAATAACGATATCACGAATATGAATTTTAAATGGTTCTTTAACCATTACTATTTTTTCATCGTCAGTTAAAGAAATAGGAGTTTTTGCCATACACACATAATATGGTAATTTATTAAACATCTTGGTTTTTTCTTCAGCTAATGATGAATATTCCACTCCACTTGCGCCATAACATCTTGAACAAATTTTTTCGATTTTGTTTTTTAAAGATTCATTTTTATCGTAAACAGGTTTTAGTACAGGAGTTGGTTGAGAACATAGTTCCACTATTTTTTCTGCCAATTCTACGCTTCCTTCTCCACCTTTTTCAAATCCCTCATTTTTAGCATACTGGTAATTATTTTCTTTTAATCATTGTTCTAACGCAGCAATTTCAGAAGGTAAAGAGATATCCATTTGATTTATACAAACTACAAATGGTAAACCAAATGCTTTAATATTATTAATATGTTGTTCTAGATTTTTTATTCCATCATTAAGTGCGGGAATATTTTCTTCTTTTAAATTATCTTTTTCTACATTCCCGTGCATTTTAAGCGAGCGAGTAGAAGCAACAATAACTACAGCATTAGGATTTAATTTCGCATTATCACAAACAATATCTAGAAATTTTTCTGCTCCTAAATCACTAGCGAAACCAGCTTCGGTAACCACGTAATCTCCTAAAGATAAAGCTGTTTTTGTTCCAATTACACTGTTACATCCGTGTGCAATATTAGCAAATGGTCCCCCGTGTACAATACATAGGTTTTCTTCTAATGTTTGTACCGTATTAGGCATTACAGCATATTCTAAGATTTTCATAATAGCATTAGTAATTTCTAAATCTTTAACATAAATCGCTTTATTATCATAGCTATAAGCGACGATGATATTATTAATTCTTTCACGCATTTCATTTAAATCATTACTTAAACAAAATATTGCCATAATTTCACTAGCCACAGTAATATCAAAACCACTTTTATATTTAATAGTTGTTTGTTCTCCAGTTTTTTTATTAACAGAGTTTTTAATAACAATCTCTACCTCTCTTAGAGAACGATCATTTACATCTAAAACTCTTTTCCAAACAATTTTATCTGGATTAATATTTAACGAGTTTCCTCAATATATATTATTATCGAGACAAGCACTAATTAAGTTGTTTGCAGCAGTAATTGCGTGCATATCTCCGGTAAAATGAAAATTGATTTCATCTTTCGGAACAATTTGACTTTTTCCTCCTCCATTTGCTCCACCTTTTACTCCAAACACTGGACCCATTGAAGGCTCACGTAATGCTCCAACTGCTTTTTTACCAATTTTGTTTAATCCGTCTACTAACCCAATAGTTGTAGTAGTTTTTCCTTCTCCAGCAGGAGTTGGACTAATTGCTGTTACTAATATCAGCTTCTTTTTAGCATAATTATCTAGGGAAATAGGTTTGATTTTAGCCATATATTTCCCGTATAAAATTGTATCATCAATACTGATATTAAACTTTTTTAATACTTCAGAAATGTCAATCATATCGAAATTATAAACGACAACAGAAAAATATTCTATAATATGAATGTTGTATGAAACTAAACAGTAACAAAGCAATCATCATTATTTCCAAATAGTGGGTGCTTTTTTACTAATTAAATAAATGCCCACTTTAGAAAAAAGCGGGCATTTTTCTTTATACACAACTTAAACACAAAACTCAACCATGAACTTCAAAGACACATTAAACATCCTAAAAACTGATTTCGAAATGCAAGGCCACTTGCCTCAGAAAGAACCAGCTATTCAACAACAATGATTAGAAAAGAAAGTTTACCAGAGAATTCTTAAAGAACGTAATGCTCGTGAACAAAAAAACCTTCACGATGGTCCTCCTTATGCTAATGGAATGATTCACATGGGTCATGCCTCAAATAAAATCTTGAAAGATATTATCGTTCGTCGTTATAACTTATTAGGTTATTACTCAAACTATATTGCTGGTTGAGATACTCACGGTATGCCTATCGAACATGCTTTAGAACAAAGTTTGATTAAACAAGGAAAAGAAAGCTACAAAAGCATGGGTGTTGTACAAAAACGTGATGCTTGTAAACAATATGCTTTAGATCAAATCGAAGTACAAAAGAAACAATTCGCTCGTTTAGGTTTAGAATCTGACATGAGTACAATTTATCGTACAATGGATCCAGAGTTTGAATACCACCAATTAGAAATTTTCTATACTGCTGTAGAAAAAGGATTAGTTTATCGTGACTTAAAACCAATTTATTGGTCTTGAAGTTCACAAACCGCTTTAGCTGAAGCAGAAGTAGAATATGCTGATGTTAAAAGTGACAGTATTTATCTTACTTTCGAAGTAACCGAAGGAAACGATAAATTAAGTACTGGAGATAAACTAATGGTTTGAACAACAACTCCTTGAACTTTACCTTCTAACCAAGCAATTGCTGTTCACCCAAACTTATATTACAAAAGGGTAAAAGCAAATGGTAAATACTACGTAGTTAGTAGTTCACGTTTAAGTGCGATGATTGACTTAATGAAATGAACTGCTTGTGAAGTTGTATCGGAATTCTTAGGTAAAGAAGTTGAGAATGTAAAATATAAAAGTGAAATTTATAACTTAACTGGTCCAGTTATTCTAGCTGAATACGTTTTAGATAGTAATGGTACCGGATTAGTTCATAACGCTTCAGGATTCGGTATGGAAGATTACCTAGCTTGTAAAAAATATGGTATCAAACCATTTGCTCCAATTAACGGAGCAGGTTACTTTGATGCTCAAGTTAAAACTATTGATCCAGCATTAGAAGGAAAATTCTATTTAGATGCTAATCCTTTAGTTGTTGAAAAACTACAAGCTGCTGGAGCTTTACTATCTCACGAAGTAATGACTCACTCTGCTGCTATTGACTGAAGAACAAAAAAACCATTAATGTTCAGAGCTACTTACCAATGATTCATCAACCTTGAAAACATTAAAGCAGGAATGTTAGAATCTATTAGTAATGTTGTTTTCCCTAATGAAACAAACAAACAACAACTTTCAGATATGATTATGAATCGTGTTGAATGATGTATATCTCGTCAAAGATACTGAGGAGTACCAATCCCTTTAATATTTGATGAAAACGAACAGCCAATTTTTGATAACGAATTAAACGCTCATATTTTAGAAATCTTTAAAAAAGAAACAACTAATGTATGATTCGATCATCCAGCAGAATATTTCTTAACTAAAAAATATCTAGACACTGGTAAAAAATTCTCTAAACAAAATGATACATTAGATGTATGATTTGATTCAGGAACTTCTTATACAGTATTAGAAGCTAACGGTTTAGAATTCCCAGCTGAACTATATTTCGAAGGAAAAGATCAATTCCGTGGTTGATTTAACTCTTCACTAATTAATAGTTATATTTATAAAAACCAAGCTCCATACCGTCAATTATTAGGACATGGATTCGTAGTTGATGAACTAGGAAGAAAAATGTCTAAATCTTTAGGTAACGGAGTTAACCCTATTGATGTTTGTGAAACTTTAGGTGCTGATATCCTTCGTTTATGAGCTGCAACTAACGATTACACTACTGATATGAAGATAGGAAAAGAAATCCTTTCTCACGTTACAGAAATGTATCGTAAACTAAGAAATACATTATTTAAATTCGTTTTATCTAATGTTAGCGATTTCGATTTCTCTAAGGACAAAGTTTATGACAATGACGAAGTAAATAACTTGGTTTTATCTCAATTAGAAGAAAACTTAGCAACAATCAATAAAGCTTATGAAAACTTCGATTTCATTAGCGTAATGGAAACTGTTTTAGGACATGTAATCGAACTTTCAACAGGATACTTTGATACTATTAAAGATACATTGTATTGTGATGAAGCTAACAATCCAAACCGTCGTGCAGTACAAACTGTATTGTATCATGTTTTAACTTCTTACTTATTTGCTCTAGCTCCAGTTTTACCTCACACTTGTGAAGAAGTTTATTCTTTTTTAAAAGTAAATGATAAATTGGATTCAGTATTCTTAGTTGATATGCAAAGCGAAAGCTATGCTACTAACTACAAATTTACTCATCAAGAAGTAAACAAACAAAAATGAGTGTACTTTAAAAAACTAAAAGATTTAGTTTATGCTAAACTTGAACAACTACGTAATAAAAAAGAAATTACTAAAAACACTCAAGCTAAAGTTGTTTTAACTTTTGACAACAAATTTGGTTTTACAGAAAAAGAATTAGTAAAAAACTTAAACGTTGCTTTTGTAGAATTTGTTTCAACTAATATTGAAGAAGTGGAAGTAGAAGTTTCTAACAGTGGTTTTGTTCGTTGTGAAAGATGTTGAAATTATTTCCCAGCTGATGAATTAAACGAAGAACATGTTTGTGCAAGATGTCAAACTGTTTTAAACAGCCTTAAAAAGTAATATACATATGTATTTTTGTGCCCCTAAATGTTTGGTTTCCAAACTATAATTAGGGTATGAAAATAAATACCAAATTACTAGCTTTAAGTAGTATTCTACCTATCACCGCTGTTGCTTTAATACCAGCTTTAACTAGTTGTAGTGCTAACGAAACAGTTTTATACGACAACAATGATGCTGAATTATATTTGATTAACCATCAAGATAGATTAAATAAAACAGATGACGCTTGGAATAGCACTTATTTTACGAATAATTTTATGGATGTTGCGTCTTATCAAAACATCATAAATGTCTTTGTTTTAAGTTTTGCAGGTGATACAGGTCCTTTTGGAAGCTTTAGCAATCAAAATTACACAGAGAGAACACTAAGTATTAACAATTCTAATAGCGAACAACCTGTTATTAATTTTGGTGGTAAAGTTGTATCCGAAACTGGGACAGTGACTTTTGAAGAACATAGTACAACAACTTTTAATATTTCAAGTGTTACCGAGGACGATATTACTGTTCGTACAATTAACGGTTCTGTACAAATAGCAGAACAAAGTATGGGTGGAATGATATCAAATAATGGTGTGAGTTTTAAAATAAAATCAGTTTATAACACCAGTGGTACAACAACTATCAATGGTAGAACTTGTCACTATCCGATGTTCACATGTGATATAAAGGCATCAAACAGTTCTGCGTGAGTTACTCAACATCTTCCACTTTCTTTAAACTATTTCGACACTTTAGGCATTAACTTTTAATAATAAAGAATCTTTTTTCTAGACACAAACAAAAGCAGATTCTTCAAAATTCTGTCACCATTTTTCTCCACTTATTTCACTATTTGTATATTTTCTCCACCAAATACTAATAAAACACTCAATTATTCGTTTATATTCATAAGTTTTTTAAATATAATAACCCTATGAACGAAAAGATTAAAGAAGGTGAAAACCCTACCGCTCCAAAACCCGGATTTAATAATAGAAAACCTGGTGGTTTTCGCCGTAACGATGCATCAAGAAGTGATGGCATCGAAACCAAAATGATTAACATCAAACAAATTAACAAAACTACAAAAGGTGGACGTAGAATGCGTTTCTCTGCTTTAGTAGTTGCTGGAAATAAAGATGGTATCGTTGGATATGGAATCGGAAAATCTGTGGAAGTTCCTGTTGCTATTAAAAAAGCAGAACAAGATGCTAGAAAAAACTTAGTTAAAGTTCTAATTAACAAACGTCACACATTATTCCACGAAGTAGAATTAAAAAATGGTGCTTGTACAATGTTAATTAAACCAGCTCCTAGTGGAACAGGTATTATTGCTGGTGGTGCAGTTCGTGCAGTTTTAGAATTAGCAGGATACACTGATGCTTGTAGTAAAAAACTAGGTTCAAACTCTAAAATTAATATGATTCAAACAACTATTAAAGCATTACAATCACAAAAAACACCTGGTGAATATGCTAAACTAAGAGGTAAACAAGTTGCTGATATCGACTCAAAAATTAAAGCAGGAGAACGTAAAGGAGAATAATTATGGAATTAAATAAATTACAATACAAAAAAGGTTCAAGAGGACACAAAGTAAAAGTTGCTGGTCGTGGATTTGGTAACGGTGGTACTAGTGGTTTCCGTGGACAAACATTAGCTCACAAATCTCGTTTAGCTTTCGAAGGTAACCAAACAGCTCTTTACCAAAGAGTTCGTAAAATTGGTTTTAACAACTATGAATTTGCTAACAACTACAACGTTATCACTCTTAAACAATTAAACACATTAAACGAATCTCAAGTTGATATGAACACTTTAGTTGCTCACAGAATCTTTAAAAACAATGATTTACCTCTAAAAGTTATCGGTAATGATAAAGTAACTTTAGCTATTGATTTAAAAGTTAACAAAATTACTGATGCTGCAAAAAAAGCCATCGAAGCTGCTGGTGGATCTGTTGAAATTTTAAATTAAAATTGCTTTAACTTTTTTAAGCTTTCAACTAATTGTAAACAAAGATGTCAAAAAGTGTTATCGGAAACAAGAAATCTCTAAAAAACATTCTTTTAAATAAGAACGTGATTTTTACGATAACTTTTACTCTAGTTGTTTTAATATTTTTTCACGTTTGTTCTATCCTTCCTATCCCAGGAGTTTCTGTTCCTGAAGGTGGAATTTCTACTAGTGATTTCACTTCTATGCTTAACCTATTAGCTGGTGGTGGTTTAAGTAAAATGAGTTTGTTTTCTATTGGAGTTGGTCCATACATTACTGCTCAAATTATTATCCAATTGCTTTCTAGTGATTTAATTCCACCTTTATCTAAGATGGCTAAATCTGGAGAAAGAGGAAAGAAAAAACTAGAAATTATTACTCGTATAGTTTGTTTACCTTTCTGTGTAGCTCAAGCTTATGCAGTAATTGCTCTATTGTTACAAAGTGGCAATGGAGAAATTACTATCTTTGGTAAAAAAACTTTAGCTGATTTATCTGCTGGAGAAATTACTGGATTGATTGCTATCTTTACAGCTGGTACATATTTAGCTATCTTCTTAGGAGATATGATTACTAAACGTGGAGTTGGTAATGGTGTTACTTTGCTGATTCTTAGTGGTATAGTAGCTTCTATATTTTCTAACTTCACTGTTGCTTTTAAAACTATTATTAGTCAAGTAAATTCTAACGATGCAAAGAATATCGTCCTAATGGTTTTATCAATTGCAATGTATGTCATTGTTTTCTTAGTTCTATTAATTTTCGTTATTTTTATTAATGATTCATTAAGAAAAATACCTATTCAACAAACTGGACAAGGATTAATTACAGATATCGAAAAACTTCCTTATTTACCAATAAAACTAAATGCAGCTGGAGTTATCCCGGTAATATTTGCTTCTTCTTTAATGACTATTCCTGTAACTATCGCTCAATTCTTATCTAACGATAACGAAGGAAAATGATTTATTAATGAATATTTACCAGTAGAAAAACCTTTAGGTTTATCTTTATACTTTATCTTTATTATTTTATTCTCTTTTTTCTATTCTTACATCCAAATAAACCCTGAGAATTTAGCAGAGAACTTTGAAAAATCTGGTAAATTTATTCCTGGAGTTAAAACTGGAAAAGATACAGAAAAACATATTGCTAAAGTATTAAACCGTGTAAACTGAATTGGTGCTCCTTTCTTAGCTGTTGTAGCTTCTTTACCATACATTATCTCTATGGTAACCCAAATTCCTTCTGGATTAGCCCTTGGTGGTACTGGAATCATCATTATCGTTACTGGAACAATGGAATTATGAAACTCTATTAAATCTAATTCTACAACTAGTGGTTATAATGCTAACCGTGCAAAAATCGAAAGTAGATTACAAAAATCTGGTGTTGCTCAAGTAGAAAAAACTGATGAAGATAAATCATACAGAATGTGATAATATCTTCGAATGTTAAAGAATATTAAAAACAAATTCCCTTGGTTCAAAAAAAACCCTCAATGAGTTTATGCTGATTCTAGTGCTACTTCGCTAAAACCAAAGTGTGTCATTGATGCTATTACTAACTATTACGAATGTTATGGAACCAACCCTCATAATAATGATTCTCCTTTAGCTTCTCATGTCAACCAATTTATTTCTGAAACAAGAAACAAAGTGGCAAAGTTTTTTGGAGTAGAAGAAAAAGAAATTATCTTTACTTCTGGTGCTACCGAATCATTAAATTTAGTTATTCATAACTTAAGTAATAAGTTAAAGAAAGGGGATGAAGTAGTAATTAGTTATGGCGAACATTCTAGTAATTTAATCCCTTGAATTGATGCACAAAACAAAAAAGGAGTTAAATTAGTTTATGCTGGAGATGAAAAGAAACATAATGCTCCGACTACTGAAGCTTTTATTCAGGCTATCACTCCTAAAACCAAAGTTTTAAGTTTTAGTGCCTCTTCTAATGTTTTTGGTTATAACCTAGACATTCGTAAAATTACTAAAGCAGCTAAAAAAATTTCACCCAACATTATTGTTTTAGTAGATGGTACACAAACTGCTCCTCACCACCCTACTAATTTAAAATTAGATGGGGTTGATTTTTTTGTTTGCTCAGCTCACAAAATGTGTGGTCCAGATGGAGTAGGGGTGTTGTATGGTAAGTTCGAAGAACTAAATAAACTAACACCATTAAAAATTGGTGGAGGTGGGGTTTCTACCGTTGCATTGGATGGCGCTTCATATAATTTAGCACCATTGCCAGGAAGACTGGAATCTGGAACACCGAACACCGCTGGAATCATTGGTTTTGGTGCAGCCATTGATTTTTTAAATTCTGTGGGAATGAAAAATATTGACACTTATGAAAAAGAATTAAAAAAATATTTTGACAAAAGAATCAAAGAAGTTAAAAATATCGAATATGTTTCTCAAACCGGTTTATATCCTGTTTGTTCATTTAATGTTAGAGATATTATTTCCCAAGATTTAGCTAATTATTTAGGAAGAAACAAAATAATTGCACGAAGTGGACTATCTTGTGCAAAATTAAGCTATGAAATTACAAGTAATAAATCTGGTTATGTACGAGTTTCGTTATATTTTTATAACACTACCAAAGATATTGACAGAATTATCTCTGTTTTAAAAAAGTTTAAAAAATCTGATGTAGTCGATAATATCTTTTAGTATTATCTTATTTCTTTGAAGCTTTTTTCAACGAACATCCAGCTACGATGATAGAAGAAATAGAAACTGCAGATAGTATTCCTACTAGAACGAAAGCAATATTAATTTTTTGGTTTTCATTATTAATAATTGGTTCGTAATCTTTTTCTTCTTCCTCGTTTGTTGGATCGTCAAATTTATCTACATCTTTTTTAATTTCTCACATAGTTTCATCCAAACCTTTTAAATCCAAAATAGTTACCGTAGATTCTTTGGGAACATGTACATAAAGTTTGTGAGTTTCTGTATTGTTTGTTTCTGAAGAACTAAGTGTTATTGGAGCAGAAGTTGCAGATAATAATCCACCAAAAGCACCTGGTCTAATAATAATTTGTGAAGGATCAGCTGATTCTCAATTCAGCACAATACTTGTGATGAAAGGCAAATCGTTAAAAGCATCGTAGTCAATGTAAGAAATTTGGTCGTACATTTGTAATTTACCGTTTAATCCAGTACATCCTTGGAAAGCATCTTTCATTATTCTCTTTAGGTTTTTTGATAAAACTAAATCTCCTACAAATCCGGTACATCCTTGGAAGGCATATTCTCCGATTTCTTCTAGATATTTTGGTAAATGTAATTCCCCTACCATTCCAGAACAATTATGAAATGCGTTAAGACCAATTTTCTTAATAGTTGGTGGGAATATAGGACTTCTTTCTAAACCAACACAATTGTTAAAAGTGTTAGGGAATATTTCAGTCATATTTGTATCTACCATACTAACCGTAGATAATTTAGCACAACTAGCAAATGCACCTTGTCCTAAATAAGATAATTGATGTAAATCAATATTACCTTCAATATTTTCACAAGTTCCAAACGCTCCATCTCCTATCCAATTAATAGCATTAGGTAAAACTACCGAGTCTTTATCATCAATGCTTACAACACCAGTTCCTAATTTATGACAATTAACGAATGCACATATTCCTATCGATAATAATTGAGATGGAAATTCTAAAGTTCCGGCTAAATCAGTACATGTATCAAAAGCATAGTTTCCAATAGTTTTAAGCTGAGAAGCAGTTGGGAAAATTAGTCCTTTTATTCCACTATTGTGAAAAGCATCTTCACCAATAGTTGTTAAATTGGTGCTAAGTTGAAGTTTTTTATTGAAACTTTTAGTGGTTGTACTCAAACTTTCTTCAAATGTATTTGCTCCAATCTCTACTATTTTAAATGTGGCAGCGCTACCACTAACCGTAGTGCTTACTTCTTCCGGCAAAATGAATGTATCAGAAGACGTCTCAGCAAAAGTATAATTTGCTGTTTGGGTTGTTGGTCTACTAATAGCACAAGTAAGTTTTTGCTCATCTAAAACAGTGATGTCAAACTTTGTGCTATCTCCTGTAGCAAAATCAGCACTTAGTACACTAGCATTAACTGGACTAGCTATCATTTCTGAAGCTTTTTGTTGTCAGTTCGCTGAAGACAATCCTAATTGTTCCGGAACTATGGTAGAAATACAATTTGTTAAAATAGGAAATTTACCTGCTGCCGTTTGTGTTCACCCAGAGAAAGCATCAACAAAAACTGTTTTGTCATCCAAACTAGTTCAACTATTTAGGTAAAGTTTCACTACAGAAGTACAACTATAAAACGCATGAGTATTGATAATGGTAACGTTGTTACCGATATAAATTGAAGAAAATTTAGCATATACATAAGTTGAATCAGTAATATTAGTAATTGTATCAGGAATAACTAATTCGCCGTCAAAATCTGAATAAGCAAAAGCAAATGGTTGAATATCGGTTAACGATACCTTAGGGAAAACTATTTTAGTATCACCTTCACTAGCAGTAGCTGCTTTTTTAAAAGTACTATAAAAAGCATAAGCACCTACAGTTTTCACTCCATCTGGAATAGTTAAAGTTCCAGTAAACAAAGTGTTGTAAAAAGCATGTCTTCCTATCTCTTCGATAAATGTATTTCCATCGTCTTGCGCACCCGTAGAAGTGTGAACAAAAGATAATGCTCTAGAAGTTACATTAACAATATTGCTAGTTCCATCAACATAAGATGAAGCTATACCTTGAAAAGAATTTTGCATCAAACGAATAATTTTGTACACTACATTTTTGTATGTGATAGTATCGTGAATTGTTAAAGTTTCACCAATAGTAGTAACAATATTATCATCATTTCCAGTAGCAGCCCCAATAGTAGAAACTTTTACAGTTTTTAAATTTGCATCTTCTGTTTCTAAAACCAAACCACCTGATTTTAATCCTCAGCTACTAATACTGCTATCGTTATAAGGTATTTCTACTCTATTTTGTCTTACTATTTGTGCATTTATGGTAGCATTTATTTCTGCACCAGTCGTTGTTTGTTGAGAGTGATAATAACTAGTGAAAAAACTACTAGTAAATTCAGAACCAAACGGTGTATAAAAATATAAATAACGAGTTATAGTTGTATCTCCGTTATTTCTCATAAAGCACGTTCCCATAAAATCATCACCAAAAACATCTGTATAGTCTGTCGGTTTACCTGGTAAATTTCAATAATATGTAAATGAGTTCGAATAAGTGATGTTTTGAGTAGTTCCACTACCATTGCTAGTAGCTATACCAGGTGAAGGGGTGTTTTCGTACGATACATATTTAAGGGGGAAAGCATCATCTACATCTGGATTACCAAAACTAAATTTATCGTATCCTGTACAAGCATTCGTAGCTACTCTACAACTTAGATTTAATCCACCTGCATCTCAATTTCTTCCAAACGGTTCTTTTTCCAATGTTGTCGTTTTGTTTAAATCAACTTTGTATGCTCTATTGAAGTTGTGAAAATAAGCTTCATAAAAACAATGCCATCCTAATATTCGTACAGACGACGGTAATTTAAAATCACTATTTTGTCCATCAAAATTCAACCTAGCTCCATAAAAAAAACCAGGATTAATTTTAATCACTTTAGATGTTTCTGAAAATTTCAGTTTGTATTCTACTGCTTGAGTATAAGTTGATATTGAAGCTGCAGCACCCTCCACACCGTCAGTTTTTGTTTTAATAGCATAGTTAGTATCCACTGTTAAAGATTTATAACCATGGTTATCTGAATTATTTTCAGATTTACCATCTATACCACCAATCGACACTACGGTGTAAGTTGTTTCTCCAATCACGATAGTTCCATTACTACCTCCAAAAACGAACGTATTATTAATAAATGGTTCAGGTTTTGTACAATCTCAAATAGGAACTAATTCCACAGGGTTAGAAGGGACATTGTAATTTTCTGGTCAGTTTGTAACACTGTACAAATTAAATGTTCAACTATCTTCTTTAAAACCTCAAGTTTTTAATAAGTTATCTTCAGTCGGGGTAATAGTGGTGTCTGTATTAATTTTAGTGCCTTCATTTAAATATGAAGTATATGAGACATTATTAGTGGTTTTGTACTGGGGGGGGGTTGTTTTTTATGGTTAGGGATAAACCAGCTGCTACTGATGTACAAACGATAGCAGGCAGAGTTAAGAACAATATTTTTTTAATTTTCATATTAATAAAAAAATTATAGGGTATAAAATAAACCTAGTGGAAATTTTTAGACAAATTCGTTGTTTTACTCAAATAAATAACGATACTAACAAGGGGCAAAATGCCTTGCCAACTACTAATATAAAACGAAAAGAAAAAAAATGATTATAATAAATATAGAAATATTAATTGTTTCTTTGTTCGTTCGCGAACTAAAAACCGAAAAGAAATGGCAAAATACGAAATTGATTTATTAGTTAGTGGTTCACTGGAAGAAGATAAAGTTCCTGGTGCTATTAAAGATTTAGAAAGTTTAATTAGTGGACAAAAAGATTATAAAGTTGACCAATGAGGTAAAAAACAATTAGCTTATAAAATTAAAAAAGATGATCACGCTTACTATTTTATTTACACTTTTGACTGTACTGACGCTAAGGTTATTGCTGAGTTCTTACGTGTAGCTAACATTAACCCTTATGTAATTCGTAAATTAATTATTAATTTAGAAAAAGATTATGGTTATAAAGCTACTGTCAACCAAAAGAAATCAGCTAAATCAGCAGCTCAAGCAGAAAGATATGCTAAAAAATATGGTGAATATGATGCTAAGAAAACTACAGAAAAAGTTTTAAGCTCTTTAGCTAACTCAGATGGTAAACAAACAGCTGTTAAAAAAGTAAAGAAAGCAGTTTCGGAAGACGATGAATAAGATTATTTTAATCGGAAGAATGGTTAAAGAACCAATAGAAAAAGAGACTGCAAAAACTCCAGTTATTAACTTTACATTAGCTTGTGATGATTCTATGTCTTTTGACAAGTCTTATTTCTTCGATTGTGTTGCTTTCGGTAACCATGTAAAATTTATTTCTCAATACGTTCACAAAGGAGATTTAGTTTCTGTTGACGGAAGACTAATCAAACGTTTTTATGTAAACAAAGAAAACAAAACAATTTATGTTACTGAAGCAGTTGTTGATAACATCAATCTTTTACAAAAACATGGAAGTGCCGCTAGTGCTCCAAAAGATGATGTTCATCAAGCTCCAGCTAATGTTGCATACAATTCACCTAAACAAGAATTTAATGCTAAAGACTTAGAAAAAGAAGATGATTCAGCTTGATTAGAAGAAAACGAAAACTAATTACTTTAAGATTATTTCTTTAAGCTCTAGTTTTTTAGCATTACCTTGTCTACCAATTGCATTAGTTACATGCCCTTCTTTATAAGAAACATCATGTGTGTGTCCATGGATAAACACTACTTCTTTACCTTTAGGTATTTCTAGTTTTTGACTAGAGAATCAGTATGTTTTTTCTAATGGGAGTTTAGAAGAGAAACGAGATGTTTCAGGAAACTTATCGTTATAGTACATAGGATAGTGAGTAGCTATTAAAACTTTGTCGTGTTTTTTGATAGTAGCATTAGCAAATTTTACTCACTTTTCATTTTGGGTTTTAATCCATGGGAAATTCCAACGTTTAAACCATTCGTATTGTTTAAAGTCTTTGTTTTTTAACTCGTAGTTTTCTGTTGAGAAACTAGTTCATCCAATGTCTCCGATTAACGTTCACCCATTAGGGAGTTTAACTGTTGTTCCGGTTTCTAAAAATTTAAAGGTTTTGTTTTTAGCTGTTTTAGCTTTAATGGTGTCGACTAATTTATCTCACATTTTAGCAGGTGGAACATTAAGCAAGTCTTTGTTTTTAGCTTTATCTAATGGTTCGATGTTTCTTCTTTCTGCTAATCAGAAAAACTCATGATTACCTAAAGTTCAATATCCTTTTACTCCCATTTTATCGATTTCATTAACGATATCGATTGTTTTACGATAGTCGTTATAAAAGTCCCCATTGATGATAAATAAATCTTCTTTATTTAACAAGCTTAAAAACTCATTTTTTTCTTCTAAAGTTTTGTAATCTAGATGCAAATCGCTAATATAGTATATTTTCATTATGTATGTATTATAACGGGGTAATAAACTACATAAAAATTAAAGTACTTTGTACATAGTTTTATTAGCATTTAGTATACTAAAACATCTTATTTTTTACCATAACTTATAATTATTAAAAGTTGGTTAAAAAACTATAAAAATATTTTAAAAATGGAAAACAATAACCAAGGAAGAATTAATGACTATGATTACATAATCAAAGAAACTAATATCGTAGATATTATTTCTCATTATGTAAAGGTAGTTAAGAAAGGTTCGTCTTATTTCGCAATCTGTCCTTTTCATAACGATACTAGCCCCAGTCTTTCTATTCAACCAGATAAAAAGATTTGGACTTGTTGATCGTGTGGTGCTAAAGGAAATGTGATAGATTTTGTCGCAAACTTTAAAAAATGTTCTAGGTTTGCTGCAGCTCAAGAAATTTGTGAACTTAGCGGAATTAAATTTGTGATAAAAAATAGTAGTTATGAATCTCGTTACTTCGACCAAAAGTTTAAGTCTTATTATGATATTAACAAACAGTTATGCGAGTTATATAAAGGATTTTTATATAACAAAGAAAATGAAGCTTTTTTATCATATCTTTACCAAAGAGGATTGAGTGATGAAGTTATTGCGAAATTTAATATCGGTTATGCTCCAAATAGTCAAGACTTAATTTTCCAGATTCTTACTAATAAAAATGATTTTTTAGGAAAGAACTACGATCAAGGATTAGTATGAAACGAACAGCAATTATTAGATGCCGGAGTGATTAATATTTTTTCTTCAGGAAAAATTACTACTATTTTTACTAATCGTATTATGTTCCCTATTCTTGATATCAATGGATACATTCTAGGGTTTAGTGGACGTTCTATTGATAAAAAAGCAGACGAACAGGGAACAAAGTACATTAATAGTAAAGAGAATGAAATTTTTAAAAAGAATGAAATTTTTTATAACATCAATAATATCGACATCAGAGAATGCGAGACATTAATCATAGTTGAAGGGTTTATGGATGCTATTGCTTACTATCGTGCAGGATATCACAATGTTGTAGCTACTATGGGTGTAGCTTTCTCTGAAGCACACATTAAAGTTCTCAAAAGTTTTTCTAAGCTAAAGAACATTGTCCTTTCTTTTGATAATGATGCAACAGGGGAAGCTGCTAACTACCGTGTAGGAACAATATTGGCTAAAGAAAAATTTGACTTGTTTTGTTGTCGTATAACTGAACCAGAAATAAAAGACGTAGATGAGTTATTAAAAAAACGTGGAGAAGTAAAGGTAAAAGAAATGTTTGATAATAAACAAGATTTTTTTGTTTTTTATATTGACTATATGTTAAATGAGATCGAAACTCTTTCAGAGAAAAACAAAAAAACAACTGAAGTGTTAGAGTTTATTAGTAAATATATTGATATCCTTTCTGTCGACACATATTTAGAAGCAATTAGTAAAAAAACAAATATTAAATTAGAAAATTTAAAACTAAAATTCTCTCAGCTAATTGGAAAGCCAATACATACTATCGGTCAACCAACGCCAGTTAAGAAAGAATACAAAGCTAGCACTCCAAGGCAAGCAGCTAGTACTAAGTTTAACTACAATGTGAATGCTGAAAAAACTATGTCCGATAAAATCAATGCAACTATTGAAACTAAGAAGAACTCTATTTCAAGAGGAATAGATGAGCTAATTGCTTCTTCTTTCATTAATATAGCTGCATTTATCTATCTAGTTAACCAACTCCCATCCCCTACTTATATTAACGATTTAAATAAAAGGAATATTATTAAAATCATTAAGTTGGTATATGAAAGAGATAAAACTATTGAGCACATTACTATTGATGACGTAAATCAGCTATCTAAAGAGCTAAAACTAGAAGATTCACCACACTACGATTTGTGAGCAGAATACCTTAACAGTCTTCAAGTAGTAATTAAAGATTTGCAAAAAGATAAAGTATTTTACAACACCCGTAAATGTTTTTTAAAAGTTATGCAATATTTCTATGATATAGAAGTGTTAAAAATAGAAGAACTTATTTCTCACGAAACAGATGCTGAAGAAATTAAAAAACTTAAAAAAAGTATTATCGATATTAAAACAAAACAAAGAGAACAAGAAAAATTACTTAAGTAAAACTAGTTAGCAACTTCTAAAACTTCAACTTTTTTCTTTCCGTTTCCAAAAGGAACATATTTAACAGTTCCATTTACAAGAGCGAATAAAGTGAAGTCAGTTCCTTGACCAACATTTTTTCCTGGATAAATTTTATTTCCTCTTTGACGATATAAAATACTTCCAGCATTAACTTTTTGTCCATCATGTTTTTTAATACCTAAAAACTTCGGATTACTATCACGCCCGTTTTTTGTAGAACCTGTTCCTAACTTACTAGCCATACCATAATTATATATTGATTTAGCCACAGTATCACTTAAAAAAGTAGAAATCGTTTATAGGCCTGAAATTAACCTCAAAGTTCCCACCCCTTGGTTGCTTTCTGTATTATATAGCTAAGACTAACGTTTTTAGTGCTTTATAGGACATATTTAGTTAGTTTGAATCTTCTTTACTTATT
>JAITFH010000068.1 GCA_031281465.1 Mycoplasmataceae bacterium | reverse complement strand
ACAAATTCTTCCGAAACATTGTGATCTGAAAAAGTTTTTTTTCAAGAAATGGGAGCAGCTCCATCAGCATAAATAGGAAGATAGATTTTATTAAATACGCTTATATCTCCGAAGACTGTGTTAGAAAAAGTTGAATTTGCTATAAGCTTAGAACTACTTGCTGTCATTTCTGAACAAAATAAAATAGTATTAGATAAATCTAATAATTTTATTTTGGATAGGTTGCTGTAAGCGAAAGTACTATACCCGGTTGATACTTCGCCGGTTCCTGTCATATTTTGTGCAGCAAATATCGTTTCATCTAATTTTAAAGTTTGTAAGTTTGAAAAAATACTGTCACGGAAAGTATTGAACCCTGTTTCTATTTTCCCCCCAACACTCATTACAGTTGTTGCAAATTCTAAATTAGATAAGTCTAATGTGTTTAATGCACTGAAAGTAGAAACTCCAAAAGTACCATACCCTGTTTCGATGTTTCCGTTTTTCGTCATCTCGTTTGTGGCGAATACTGCATCAGTTAAACATAAATCATCTAATAAAGCGAAAGTATTATTACTAAAAGTCGCGGTTCCGGTGCAAACAGTTCCACTTTCAGACATATTCTTTGCCGCAAATATTACATTAGCTAAATCTAATTTAGTCAATTTTGGAAAAACACAATATTTAAATGTCATGCAAGCGGTGCAAACAACCCCTGTTATTGTCATATTATCTGCAGCAAACACGGTTTCTTCTAAACATAAATCATTTAGTATACTAAAAGTAGCTTCGGAAAAAGTGTTATATCCAGTGTAAACATCTCCATCATCCGTCATTTCCTCCGAAACAAAAATTGCATTAGCTAATTCCAGATTATCAAGTATGGTGAAAGTGGCTCCACAAAAAGTTGAATAAGCGGTATAAATACCTCCACTTTCCGTCATATTCTCTGCAGCAAAAATAGCTCCATCCAGATTCAACTCTTCTAATTCTGAAAATTGTACACCAACAAATGTTCCGGAAGCGGTATCTACAAAAGTACTATCAAGAGCCATATTATCTGTAGCAAATACTGTGCCTGATAGATTTAAATTAGTCAACTTTGTTAAAATAGTTCTAGAAAAAGTATCTGCTCCGGTATCGACATTTCCTGAATCACTAGTCATGTACTCTGCAGCAAAAACAGTTGTGCTTAAATCTAAAGATTCTAAACTAGATAAATCAGCATCTGAAAACATTTCCTTACCTGTATTTACGTCTCCAATCATTCCTTCCTCAGCAAATTTTGCACCGTGCAAATTTAATTCATTCACGTTAGGAAGTAAACAATAAGAGAAAGTTTGGTAACCTGAATATGAAGTTCCAACTTCTGCTCAAGTAGTATTGCTTAAATCTAATTTTACAAGAGAATTTAAATCATAATTGTAAAATAATTGACTTCCTGTACGTCCTACTTCGTTGTTTAAGAATTTCAAACCTTTAAAACTTAATTTATACAAATCTCAGTTTTCCATAATATATTGGTCGAAATTACAATTTCCATCAACATATTTTATTGTGTTATCCATAGTATCAGAAAAATCTAATATATTAAATTTTGATAACTTCTCAGGGTTTGTTATTACTTCTTGACTAAACCCTTTAACTGTATCTAATTCTCCACCCATTTCACTTGCATATAAATCAAAATATTCTTCTGTAATAGGAATGTTTGCGATGTAACGTTCTCACTTAGCACCTTCTCATCAATTTTCAGTAAATCAATCTGGACAACTATCGTATCCGTAGATAGTAAAGTTATTGTTAACTACATGATGAGAAAATGTGTCTTCTCATCAACAATAAGCTGGGATGTATGGAGGGGTTAGATGAATTGATGTTAAGCTTGTAAGTGTTGCATTTAAAAAAGTCTCACAAGCCGCTGTATTAGCTCACATTTCTTCCCCAGCAAATATTGTTGAAGATAAATCTAGCTCAGTTAGTGAAGATAATTTGGCATTGTAGAAAGTGGAATTAGCGGTAACTGCTTCTTCTATTCCAGTCATGTTATCAACAGCAAACCCTACATGGTTTAAATTTAGTTGAGTTACTAAATTTAAAGTTGCATTTATAAAAGTATGATGTGCGGTATAAATTTTAGTATTTAAAGTCATATCTTCTGCAGCAAATATTGCGTCTTCTAAATCTAAAGTTGTTAAAGATAGAAAAGTTGAATCATCAAAAGTACCAGAAGCCGTATACACTGCGGAAGTAGAGTCATCCGCTTCATACATTTCACTAACAGCAAATACCGCACCAGATAAACTCAAATTTACTAAACTATTAAATGTAGTATTTTTAAAAGTAAATCTTCCTGTATAGATAGAACCATTATTGCTCATATCTTCTGAAGCAAATTGTGCTGCTAAAGATAGACTGTCCATAACAGGGAAAATAGATTCAAGGAATGTATTTGAAGCTGTTTCAACTTCTCCTGATTGAGTCATCTCATCTTGAGCAAAAACTACATTGGTTAAATCTAATGATTCTAAATCGGTAAAAGTAATATGATTAAATGTTTTATGACATGTGTATATATTACAATTTTCACCCATATCTTCTGCTGCAAATGTTGCGCCCAACAGATTTAGTTTTTTTAGTTCGGGTAAAATTGCGTGAGAAAAAGTTTCACAAGCAGTAAATATACTGTTTAAATCAGAAACATCATCCATATCGCTAACAGCAAAAACTCCACTTTTTAAATCTAAATCGAGTAGTCCACTTAGTTCAGTTTCTTTAAAAGTTTCGTATGCTGTCTTAATAGAATCTTCAATACCAGAAGTTTCGTCTTTCATATCTTCTGCAGCAAAAATTCCATTAGCTAAATCCAATTGTCCTAATCCGGATAAATCAGCTTTGCTAAACGTTTCTTTAGCTGATTCCAAAGTACCTGTTGTTGCTCATACCGAATTAGCAAAATCAAATTCTACCACTGAATCTAAATCACAATCATAAAATGTACGGTAGGCTGAAACACCATTTGTATTATTTAAAAAAGTTATCCCTTCAAAATCTAACTTTAAAACTTTTCAAACTTCGAAAACACTTTTATCGAACTGACAGTTTCCATCGATAAATTTAATCTTATTTTGTTTAGAAAAATCCAAAGCATTAAATTCAGCATTTATTAATAATTGTGGATTGTTTTTTACTGCTTGGCTAAAACCAACTACAGTATCACCTGGTTGTTCTTGTTGACGAAGTTCAAAATAATCAGTACTAAAAAGAACTGGTTTAGATTCTATTTTACCTACTACAACGGTTACACTAGTATTATTTACTCCGTCCGTTGCTTCAATAAGTAATCCGTTTTCATGGAAAGCAGCACTTTCGTCAACTAAAGTAAGGGTTAAAGTATCAATTACACTTGTATTGTAAATAATTCCTTCAACAGGTTGTTCACTTCCAATTATTTTTGTTCCATCACGAAACCAAGTTGTAGGTGTGTCTGTTTTACTCTCAACATACAAACTAATTACATCTCCTTGATTGGTTAGAATTCCTGTTTCGGTGTTAGTGGTTCTACTAATTTCGTATTTGCTTCCACCACCATTGTTTGAATCTTGTGGTTTGCAAGAAATCCACAAGGAAAGTAAAAGGATGAGTAATACAACAAAAGCTGCAACCGATACATTAATGAAGACTATTTTTTTTTTTTTTTAGATAAATACATTATTTCTTCCCTGCAGAGTGCCCCTTATTAAAGCTTACTATAAGTAAGATTATATTTAATGTGTAAGAATGAACCATTTTTTTGTGATTAGTGAAACAATTTGTATTTTACTTAAAAAGTCTGAATATTAATTTTGCAAAAAGTAATAATTTACGCAATTAAACTGTTTAAATTAAATAACTTATATATTTATAAAAATTCCTTTTCTAATTTAAGCAAACTCCCTATAATACCGGCGTTATGATGAAAAACAGCAAAACAACAAAAAAAATCAAAATCGGTGCTACCATAGGATTACTAGCTGCCGGTGTTGTGTCTTCGGCGATAGTTGGAATCAACTATCTCAACTCCCAACAATTTAAATACTATGACTTAGGAAGTTTTAACTGAAGTGCTAAAACTAATGCTCAAGATGTAGTTAATGCTATTAATGGTAATGACGAAATAATGCAATTCAAACAACAATCATTAGATTTCCTTCGTTCAAAAATTTACACATACGATGTGAAAGTTTTAGGAATGAGTAATGAAAAAGCAGCTGCTGATGCAAATGCTAGATGTGCAGAATATGAAGCAGAATTTGCAAAAGTCATCGACAAATATTATGACGAACAATATTTTGAAATTCAAAAAAGTAGTTTAACTTCTCCTTTTACTAATGTTTATTCAAAATTATTGGATTTAAATAATCGATACAATATTGACCCAATTGATTTCCACCAATTTGAAGATGTTTTACTTCCACAAGTAAAAGAAAGATTTTTAAAAAATGCTTCAGTAGGTGAAAAAGCTGAACTTGCAAGAAAGTTTAACTTTTTAGAAAGTCAAGCTAAAAGTAAAATTTTAGGTAAACATTTAAATTCTTTTAAGTTAAATAAATTTTTAGCAGAATCTTTAAATGAAGATGAATTGTCTAATGACAAAGATTTAGAACTTGTTTCGATTCAAGTAGCAAAAATGGTTGCTAACAAAACTCTTATAGTCAACGAAGTTCCTGAAATCGATTTTCCTGGTTTGTTAGCACCATATTCAGCAGATGGAAAAACTGGATACGAAAACAAGGAAGGCAAAAACATTTTATCTCCAGATGATTTAAATAAATTATTTTTAGCGAAAAGAGATTTCTTAGGTGATAGCGTTTTAATAACTCCTGATAATAATTCTGACGAAGGAACTGCTGATAATATTGGAGGTGATGTTAAACAAGATTATGCTCCATTAAATAAATACACTCCAACTGCTGAAGGAATGCCTAAATTTGCCAAAAACGAAATCATTCCAGGATACACATTACATGCAAAAATCGCTAGCTTAGATTATGAAAGTGATTCAAATTTAGCAAAAGTTGGTTTCCAAATAGGTGTTTCTAAAACTGATGATATAAACCAAGATATTGTTTGGATCAGTCCAAACGAAAATGAATCTGTTGACAACGGTTATTTAGCTAGCGATTTTAAAATTTCAGAATTTGAACAAAAATTTAACTGTGCTAACAATTTCTTTTACAACGAAGAATTAGAACTTAACTACAAACCTAATGATTTCGATGCACAACAAATAATAAATCGAACAACAATCACTGCTTTATTGCGCAATGCTCCAACAGATGAGAGTGATCATTATTTGTTTAGTGCTGAACACCCATATTTAGCAGATGTTGATAACCTAGAATTGCCAGGAATTGTTAAACCTAGACAACTAGAAGATAACCACAAAAATGAAAAAATTATGTTAGCAATAACTGATGTTAACACTAATTTTGCAAAGTTCGATAG
>JAITFH010000009.1 GCA_031281465.1 Mycoplasmataceae bacterium | reverse complement strand
AGACAGTTTACCGTTGAAAATGCGTTTAAAATCGTTTTAAACCAAGTTTTAGGCAGCATTTTAGGGATGAAAACCAACAAAAATGAAGCAAAATCCAAAACTCGGGCATTTCTGAAGCAACCGTTTTACAAACTTTTAGTGCTAAGTTTGGCATTAAAAATTAAAGAATATAATTAAAACAACGAATCTGTCTAAAAAAATCCGCCAGATTTAAATTTAAATCTGGTGGGAACTTTGAGCTTAATTTTAGCATCTAAAGCTATGGCTTTAGGAGTGAGAGCTCCTGTAAGCATTAAGAACCATCTTAGTCGGTGGGTTCTTTTCATTTAGTTTGAAATATGGCTTTTCCTAAAAAACCCTTATAGTGAAAATTTATTTACCTGATGAAATGCAAAAAAGTGCTATAAATTTATTCAACGAACAGAGTACTTAAATGTCTTAATTCAATGTATAGATAAAGATTTATTAAGATAATAACCGGGATTCGTAGATGTGGTAAATCACAATTAATGGAACAGTTTTTTTCTTATTTAAAGAAAAAATATCCAAGTAACGCTAACATAATATTTATTAATTTCGATAACCATGATAATAAAGAACTTACTGATAAACTAGAATTAAAAAAATATATTGACAAACAGCTATCTACAAAGAAAAAAACTTTCTTGTTATTAGACGAAATACAAAATGTTGCAGGTTTTGAGGAATTAATTTTACATTATTTTCAAAACAAAAACATCGATATTTATTTAACAGGTTCTAATTCCCATATGCTTTCCAAACAAATAGCAACAAGATTTACTGAAAGAGATTTGCAAATCAAAGTATGACCATTTTCTTTTGCTGAGGTCTTACAACTAACAAAAGAAAAAGATGTAAAAATAGCCTTCAATGATTTTATCAATTACGGTGGAATGCCGGGATTAATAAGTTTAAAAGATAACCAAGTAATTTTTCAAAGTAATGCCTCAAGTATTGTTAATTCAATTCTCACGCGTGATTTGATTCCTTTTTTCAATATTACAAATACTAGACTTATAGAAAAATTACTCAGTTATGTTTTTAGTAATATTGGAAATTCTTTTTCTGCGCTTAATGTTAAAAATTATTTTATTTCCAATAACATATACAAAACAATCGCAGTTCAAACAATTGAAAAATACTTACAATATTTAGCTGATGGTTTTTTACTTCTTAAATGTTTACGTTATGATATTAAAGGAAAAGAAAAACTAAAAACACTATACAAATTGTATACTACCGATCAAGGAATAAAAAATTCTCTTATTCAACAAAAAATTAATACTGGTATTGGAGACAATATTGAAAACATTGTTTATGTTGAACTATTGAGAAGGGGATATGTTGTAAACTATGGAACTTTTCAATACAAAGATGGTGTTAAAAAAACAACAGTTATTAAAGAAATAGATTTTGTATGTCAAAAACAAAATGAAACACTATACATCCAAGTTGCTAACGATATCTCGAATGATTCAGCTCTAAACCGTGAACTAGAACCGTTTAAAAACATTCGAGATGGACGTAAAATATTAATTAACAATAGTGAAATAAATACGATGATAGACGGAGTAGAAATTAAAGAAATTAAAAAATGATTGCTATCAAAAATTATTTAAGTAATGTATTGAGTTTACACAAAATTGTCTACGGTATCCCTAAACCTATATGGTAATGCGTACCCAAACCGGAGTTAAATTTTAACATCCGAACAAAAAACTAATGTTTTACCACTAAATAAGAATTAACAAATTTTTACAAGTTAATATGTGGATTAAAGGATTTTAGTTACATAGAGAATATGGTTATTCTTTTAACTCTTCTGTAAATTAGAATTCTCTCGAACCCTACTAAAAATGGCAGGAGTAGTAAGAATCGAACTCACATCAGAGGTTTTGGAGACCTTTATTCTACCACTGAACTATACTCCTAATGAAAAGCTGATGGTAATGGGGCGGCTATTGGGACTCGAACCCAAGCATGCCTGATTCACAGTCAGGTGTGTTAACCAACTTCACCATAACCGCCCACTTCAGGATATGTTTATATTATAGAATATAATAAAAATAATGAAAAACAAATCTTTATTCGGTCGTTTTTTTTCCGCTTCTTTTTCCGCTTTATTATTACTGATTGGAACTACGGTTTTGTCAGCTTGTAGTTCTAACGGTAGTAAAAATGGAGCATATACTACAACCTGAAAAACTGACATTAAAGATAAACTAGCAGGAAATATTGTTGTTGACTATGGTGATAGTTATGCTTCACAATTTACTAACGGAACAAGTACTGGAATAAATGGAGGATTAAAAACAAGAATTATTGACCAAGCTGTTTCTCAGAACGAATATCTTAAAACTTTAGGGAAAAATAACATCGATATAGTTTCTATTATTCCTGAATTTCAATATAACGATGAAGTTTTAACGGTTAAAAAAGAAAATGATGGATACTTGTTTAGAGTCTACTTTACTTTACCTACTGCTAATATCTATACATCCTATGTTCCTCAAACAATTTTTGCAAACGATGAACTTTACAATCTTACCTGCAAAAATTTATTTTCTATAGTAGTTGATTGAAAATTAAGTCTTACACCTGCAGCACCAGCAACAACAAGTACATTATCCCCTACTATTCCTTTTAACAATAGTTCTAGAATTATTTCATACATACCAGCGTCCGGATGTTTGAATTTTGTTCTTCTACAAGAGAGTTGAAGTGATGGTGCTGTTTCTTTAACTCCTATGGATACTCAAGATAGCTTTACCATCGATGTTGTTAATAACGATTTATCTCCAATAATCATTAACCAAAACGATGCAATTAAAGAATATTTAAAGTGAGGGAGTGGTAAAAATTTTACAAACCAATGATACCAAACAACTTTTGACAAAAGCTGTTTTAGTTTTAAATGAGCATTAAATGACGAAACAAATCAACCTATGAATCAAGTGGTAGATAAAAGTTACGGTGCACAAATGACTTTAAAGTTTAGTGACGGTAACGGTCCTACCACCAAAGAATTATTGTTTACATTTACTGTTAGCAACATAGTATCGGACGTTAAAAAAGTTGTAGAGCAACTTCCTCCACAAGTTGACACGTACAACTGAACCAACACTCAAGCTAGAAGTAATACAAAAACACCCCCCTGTCCTTTTTATTGAATTAGAAGCAATAATCTAAATCTAGTAGAATGAGATGCTCGTGATTTAAAGTTATATTTTGACTGACAAGCTAGTCCTAGTTTGTTTGTCAACACTTTATTCAATTCTTATAAATATTTAGCTTCTGCTTTAATAACTTCCACTAATATTAAAGCAACAAAATTGGAAATGTATTGAGATGAAATAAAGATGGAATTTGCTTATAAAGCACAAGCTGCTCCAGAAGATATTATCCAACAAGGTACGCTTCCTCGTAATTGTTACAAATATTCAATCAGCAATTTAAACGTTAAACTTTATTATTTAGATGGTACGGAAGAGAAAGTATATTTTTCACAAACTCTCAACACTTTACAACCATTTACTGTTGCTGCTTGTTCAGATGTGAAATTAAAATATATGACGAAAGATAATAATAGTTTATTAAGTTGAAATAACTATAACGGTTTAAGCTATAGCGAAAACACATTAGGACAAACTTGAGATGGTCCACAAGGTAAAGAATTAACTGTCCCAGTTTTATTCTTTGGAGCGGTGGACACAGACAATGAAAAAGTGTATGGTTTAAACAATGAAACTGCACCGAAAATTTTTAAAAGTAATACCACAATTAATGGTGTGGAAAATGAGCAGTCTTTTTCTACTCTATGAAGTATAATTGATAGTGTGGATAGTTATTCATCAGGGAGGTATATTTACCCTAATGATGAAAACGACTCATTTAACCCATTCTAATGTCATATTTCGTAAACATCAAAGATGCTCAACAAAAAACACCAGTTACCCTACAAGGGTTTGTAACTAGTATTCGTGACAAAGCAAACATTACTTTTTTAATTATTAAAGATATTACTGGACAAATCCAAGTAACTGCTAAAAAAGAAGGTAATTCTTTTGCTTGTTTAAGTGATTTAACAATTGGTTCAGTAATTACTGTAACTGGAACAATTGTTAAAAATGAAAGTGTAAAATTGAATGGTGTGGAACTTATTCCTACTGAAATCGTGATTGAGTCTTTAGCGGCTTCTCCTTTACCTTTAGACACAACCAGTTTAATTGACCAAAGAATTAACTATCGTTGAATAGACTTACGTAGTGAAAAAAACCAACTACTATTTAAAGTGCAAACATTTATTACTAACACCATGAAACAATATTTGTTAGAAAAAGGCTTTATTGAAATTCATCCACCGGAATTAATTGCTGCTGCTAGCGAGTCTGGAAGTGAAGTATTTGAAATTAGTAATTACTTTGGTAAAAAAGCTTATCTAGCTCAATCTCCTCAATTTTACAAACAAATGGCAATAGCTGGTGGATTTGAAAAAGTAGTAGTAGTTGGACCGGTATTTAGAGCTGAAGAATCTCGTACTTCTAAACACGCTACAGAATTTACTGGATTTGATTTAGAATTTAATAATGTACAAAACTGTTATGATGTAATGAAAGTAGAAGAAGAAATGCTTACTCATATGTTAAAGAAAGTAGCAGAAGCTTATGGAGAAGATATTAATCGTGTATTTGGTATTCCTGTTGTTGTACCTCAACAAGCGTTCCCAATTATGAAACTAGCTGATGTTTACAAAGAACTAAAATCTCGTTACAACTATAGTGTTGCTCCTGAGGAAGAAGGAGATATTAATGCTGAAGGAGAAAAGTTTGTTTTCCGTTTAGCAAAAGAAAAATTTGATAGTGAATTTATGTTTATTGTTGGATATTCAAAAGAAAACAGACCTTTCTACCACGCAAGAAATTCTGCTGGAGAACCAGATGGGTTTGATTTAATTTGAAGAGGGGTAGAAATTACTTCAGGAGCACACCGTGAAAACCGTTATGAAGTATTAAAAGCTCAAGCTGAAGAAAAAGGATTGGCTAAAGATGTAGAGTTCTATTTAAACTTCTTTAAATACGGTTGTCCTCCTCACGGTGGTTTTGGAATTGGACTTGATAGATTGACAATGCTATTGTTAGGTTTAACAATTAAAGAAGTTCAATTTGTTTACAGAAACCCTGAAAGACTTACACCGTAATTGTCTTAGTTGTTATCTGTGTTTTCTGATTTTACGAGCTTAACAAAGCTGTTTATTTTTTTCGTTTTGGTAATAATCTATTAGCCTTTAACTTATCTATTTGGTTCACTTAAATCTGGTGGAATTTTTTAGATTAGGCTTGATGAAAAAAACAGACACCATTTTAAAAAAACATCGTTTTTTTGCATCAACGAAAAAATTTTTTTTCGGTTGTAAAATTGAAATTTTTTCAGTAAATGGCCAAAAACGCGGTAATATATATAAGTGGAGGGCATTTTGATAAATCGTAAACCTAAAAATATTGATGGAACATTTGTTCTATTATTCGTCGCCATCAATCTATGATGTGTGATTTTTTCGCTTTGGTATTTGTTCTTACATTTGATTTGTTTGTTCTGATTTTTGGTTAAAAAACCTAAAACGATAGCAATATACTTGGCTATCGGCATAAGTTTTTTAACCATAGTGATTTATTATTTTGTGCAAGATTTTAAAGTGTTATCACTAATTAATAACGGTTTCATTAACAACCTGATTGTAGGATACTATTCAAGCAAATATGACGAACAGACATCGGGATTAATCTTGCTTTTAGTATTTAACTATAAAATCAATGATGTAGCGAAAGACATCTATACTACTACAGCAAAATTATCAATGGCTTATTTGATAGCTGTTAGTGGTTTTCAAATCTCACTTTGCAAGTGAATTCTGAACAAAATAATCCCTAGCAAATATGGAAAAATAATTGGCACAATAACTTTTGTGACACTGTATACTTATTTGCTCAATTTTAACCCTGGTCCAACAAGAGTACTGCTATGTAGTATCATCCCGTATTGTTTTAGCAAATATAAGCTAAGCAAATACGATTATTTAGCGATTAGTGGGTTGATTAATTTATTAATCGAACCAGTGGTAGTAGTTGATTACGGGTTTTTGATGAGTTATTTGTGCACTTATGTAGTTATGTGAATTTTTGCAATGGAAATAAAAAACAAGTTTTTCTTATCATTTTTACTTAATTTAGGGTGTACGATAGTAACTATCCCCTTAATGAGCTGGATGCATAGCGGAGTTAGCTTAACACAGTTCTTTGTTAACTTTGCTCTTACTCCTGTGATTAGTTTTTACTATGTTTATTTTCTATTTACTTTCTGGATAGTTTGGATAGCACCTGCCCAGCAATTTATCGCTCATAGTTTATATTCTTTTGTTTATGCCCTAAATGAACTTAATATTGTAGTTAGTTTTCCAAAATTTAATGAAGCTTTTACTTGTGTATATTTTGTGGGAATGGCTGGAGGATTTTTTGCTTATGAAAACAAAGTAATGAATAAGGAATTAAATAGTGAGTTAAAAATCCCACCTTTATAGTATATATAACTATAATCATACTAATATGCAAGTAAACAACAATGTAGTAGTAAATCCTAACGATTTACAAAATCAAAAATCTTCATCAAAAAAATTAGTTTATTTTTTTGCTCCAGTTTTAGTTTTGATTATTCTTGCTTTTTTATTTCTAGGAATGCAATGTTCAAAAAAAGTTTCTAGTACAAATGCTTCTACTGCTCAAGTTGTTGATGTACAAATTGTTGGTGATGATGCAATAACATTAGAATATGGTGAACAAAAAGAAATTCAATATGCTTCCGGAGATAACGAAGGACATTGAGAAATTAAAGTATTAAATTCTGAAGTGCCACAAGGAATCAGTATTAATCCTACAACAGGTGTGTTATCATTAGATAAAGAAGCTTATTTACCATACAATGAATTTGGGTATGATGTAGAAGTTGAATATATATTGAGTACAAGTGTTGTTATCAAAGAAGTACATATTGATGTAAATAGAAAGAAAACTCAAGTAAGTGGACCAGAAGTAATTGTTCTACAAGATAACGTACTGCCTGAATATGATAACTATACTGCAGATTTAGAAGATGAAAGCGAAACTGGTTTGTTCTCTATCTACTTAGTTTCTTTAGATGAACAAAATGTTAGCAAAGATTTGTTTAGTATTGAGAATGGAAAAATTGTTCCTAGTGCAGAATTGGCTGATGGCACTTATAAAGTTGTAGTGGAATTTGTTCCAGACAATTTAGAAAAATATGCTCCATCTTTCTTTATTACTTTAGTTGAGAAAACTAGCAGTGTGGAAGAAATAGATGTACCCGAAGAAGTTAATGTTCCAGAACAAGAAAATAATGCACCTAGTGACGAAGTAGAAGCAAATGTTCCAGAAGATTCTAATAATGGAAAAGAAGGAAACAACTGTAAACCAAAAGCTCCATGTTTTCCTCTATTCCCTTACTATCCATACCCACCATTCTACGGATGAGGTTATGGGTACGGATATGGATGATACAATGCTCCATTCACAAAATAATATACAAGTATATTAAAAAACCAACAATTCTGATTTTTGAGAAACTCGTATAATCAGAATGTTATGAAGAATAATTTCTCAAAAAACTCAAAAAAAATCACCATTGCTTCTTTAAGCACTCTCGCTGTTATCACTTCTGGAATATTTGTGGGAGTGGAATTTAATAAGAACTCTACTCAAAACATATCAAAACAAATAAATTTAGCAGATGAAATTGTAGGGCAAGGTGCTCAAAACCTTATTGACCAAATTATTAAAAACAAGTCTGATTGAGGAGTAAGGAACAACTCTGCTGGACAACCAACACTTGATGCATCGATAGGAGAACTACAATTTATTAATAAAATTATTAACCAAAAATCTAGTCAAGAAATAAGGAATAATTCTGCAGACGAACCAATATTAGTTGCGCGAGATTTTACAGAAAACAAGAGAGAAGTTGCTCAAAATATTTTCGATAAAATTATGAGCAAAGAAATAGTTTTAGATGCGAAAAAATATCCTGAGTTTGTTAATAAAATTGCTGCTTATTCAGCAAACGGAGTAGATGGGTATTCTGAAGTAAATAATATTCTTTCTGCTACTGATACATATTGTGTATTTCCTTTGTGAAACTCGCTTCCACCTGGTTTTAAACTACAAGCGAAAATAGTTATTCTTGATTGTAAATCAAATTCAAACTACGCTAAAGTATCATTCAACTTAGGAGTTTCTGATGTTAATGGTGGAGAGATTTTGTGAATAGATAATCTAAACGGTTTTGATCCTAGAGATTCATTGTTTGAACTAGATTTTAAAGTTTTATCTTTTGAGCAAAAAGTAAATTGTGCAAATAACTTGTATTATCCCGGAGAATTACAATTACCTTACCACGAAGATGAATTTAATGAAGTAGGTATTGCAAAAAGAAAAAGCATCGCAGAATTGTTAGCAAATGCTCCAGTAGATGAAAAAGGAAACTATGCATTTGATGCTCAACACCCTTACTTGGTTGATGTAAAAGCAATAGATATGCTTGGTGTACCAAAACCAGATAGTCTTTTCACTACTGGTTCAACTGTATTAAACCATACTAATGAAAAAGTAATGTTAGCTATTAGTGGAGTAAATGAGAAACATATGGTTAATGATGAAGGGAAATTTGATGTTTTTGATGTATTCTATGTTCACCGTTTTGACAAAAGTAATAGTCCATATAGATTTAAAAACGAAATACCATATGTGGAAGCAAAATGGGTAGTGGTTGATAGTAGTATCGGTTCACTTAACAAATATGAATTTGTTAAAGCTTATCAATGATTAGATTTGGATAATGGTAGTGTTGCTGATGTATTACCAATTTACTTTTCTGCTTAGTAAACAATAAATTTTAAAAGCTAAATTCTTGTTGAAAATATCTAAAATAAACATTTTGAACGATGACTCAAAAATATCCATTTTTCAAAATCGACAGAAAATCGACGCGTTTTGTGCATATTTTGTGCATATTATCTGCAAAACCGCTAAAATCACATCTTGTTAGTTTATAATTTCGGTGTTATGGCAAAGTTAATTAATAGAACTTTTATCGAAGTCCAAGATAATACAAAACTAAACAACAAAGAATTTGTTGTTGAAATAGAAGGAGGAGGAAAAAGAAAACCTCCCAGAAAACCTTCTAAATTAGATTTATTCATTGAATCACAAACTAAGTTCAATCAGCTAATGATAAGCAAATTTGACAAAGTTGATGCGAAATTGGATGAGCACGACAAGAAGGCTTGAAAAGTTGGAAGAGAATGTTGTAAAAATATCTGCAGAATTGGACGAACATGGAAAAAAGATTGAAAAACTGGAAATTAAAGTTGAGGTGATGTACAAAGAAATAAAATCAAATTCCAAAGAAATAAATTCTATTAATGGTAAAATAAAAAAGATTAATAAAAAATAGAAGAAATTGATGACAAAATGGAACGTAATAATGTTAAATAATAGTTTAATTTAGGACAAGACACGAGCTGAACTATTTTAAACTTACCGATAATAAGATAATAAAACTATCTACAAGTCTTTTTTCTTGGCAATGTTTCCGTTGTTTAATTGTTTGTTTCCAATTAAAATAATAGAATTTGTAATCCCAAAAAATACTAAAACGCTAAAAATGATGAAAATAAAATAAACCGACAAAAATGTTACAAAAGGAATAACAATGTTGAAAATGGATAAAAATTCAAAAAAACTAAAGAATATCGTAAGAACCAAGAGTATTATTTCACCAATGCAAAGACTTTTAAGTTTCTTTGTTTGAGCGACATCTTTTTGCACGATGATAACTAAGAATAAGTTATAGATAGAAACTGGAATCAGAAAAAGTTTTACCAATAGTACAGAAATCATAACAACGATTCCTAGTAACCCGATCAAATAAATAGTTGCCCCAACAATACCAGTAGTTAATGAAAATAAAACACCTATTAAAAGGAGTAATTTTATAGTTTTGTTTGTAAAAGGGTCTTTGTTAGTTTTTTTTATTTTTTTCATGATTATAAAATGTACAATATATTTCCGGTAGTAATTGCATCCACTCCCATGTCATAATAAATTGATCATGTTAAAGAATTGTCTACGACATCGAAAGTTCATACTGCGAATTTCAATCCTTTGCTATGAGAGTAGGCTACCATTTCCGCAGTAACCAATACACACATGCAATCTAAAGAAAAACCTTCATCCATTAATTCATAACATTCTTGGATACTTGCTAGTGGACTTAGTAGAACTTGGTAGGAAACCATTTCTGAAACATAATGCGGGTAATAACTATCAACATAATTTTTTACTACTGGCAAATAGTCTTTATTAAAACTAATAAAATTACAGTAGTATAAATAACCCCCGGCAGTATCTGAACTTTCTGAAATTTCCACATCAGCAATCGTGGTTACAATCTCTTCTAATTGTTCGTTTGTCAAAACAGGATTTTTTGTTTCCATTCCTTGTACGGAACCACCACTTCCCTGTTTGATTTCAACATATGCTTTTTTTTCAAAAAGTTTCATAGTTTGAATATATTCTGACAGTAAACATAGTACGTAAACATTTTCCCTAGTACCTTCTTGAGTTTCCCTATCATAAATATTTTGGAATAATGCTTTTTGCAATTCTGTCCACACTGGACGAGCTGGAATTTTGTAAGCCGCAATTTTTAAATCTAACGGTAAAAATTTTATTTCGTCGAAAGTATGTTCCGGGATTCAAATGTCTTTGTCGTAAAAAGGATTACCATCATGTGTTACAACGAATTTTCCGTCTAATGTTCTTCATACATCAGTCTCTGCTCCGTCAAATACTTTGTTTTCTCCAGCTCCTCAAAAGGCTTCAAAAGTATCATCTAGAAATTCTTTAGTTAAACCACGATGAGCAATAATGTCTGGTTTTCCGTGACGAAAAGCAGAAGCTTTAACTATTCGATAAATGATAGGAGAAATAAAAGTAATTGCAATGCTACCCGCTATTAAACCTACGGTAATTTTGCGAGTTTTATTCATAAAAATTTATAATATTTTTATTATATGTTTGAATTAGTATCGGATTATGAGCCCTGTGGGGATCAACCAACTGCGATTGAGAAGTTAGTAAAAAATATTTCTAAAAAATCTCAAGTACTTTTGGGAGCTACTGGAACTGGAAAAACTTTCACTATCGCTAACGTTATTAACAAGGTTCAAAAGAAAACTATTATTATGGTGCACAACAAAACATTAGCTAGCCAACTTTATGCTGAGTTTAAAGAATTTTTCCCCAACAATCATGTGGAATATTATGTATCTTACTTTGATTTTTTTCAACCCGAAGCTTATATGCCTACAACTGATACATACATTGAAAAAAGTGCAAAGATTAATCAAGAAATTGAGATGCTACGTTTGCGAACATTAAATTCATTGGCTAGTGCAAATGATGTAATTGTGGTAGCTTCAGTTGCTGCTATTTATGCTTCAGTTAATCCAGATGATTTTAGTAGTTTTCGGATTATTTTAACCACTAATGAAAAAAAGAGTCTTAAACAACTACTTCACGATTTAGTTAAACTACAATACCAAAGAAATGATGTAGAACTTACTCCAGGAACATTTACTCAAAAAGGTGATATTGTAGAAATTGCACCTGGTTATTCTGATGAGTTTATTATCAGACTTTCTTTCTTCGATGATGTAATCGAAGAAATAGCAACCATTGAACCATTAACTAAAAAACTGCTTAAAAAATGAAACACTTTTGTAGTTGCTCCAGCTAATGAATATATTACGAATAAAGATCGCGTTGAACAAGCGATTGCTAATATTCGTCAAGAATTAAAAGAACGAGTGGAATATTTTAAAAGCCAAGGAATGTTAATTGAAGCACAAAGGATAGAAACAAGAACTAATCATGACATGGAACAATTACTGGAAATCGGATATTGTAGTGGAATTGAAAACTATTCTTCTCATTTAGAAATGAGAAAAGAAGGTTCAACTCCCTACACTATCTTTGATTATTTGAAAAAAGATGAATGGTTAATGGTAGTGGATGAATCGCATATTTCTATCCCTCAAATTCGTGGAATGCATAACACTGATCGTAGCAGAAAAGAAACTTTGATTGAATATGGTTTTCGTTTGCCAAGCGCTAAAGATAACCGTCCTTTAAACTTTGCAGAATTTAATGAAAAAATTAAGAACATCATTTATGTTAGTGCTACCCCTAACAACTACGAAGTGCAAGAAGCAGGAGGAGAAGTAATTGAACAACTAATTCGTCCAACCGGCTTATTAGATCCAATTATCGAAGTACACCCACTAAAAAACCAAATCGACGATTTAGTAGTAAATTTAAACCAACAAGTTAAAAAAAACGAACGAACTTTTATTACCGTTTTAACTAAAAGAACCGCTGAAGAATTAACTAAATTTTTAAATGATCAAAATTTCAAAGTTGCTTATATCCATGACGAACTAAAAACATTGGAAAGAAATCGTATTTTAAATGATTTGAGAAGAGGAAAATTTGATGCAATCATTGGAATTAATTTGTTAAAAGAAGGATTAGATTGTCCAGAGGTTTCTTTAGTAGCAATTCTTGATGCAGATAAACCTGGATTATTTAGGAATGAAACAACACTAATTCAAACAATTGGAAGAGCAGCACGTAATCAAAATGGACGAGTAATAATGTATGGAGATAAAATTACTCCTGCTATGGAAAAAGCTATTAATGAAACTGCTCGACGTCGTTCATTACAAGAACAATACAACAAAGAACATGGTATCACTCCTAAAACTATTATCAAACCTATTCGTGATGATATTTCTGCTAGTGATGAAGTGAAAGTAATTGAAGCTTACTTTCATAAAGAAAACAATCAAAAATCAAGAATTAAAGCAGTTAATATATTAAGAAAAGAAATGCAAAAAGCTGCTAAAGCTAAGGAATACGAAAGAGCTGCACAAATTAGGGACATGCTCATTGATTTGGAAAACCAATTGAATAAAGAATAGGAAAAGATAGACTACATAAGAGAAATAAAAAGCACTGGTTAGTCACTCCAGTGCTTTTAGTTTGGTTTTACCGTACCCACAATGTGCCTAAATTATAATTTGTTTTTCTTTTTTTGTTATTTTACTATATAATAAGCATAGCTTACCGTATCCATAATGGTCCGGAAGTTATAATTCTTAGTTTGAATTGATAGTGCAGTGCATGCCATACACGAAGTTAGAGCTTAGATAAAAGAGCCATGATAGAAATATCAGAATCTAGTGATACGAGGAGTTTTAAAAAGAAACGTGATGTT
>JAITFH010000060.1 GCA_031281465.1 Mycoplasmataceae bacterium | reverse complement strand
GTAGTTAATACCACTAACCAATCGATGAATATAAGTGTTACATCTTTATCGTATGATGCTTTGGTTTATACCCTAAATGTTACAGGGGAATGATACAACAATGATGTTGTACAATTAACTGTAACTAAATCAGGCTATGTTTTTGATCCAGTTTCATTAACTACTAATGTATATGCTAATACTCATGTCTTTTTCCATTCTTTAGAGGCTAATGGTCAAACTGGTATAGAAAATACTACTCATCTAACTTTGACAACTACTGCAGCTTCTGGAAAAATGTTTTTAACTGCACAGAACTTTACAATAACAAATAAAACAGATGCTACTCGTTCACTTACAATTACTGGTTTAGAAACAACTTCAGCACATACCTATGTTTTGACTATCGGTGGTAGCTGACTAAATGGTGACGAAGTAGAAGTAAATATTGTTACATCACATTATCAACTAGACGGAGCAAATGTTTCCGCTCATGTTTATAAAGACACACGTACTCAAGTACAAATTTCTAATGTTCAACCAAATGGTGAAGATACTAATTCTTTAACTACTCAAATATCATTCCAAGCAGACAACCTTCATATTGTAAAAGATGATGTAACACTAACTAACATTACTGATGCTAGTAGAACTATTACAATTGGTTCACTTTCAGAAACAAACACAGCAGGAGGAATAACTACGTACGATGCAAGTGTTACTGGTACATTCCTTAATGGTGATGAAGTTAGAATGCAGATAGCAAAAGATAACTACAATTTTAATCCTAACCACGGCATATATGAATTTTCAGTCTTTAGGATAGTTGCTACATTATCAACTTTACAAGCTGATGGAGATTCAGAAGATAGTGATACTACAAATTTAACTCTTACTACCGATAAACCAATTGGTACATTATTAGCAAGCGAGGTTATCATTCTCGATGCTAGTACAGAACAGGAAGATACTACAGTTGGAGTAACAGGGGACATAACTGTCGTAGATAACATTTACACTATTCCTGTTAGCGGAACATGAGGAAACGGACATAATATCAAACTTCAAATTAATAAACCTGAAGTTCAAATCACTAATACATTAGGAACTACTCTCCACAAAGACACCACTGCGCACTCACGACTAGAAAGTGCAACTACTGATGCTCAAAGTGGAATGAGTGTTTCTACGAGTATATATGTAATAGTAAGTAATTTGATTACAGATTTAACTATTAGTGACATTTATGTTGTTAATGGTTCAAAAGCTAACACGTCAATCGCGATAAGTGAATTAAGAATTTATAGCGAAGCAAAAACTTACCATTTTAATATATCTGGGGAATGAGATAATGGTGATATTGCTGTGATTACTTTTAGCAAAGAAGATTATACAATAGAAAATAATAATATCACGGCTTCATTGTGTACTGTTGTTGTTGACGTAGAAGCGCCTGAAGCCAATGGAACACCTGCTTCTTTGAATACTACTAATGTAACTGTCTGATTGGTATACCCTGATGTTAGATTACCACTAAATTTAACATCATCTGAAATAGATTTTGGTTCTGACAAAGTCGTAGTAGGAACGGTTTCTGAACCAACACTTACTAGTGAAAATCGTTATTCTTATATTATTGCTATTTCCGGTACTTGATTGAACGGAGATTCTTTCAACTTAAGTATCAAAGTTCACGGCTACAATTTTATAGGAGATACAGAAGTAACATTAAATAAAAATATAGTACAAGTTGCTCAATTAGAAGCTAACGGTGGAGCTTATGAAACGAAAACAGATAAATTGACATTGGCATTTAACAAAGAGGTACCTTTTGAAACACTAACTAAAGAAAACTTTTCTATAGTAGTCGGAGACGGTACAAATTTAAATTACTATATGACTGTTAGTCAAATTTCCGAGAATAGTGTACATGTGGTTGAACTTTTTGTTGATGGAGCATGACCTGCCCAAATAACCATACATCTTACGGTAACTAATAATTTATACCAGTTCACTTACCTATTAGCTGGTCAAAACAGCATTGATGCAGAAGTATTTAACCTATAACTATAATAAGTTCGGAAATGACAGAAGAAATTATTGAAGAAATTAGAAAAGTTAGTATAGAAAACAATGTCCCTATTGTAAGAAACCAAACTGGAAAGTTTATCCAAAAACTAATTGATGAAAATAAGTATGAAAACATATTAGAAATTGGAACAGCTTATGGATATAGTTCTGCTTTAATGTTAATGTGTGATAGCATAAAAAAAATTGATACCGTGGAAAAAGATGAACATTCTTTTGCAATGGCTAAAAAACATTTAGCTAATGAAACAAAAGTCAATTTGGTCAACGATAATGCTTTTTTATACCAGCCAAACAATAATTATGATTTCATATTCTTAGACGGACCAAAAAGTCATCAAGAAGAGTTATTAACTAAATATCTAGAATTTTTAAAACCTAATGGTATGGTTTTAGTGGATAATATTTATCTACGTAAATTTGAGAATTTACCAAATCTAACCAAAAACCAAAAGTCTTTAATAAAAAAAGTTGATGACTTTCGTAATTGGTTAAAAACTAATAAAGAACTAAATGTTGAAATAATCGATTTAGATGACGGGATAGCAATAATTAAAAAAGCTAAATAAAAACTATAGTAAATTATTTACCAGAATATGCAAGTTCGCCAAAAGCAATTACAGGAAGGATTCATCCATCAGAGAAAGATTTTAGTTTTTTACCTAAGAAAGTAATATCATTTAACATTTTATAAAAGTTTCCTGAAACAATCATCATTTTTACTGGTTTAGAAATTTCTCCGTTTTCTATTAAAAAGCCTTCACATTTTAAAGAAAAATCACCAGTGATAGCATTAACTCCAGCATGTAGTCCATCCAAACCAGTTAAGTAAATACCATTACTTACTTCTTTTAAAATTTCTTTTTTAGAATGTTTTCCTGGTTTAATTAATAAGTTTGTATAGTCATCAACATCACCAAAACCATTTCCAGTTAAAGGAAGGTTTAGTTTTCTTGCTGAATATAAAGAAGTGATTACTGTTTCAAAAACTCCGTTATTAATAATTTTCTTTTTTGTACACGCGACTCCTTGACCATCATATACATATTGATGAAAAGCTTTATTATGACGTGGTGTTTCTTCAATAGTAAGTTTTTCGCTAAATAGTTTAGTATTAACTTTGCCTACAAACGGAGAAACGTTTCTATATAAAGCTAAACCAGTAAATTTACTAATAAAGCATTCTAATAATGAAGCAAAACATTCAGGAGAGAAAACAGTTTTATAAAAACCAGTGGGAGCAGGTGCTGCACCAATTCTAGATTTAGCTAGTTTAAGAAATTTATTTACGAATTTTTTAACATCTAAGTTTTCGATTTTATGGAATTCTTTTCCGTAAGAAAAATTTTCTGGTTCGCTTTCTTTATCACCAACTGTAGCACAAACACTAACACATACTGAAGAACTAGAATCGTGAAGATTTAAATTGTTAGAATTAACAAGTCTACTGTTACTTTTTGATTCACCGTAATCAACACCTTCACATTTTAAAACTAAAGGATCTTTAGCTACGAGTTTTTCAATTTTATCAACAATTAATTTCTTTTGGAAAATAGTGAAATCTTCATAATCATCTTTGTTAACATTAACTGATGAATACTTTTGTTTCGGACAACAAACTGGAGCATATTCGTCAGTTAATGTAAATGCTGCTTGTTGTTTTATTTTTTCAATTATTTCTTGATAGCAATCAGAAGAAAAGTTTTCAGTGTGAAGACTAATTTTTTTACCTTCATAAACAGCATAGATTGAATAATGTGAAATACACTTTTTAATTACCTTTTCTACTACTCTTTCAAAAGAACTAATAGTTGTTTTTTCTCCAACACTTTTAGTAACTAATACCTCCTCGATTCCTGCTTTTTTTGCTAATTTAATAAATTTATTCATTTTTTGCTCCTCCTACTTGCATCTCTGAAACTCTGATGGTTGGTTGACCAACATCAGCAGGAACACTACCGCTGCTAGCTCCACAAACACCTTGTGCTAATTCTAGATTTCCAGCAACCATATCAATTTTTCTTAAAACATCTTTACTGTTTCCAATTAAAGTAGCTCCCTTAACTTGTTCGCAGATTTTTCCATCTCTTACCATATAAGCTTCGTTACAAGCGAAATTAAATTCTCCGTTAATTGGATTTACGCTACCACCTCCCATTGATTTAGCAAATAAACCATATTTGGTAGAAGAAATAATTTCTTCAAGAGTAGAAGTACCATTTTCGATGAATGTACTATTCATACGAGAAGTTGGAGAATGTTTATAACTTTCTCTTCGACTAGAACCAGTATGAGATTGGTTCATCTTTTTTCCATTTTTTATATCTACTAAATAATTTTTTAATATTCCATTTTCAATTAAAACATTTTTTTGTGTAGGATTTCCTTCGTCATCAAAGTTTTGTCATCCTCATTCTCCTACTAACGAACCATCGTCAACAGCATTTACTACTTCTGAAGCAATTTGTTGTCCTAACATACTAGAAAAAACAGATTGGTTTTTTACAATTGCTTCAGCTTCTAGTGGATGTCCACAAGCTTCGTGGAAAATTACTCCACCAAATCCGTTATGGATAATAACTGGTAGAGTTTGACTTTTCATCTCTACAGCATCTAATGAAGCTACAGCACGAACTGCTAATTCTTTTACGATTTTTTTTCAATCAACTTTATCAATCAATTCTAATCCACAAGATTTTCCAGGAGCTTCTCCAACACTACTGTTTTTTTCTCCATTAACTGCTTGACAAGAAAATCTTAAACGAGAACGAACTCTTTCGTCTTCTTGATAGATACCATTAGAATTTACAATCAAAACTGTTTGTTCACTTGATGTAAAAGAAGCAGTAGCTTGAGTAATAAATTCGCTATGTTTTTTCATTTCTTTGCAAGAAGCATACAAAACATCTAAAACTGGTTTAATATCATCTTTGCTAGCTAATTTTTCATAAGCTTTAACATAAGGTTTAGAATCACCTAATGGTAATGGTTTAGTATTTTGTTTACCAACAAAAGAATCAGCTAAATCTTTAACAAACTTTTCTAGTTTTGCTAAAGAATATTCATTGATTGAACCATAAATCTCTTCGTTTTCTTTGATTATTCTTACACCTACTCCTGAAATTTGTCCAGAAGTAAAAACCATTGTAGGTTCGTTAGCTGTTGAATAAACATTGTAAACTACTTCGTTTTTACTTTCGAAAAATAACTCAGCAAAATCTGCCCCAGTTTTTAGAGCAATATTTAGTAACTTTGTACATTCAGCTTTTTGTGGGAAAACATTTACTTTATTGGGAGCTTTTTTCATACGTTACTTCTATTATAACTATAATAGGGGAAATAAAATATTTGACAAGTTTATACTTGTTTTTTTGTTAAATTTTGTTTTATATCGTTTTGTTTGGAAAATACAACGAATCTGTCTAAAATTTCCATTTTGGTTGTGTTTTTATATACTAAGCATCTATTTCATCCGACAACAATCACTTAATTAAATTACGATACTTTATTCCATCTTTATCTTTAGATTCTAACTCTTCAAGCGAAAGAACTATTTTTGGGTTAGAATCTTTGATTTTTAAAAGCGGTGTTATTTCTCTTTCGATATTATCTTCTGTAAGGATTTCACTAACTTGGAAATATAGCGTTTCACTATTATTTTTTGCAACAAAATCTATTTCACTAATTGTTCTGCTGGTACCGATAAATACTTCGTATCCACGATATTTTAATTCGTTAAAAACAATGCTTTCCAATAGTTTTCTTTTGCTATGAGTGAAATCTTTAAATATAGCATTTTTCATTCCAGTATCTTGAGGATAGTATTTACATGAATTCTCTAATATTATCGAATTGAATAGTTTGAATTTATTAATTTTTTGCAGCAAAAAACTAATAGTTAAAAGTTCAACGTATTTTGCTACAGTGGTTTGAGATAAAGTGGATTTGTTTGTTTTAAGTATTTCTCAAACATTTTTGTAACTAATTTCTTTTCCTGAATTTTCACAAATAAACTTGTAAATACCACTAAGTTCGACAACACTAGCAACAGTGTGACGGGAAAGAATCTCTTTTTGTACTATGTCACAATAAATCATGTTTAAATATGAGTAAATTTCACTTTCTCCATTAAAAGCTAATCTTCCTGGCATTCCACCATATTTTAAAAAGTCTGAGAATATTTTCTTTTTCTCTTCTCATGGAATATTTTTGTCACATAGTTCAGAAAAAGCTAAAGGATAAACTTTAATAACCATATTTTTACCAGTTATTAAAGTTGATAGCTCACTTGATAATAATTTTGAGTTTGAACCTGTAATATAGACATCCATATTTTGTTTGTCACATCAGCTATTAATGATTATTTGAAAGTCTTTTATTTCTTGTATTTCTTCTATAAATAAGTAATTTTTCTTATTTTCGTCATAATGCTTAGCAATATATTGATTTAGCGAAGCTAAATCATAAATCTTAGAAGAAGTATAAAAGTCATTTAAGTTAATAAAGATAATAATACTTTCTTTATTTTCTTCTTTTAAAAGCGAAATGTATTGTTGTAAAATGGTAGTTTTTCCACATTTCCGTATTCCTATCAAAACTTTTATTAGTGGAATATCTTTATAGCTCATTAGCTTATTTAAATAATGGTTTCTAATTATCACAAAAGTATTATAAAATCCAATCCAAGTGAATTAAATTACAAAACTTGCACGAAAATCCAATCCAAGTGAATTAAATTACAAACCCCATAAGTAACAGTTTTCTTAAATTAAGTCTAAAGTTCCTACCCCTAAACAAAACCATAGTTCCACAATAAACCAATCACAATTTCAACACCTTTAAAAATCACGTATTATAAAATATAATAGCAAAATAAATACATGCAGAAAAAATTTTACATCACTACCGCGATTCATTATGCATCAGGTAAACCACACATTGGACATCTATACGAAGAAATATTAGCAGATAGCATTGCTAGATATAAAAAACTCATCGGTTACGATGTTTATTTTTTAACTGGAATGGATGAACACGGACAAAAAATTTCTGAGTATGCTGAAAAAAACAGCATGGAAAACCAAAAATGGGTGGACTATATTAATACATTCTTCGTTGCACTATGAGAAAAAGCTGATATTGGATATAGTGGATACATCCGTACTACTAACCCTAACCATATGTTAGCTGTACAAAAAGCTTTTACTCAACTTTATAAAGAAAACTATATATATTTAGGAGAATGAAAAACTTTATATTGTGTAGGATGTGAAGAAGCTTATTCTGAAGGAGAAGCTGTACAAAAAGAAGATGGTTTATATTGTAGAGTTGGACACAAACTAACAGTTAAAGCAGAAGAATCTTACTTCTTTAAAATGAGTGATTTTACTCAATGAATCAAAGAATATTTACAAAGTCATGATAACTTTTTATTACCTTCAATCCGTAGAACAGAACTTCTAAATAATTTCTTGGGAGAAAAACTACTAGATTTAAGTGTATCTCGTGTAAGTTTTGATTGAGGAATTCCTATTTTAGAAAACAAAAAACACGTAATGTATGTTTGACTAGATGCGTTACTTAACTATATTACTGCTCTCGGATGAAACCAAGATGATGATAGTTTATATCAAAAATACTGAGCTGATGAGAATTCGGAAGTATTACATGTTATAGGAAAAGATATTGCTCGTTTCCACGCTATTTATTGACCAATATTTTTAAAGTGTTTAAATGTAAGAGAACCAAACAAAATTATTGCTCACGGATTTATTATGGCTGAAGATGGTAGAAAAATGTCTAAAACATTTGGAAATGTTGTTGATCCAGAAGAATTGTTCCAAGAATTTGATTCCGATACTTTAAGATATTATTTCTCAAAAGAATTTAACTGTGATTCAGATAATAGTTTTTCTAAAAACAAATTAGTAGAAACATACAACTCCGATTTAGCAAATATTATCGGAAATTTGGTTTCAAGATTTGTTGGAATAGCTGCACAAAACAAAGAAGCACTTATTAAAAATACTGGAGAAGTATTAGAAAACAAAAGTGAATTGAACGATGCTAAAAATAAATTGTTAGATAACTTAGCATATTTAGTTAATATTTTTAATATTAAGGAAATCGTTGGACTAGTTTTAGATTTTGCTAAATCTGTAAACAAATACATTGAAATTAATAAACCATGAGAATTAAAAAAATCTGGTGAAACAGCTAAACTTAGCCAATTATTGTTTGATGTAGCTAATTCTATCAGAATCATTTCTGCTACAATTGCTCCTATCTTAACAAAAGGAACACAAAAAATAAACAAAGCAATGAATTTTAGTGATGAACAATTAAAATTTGAAAACTTAGACAACGATAGTTTGATGGAAAACTATAATCTAAGTAATTACGAAGTAGAACCAATCTATAATCGTAAAAAGTAGTTATGGAACTAAATGCTTGTGGATTAATACTTTCGCTGCTAGCGGTTTTTTTAGGAATCGGCTTAGGGTTTTTAAGTCCTTTTATTCAAAAATTAACACCAGATACTTTAGGGGTTAAAAAATTATTAAAAAAAGATAAAAGTAATAAACCAAAATTTGATAAACAATATTTTCTTTGGCTAGGTTTAGGTTCAGTACTTTTTATCTATCTATTCATTTTTCGTTTTATGAATGATTTTAAAAACGTCACACTCGAATTTATTACTCAAAATTATTCTAGTCTTAGTAACATTTCAAAAGGTATGTTGCTTGATTTTTGTCCAATGTGTGCATTTTTGATTTGTGTACTAATGATTGCTGATTATAAAAGAATAGTAATTAGTTATGTAGCGTATATTGGATATTTCGGAGGGTTGATTACCTTGTTTGGGGGAATATCTTTTGTTGGAAGTGAAGATACGGTAAATGCTGCATGAGATGCCCAATGAATTTTTAAAGGTTATAACCCTAATCCGATGTATTACATGATGCATGCTATATTAGTAATTGTTTGTCCGGTAGTAGCGCTTAATGCGAGAATTAGAAAAACATTTTGGTGAGAAGCTTTATATACAGCAGCTTTCGCTACTGTATATTACTTATATGTTTTTATGATAGCTTCTATATTTCATGTACAAAGAAATGTTTCTGGAGTTTTAGCTGGGGATTGAGATGTTGAATTTGGAGAATACGGCGGAGTAAGTTATGTTTTAAATTTAACTTACCCATGGGTAGCGATAGTTTCTTTAATTATAGCTACAACCTTTATATTCTGAATGGTTGTTTTAAATTTCTTTTTAAATAAGTTGGTAGAAAGAAAAAGATTTAAGATTTCTAAAACTTTCAATCTTTAAATTATTTAATCAATACTTTTAGTAATCTATTAAATTCAACACTATATTCTAATGGTAATTCATCACTAAAAGGTTTGATAAAACCTAGGGTGGATAATAGTCTAGCTTGTTTATCATCAACTCCACGAGAGTTAAGGAAAAATTTCTTTTCTTTATCGATATCAGTAACTTTTGCTTCGTGCTTAATGAAAGAAGTATTGTTTTCAATAATTTCTGTGGGGATGGTGTCACTTCTAGAGAAATTATCTAGAATCAAACTATCACATGTCACTTGTGCATAAGCATCGGTTGCTGATTTAGTAATTTTCACTAACCCACGGTAATTGGCTTCACCTCCTTCATTAACTATTGTTTTAGAAATGATTTCACTTTTCGTATGTTTACCTAAATGAATCATTTTAGCTCCAGTATCTTGAATCATATTTTTTCCACTTGTGGCAATGGAAACACATCTTCCTTTGGCATAATCTCCTTTTAAGATACAAGTTGGGTATTTCATATTGATACCAGATCCGATATTTCCATCAATTCATTCCATTAGACTATGTTTACCAACAAGTGCTCTTTTAGTAACTAAGTTAATAACATTATTACTTCAGTTTTGAATAGTGGAATAACGGAAATGAGAATTGTTGCCTATGAAAATTTCTACTACTGCTGCGTGGAGGTTTTTTTCAGAATAGATGGGAGCAGTACAACCTTCCATATAATGAGCTTCTGAGTTGTCTTCAATAACAATTAGTGTTCTTTCAAATTGTCCTAAAGATTTAGAACCAATTTTAAAATAAGCTTGGAGAGGTTTTTCCAAAACAACTCCTTTGGGGACATAAAGGAAACTTCCACCTGATCAAACAGCACTATTTAAAGCAGCATATTTGTTGTCTGAGTCAGGGATAAGTTTTCCAAAATATTTTTTAACAATTGTTTCGTACTTAGTAATCGCTTCATCCATTGAACAAAACAAAACTCCTTTCTTTGCGAATTCTTCTATTAGATCGTGGTATACCACTTGACTATCAAATTGATCATTTGCTCCAGAAAGAATTTTAGATTCTAATTCACTAACCCCAATAGCTTCAAATTGTGTTCTTATATTTTGTGGGACATCTTCTCATTTCTTTTGCTCTTGTAGATTGTGATTAGAATAATAAATGAAATCATTAAAATCAATATCATTTAAGTTTGGTCCTCATTGGGGGTTTTTTAGTTTTAAGAAAGTTTGGTAAGCAGATAATCTGAACTCCAACATTCATTGTGGTTCGTTTTTTAAGCTACTAATTTTCTTAATAGTTTCTTTATTTAAACCTTTGAGAATTGTGTTCATTTATAAAATTATAACTTGCCTAATTTATGTTTTCTTTTTGGGGATTGATTTAGTTAAAGAGATAAAGTTTTCATGTATTTACTTACATATTTATGTGAGACAATATACGGGTACTAGAAAACCATAAAAACACCCTTAGATTTAAACCGTAAGTTATAATAAAATCGATGTTATCAAGAGCTGAAAGAAAAGAGTTGAAGAAAAAGAAAAAAGAAGCACGTTTCGAACCTTTTAAAATCAACAATGTAAGAGTTGATTCCAAACTGATTGGGGCAATAACTACTTCTATTATGATTTCAATGGGATTAATGGGAGTTGGAATCTGGATGGAATCTACTTACAGTCAAAATTGAATGATTGTTGTTGGGGGAGTAATGTGTGGTATTACTTTCGTTATATTGTTCACTGTTCTATTCTTCCGTGTTAGAGAAAATAAAAGAATCCAAAGAGTGGAAGAAGAATTTAAAATTGAACAAAGAAGAGATGCAATACTTAAAGCTAAATTGGAAAGAGAAGAAAGAAAAATTGTAGAAGAAAATCGAAAGATGGAAGAAAAAGCTAAAAGAGAAAAACCTATTGAGTGAAAATAAAACTTCATATCCCAATCTTTTAGGGATGGTTAAACAGATTTTTTTTATAATAATCCTATGAAACTAGATGTGAAACAAAAAACGGGAAGGAGAATGGTTTCTTTTAGATTAAAAGAAGAAAACGTTAAGTCAATTAAAACCTGAGCAAAAGAAAACAATGCATCCGAGTCATCGGTTGTTGATGCTTTGATTGAAAAAGCTTATAACGAGGAGAAGAAAAATTTAAAGAAAGACTAGGGAAATTCCGAAGTTATTAATCGTTATATGCTATTGAATTAGGTTTGGGCGATAGGTGGAGAATAGGCTCATTGTTTATCACTCTTAAAACGAAAGCAAAGTACGTGTTATAGGAAACAAAATAAATACTAGTTACTTTGTTCTGCGACATCTAGACTTCGTTTAACTTTATCAGTGAGGTTAAGGTGACGAGAACGTAATTCAGCAAATAAGAATACACAAAGTTTGTAAAGAGTTTGGTTGTATTTAAAATCAAATTGTTTAATGAAAGCTGAGTTGAAAGCACAAATGTTTCCTAAAACAAATACATATTTGTCAACAGAGTAGTAGTTTATTTCATTAACAATTTGATGGTAAACTTCAGTTAAACTAGCATTATTTTTTTCATTTCTTTCTACTAAAATTTTAACCATTTCAGATTGTTTTATTTCGATTTGTTTGTTTTTAAGTATTTGGTTAAAATCAATAGATAAAAAATCTTGTTCCAAAAATCTTTTTTTATCTAAACTATTATAAATAGCAAATTTTGAACCAATAAAGAATAAAATAAAAAAACTAATGATAAAAATTTCTATACTAAAAGCTGGCATAATAGTTATTTTTATAGCTCCTAAAGCAATTGATAATCCAGCAACCACAAGATAAACAACTAATCAAATTGGACTAAAAACAAGTTTTCTAAAAACAACATAGTGAGAGTTTTTTCATTCAAAATATAACCCCACATAAATTAAAATAGTAAAACCATAAATTAATATAGAGTAAATGATTGCAAAAACTAAGTCGTATGTTGTCATTATTTGTTTATTTTCTCCAGAACTTCATCTAAGCTTTTACTAGTTACAGGTTTGCAAGTTCCGAGGAATCCTTCTTCTTTATTATATTTAGGTATTACGTGTACGTGAAAATGAAATACCATTTGTCCAGCTTCTGAACCTTCATTGGAAACATAATTGAAACCAACTGGTTTTAAAGAAGAATTATAAATTTTTTTTGTAACTTCTTTAACTAAAGCAAATACCCCTGCTAAAACTTCTTCATCAGTACTACTTAAATTCTCAGAGTGTTTTTTAGGAATAACCAATGTGTGTCCATCACTCACTGGAGATAAATCTAAAAAAGCTACCGCTAAATCGTTTTCTGCAACCTTTTTGCAAGGTATCTCTCCATTAGCTATTTTACAAAAAATACAATCCATAAAAATATTATACTTTTTTATTTAAAATCAGTTTTGGAGTAAACTACCACTACAACGATAAATAATCCAAAAGAAAAGAAAGCTCAAAAGATAGTTACATCCACTTTATTCATATATCGAACAGTATCATAAAGATAAAAGTTATCTAAATCATTACTTTGGATTTGAGTAAGATAAAAATATAAACCCATATTAGTGCTAGGATAAGGAACATCTTCTTCTTGCGGAATGAAAGGTGAATAATCGTAAGGGAATACAGAGTTGTTATGATTCCCATATGCTCAAAAAAGTTCATATCTCATACAAGCACGAAGTAATGAACGACGAATAGTTTTTTCTTTATCTGTCGGGTTAGTATATGCAAACGAACCAATAATATCGTTAGTATTAAATCTAGAATGTCTATCTCAAATGTATACAGTTTCTATATCGTCGTTGTTAATAGGAATATTATCGACAGAGAAAGCTAATGGATAATGTTTGTTTTGTTCGCCCTCTCAAAAAATTTGTGTCCATCTCTCGAAAAGAAACAACATCAATTTAAATAATTTTTGGTTATATGTTTTTTGTTCATCTTCTGGATTTGCATAAGGACCTAATGCTTTATCCAAATAGTGTGCGACATTAAAGTATTGAGTTCCATTACCGTCTGTTTTAAAATACTTACTTTTGTCGGGATCGGTGTCGTTTAATACTAAATTCAAATCTTTAGCTTTAGTGGACTCATCGTGGAAAACTTCAAACACTATATTTCCAGCATCATCCTTTTTAGCATTCTCAAAATTAAAAGCATAATGATAATCGTAATCATCTTCCGTTACCCCTGGTCAAACAGCTGTATTGTTAGTAACTTCGTAAGAATCTCAAACATCATAATTATCATTATCAGGTGAATTCTTTGTTAACAAAGCTTGTACCTGACAATAAAAATTAGTAGTAATATCTTCTTTGTCAGCTTCGTTGAAATAATTTAACAATCCTTTTCCATCGTTTCATACTATCGTTTGAGATTCACTTTTTGTAGAAAAAGGATTTAAAACTTCTTGAGTAAAAACTCCATCTCACAAATATTTATCAACGATATAGTTAACAAAATCTACATCAGTGATTTGTCCGATATCTTGGTAAGAAAAGTATGTGTTTGGAAGTAAAGAAGAATAACTTTGCGTAAAAGCATATGGTGTGAACATTGTAGTAGAAGACATTTTTAGGGCTAAATAAGAAGTGTTTTGATCGTTCACTCCAGGAACTGTATATTCTAATTTTGGCATTCCATTAAAACCAAATCCTACATCATAAGGGGAAAAGTAAATTGGTTGATAATCAGTTTCTAATGCATCAATCATTTATTATTGTGTACTTCGTAGTGTTCATCAGAAGAAAAACCATAAGGGCTGTATGTTAATTGTATATCTTCGGGAGCTAGATAATACGCATCTGTTAACTGTCCTCCGATATTCAATATGTTGGTGATATTAACTGCACTTTTTTTATCAGCTTCTTGTAAAAAATCATAAGTCGACATAGCATTGTCTTTTTGTAAGTCTTTAATAGCTACATAACTTCTTTCCTCACCATCTTTATCTACCAAGATTACTGATTGGGTTTTATATCCATATTTATCTTTAAGATAGCTAATTGGTGAATTAGATATCAAAGGAAGGATAGTGTTCATTACATTTAGTACCACTCCTAATCCTATGGTGCTGCATAGGATAACTACTTTGGTACGAAAACAACCAATTAATATAGCAATTGCTCCAAAAAGCATTGAAGAAATAATTGAACCTAAAAAGAATTTTCCAACAGTTTTAGGAAAATCTGCAAAAGAGTTTTTAATACATGCTCCGATAAAAACAATAAAACAATTTATTAGTAAGATAACAAACATAGTTAACCAAAAAACAATAAATTTCCCTAAAATCAATTTCCATCTGCTGATTGGTTTAGAAACAACAACTAGTTCGCTACCATCATCAATTGAATCACGAAATATTTGGGCAGCAACCACGGCACAAATTACTGATAAAATAAAAACACTAAACATCTGAATTTCAATTACTGGATTGTTTCATATGAACAAATAATCAGATTTAAGTACTAAAGGTACTACGATAACAATACAAATAGTAAAAATTCATAGTAAAGCTGCACAAACCCAAGCTGGTTTTTTCTTTATAAAATTTAAAAAAACAAAACTTATGTATACACCCATTTTCTTCTTTCAAAAATTATAACCGGTAAACATTTCCACTATGTGTAATGTACAGTGGTATTTTTGGGAAGTAATAAAGCTAAAAATGTGCTATAAATGTCCCATTAACTCTTATTTAAAATCAGTTTTGGTATAAACAACCACTACAACGATAAATAATCCAAAAGAAAAGAAAGCCCAGAAAATTGTTACATCAACTTTATTCATATAGTGTTCAATATCATAACGGTAAAAATTTTCTAAATCACTACTCTTAATTTGTGTGTAATAAAAATGTAATTCTACATGTTGATCAATAAAAGGAACTGTGTCAGCAGGAATTAGCGGAGAATAGTTATAACGATAAACATATTTACTTTTGTTGTAAGATGTTAAAGCTCCATAACTAGTACAAGGACGAATTATAGAACGTCGTGTTTCTTTATCATTTTTACCAGGATGAGTATTAATATAAGCATTAATGATGTCAGTTGAATTAAATTTTGAATTTCTGTCATATTTTCAAACATCATCTAATCCAGTATTATTTAAAGGGTATAAGCTACCATTAAAAACTAATGGATAGTGTGGGTTAGTGGAACCATCTCAAAAAACTTGTGATCATCTTTCTTTAAAAAGTAGACATAGTTTCATCATCTTTTGTTGATACATTTTTTGCTCATCACCTGGATTTAGGTATGGTCCTAAAGCTTTTTCTAGATAATGAGCAACATTGAAGTATTCTTTTCCATCATCATATGTTTTAACATACTTACTTTTATCAGCATCTGTATCACTTGAAACTATATTTAAATCTTTAGTTTTAGTGTTAACATCGTGGAAGATGTCAAGTCTTATGTTTCCATCATCATCTCTTTGAGCTTTTTCGAAATTGAAAGGATAATGATAATCAGTGCCATCTTGCGTTACCCCTGGCCAAACAGCTGTATTGTTAGTAACTTCGTAAGAATCTCAAACATCATAGTTGTCATAATCAGCGGTATTCTTTGTTAACAAAGCTTGTAAATCTAAATAGACTTGATCAACATCGTCATCATCATTGTTATTGTAATAGTTTAACAAACCCATACCGTGCATTCAAGCATAGGTAATAGCATCTTTACCAGAAAAAGGATTTAAAACTTGCTGAGTAAAAGCTCCATCCCAAATATATTTATCAATAATGTAATTAACAAAGTCAATATCAGTTATTTCTCCAATATCATAGTAAGAGTAATAAGAATCTGGAAATAATGAATTTGTTCCTTCTGTGTACCCAAAATAAGTGGTAGTAGAATTGCTAGTTAGTTTTTGTACGCTATAACTAGAGTTTTGATCATTTATTCCAGGAGCACTTCATACTAAACTTGGTACTCCGGTATCTCCCATGTACACATTGTAGGGAGAAAAAAATATTGGACGGTATTCTTCATCTACTAATGAGTCAATCAGTTTTTCATCCTTAACTTTATAATGTTCATCATTTAAAAAACCATATGGACTATAGTACGTTTTAGTATCTTCTGGAGTAAGATAGTATGCATCAGTTAATTGTCCTCCAACATTTAAAATATTAGTAGCTCCAATAGCGCTTTTTCTATCAGCTTCTTGGAAAAAATCATAAGAAGACATCGCACTATTTTTTTGTAAATCTTTAATTGCCGCATAACTTCTTTCATTACCTTCTTTATCTACAAAGATTACTGATTGTGTTTTGTATCCATACTTATCTTTAATATATGAAGAAGGTGGATTAGATATTAAAGGGAGAATAGTGTTCATAATATTTAGTACCACTCCTAAACCGATGGTGCTACATAAGATAACTACTTTCGAACGGAAACAACTGATTAATACGGCAACTGCTCCAAAAAGCATTGCTGAAATAATTGAACCTAAAAAGAAAGTTCCGATGGTTTTGCCAAACTTATCAAAATTATTATTAGGCATACATGCACCAATTAAAATTAAGACACAGTTCAAGATAAGAATGGTAAAAATAGTTGTCCAAAAAACAATAAATTTTCCCAATATTAGTTTTCATCTACTGATTGGTTTAGAAACAACAACTAGTTCGCTACCATCATCAATTGGATCGCGAAATATTTGGGTAGCCACAACTGCACAAATTACTGATAAAATAAAAACACTAAACATTTGAATTTCGATCATTGAATTGTTTCATATAAACAAATAATCTGTTTTAAGTACTAAAGGAACAATGATGACGATACAAGTGGTAAAGATTCAAAGTAATGCTGCACAAACCCAAGCCGGTTTCTTTTTTAAAAAATTTAGAAAGACAAATTTTATATATGCACCCATTTACTTTTTAACTATTTCTTCAGCAGGTAAATAGTGGTGTTCCTCTTTCATTGTATCTACACTTCCTCTAATAACTAGTTTATCATAAACATCTTGTAATGTTGGTTTGAAGTGTTGTAAAAGGCTGAAAGCACAGCCTTTATCAACTAATATTTTTTGGATTTTATCAAAGTTATTAAGATCCGGGAAAGTTACTAGATAATTTGAATCTTCTTTAACAAATTCAATCTTTTCATCTTTTAAAATACTTTCAAATACTTCGTTGTTCGTAGTATCACAAATTCATTCATTTTTATTGAAAAGATTGTATAAGTCAGAACTTTTACCAGAGAAGATAATTTTTCCTCCATCTAGAATAGTAGCAGAATCAGCATACTTATCAATTTCTGCTAAAATGTGAGATGAAATTAAAATAGCTTTACCTTCTTTTTTTAATTCTACCAAAGAGTTAAAAAACTCTGAACGAGCTTTGGGATCTAAGTTAGCAGCTGGTTCATCCATAACAATTACTTCGGGATTATGAATTAATGCTTGAGAAAGAAGGATTTTCTTTTTTTGGCCAGAAGAAAAAGTATTAGGAGATTTGTGACGAATATTTCACATATTAGTTTTCTTTAATTGTTCTTCAGCAATACGTTTAGCATCAGCTGAACTTTTTCCACTTAACATAGCCATTCAAACCAAATAGCTAAAAGCGGAAAATTTCTCAGGGAAACGAGCATTTTCTGGAATATAACCTAGATTTTTTTTAGCTGATTCTTTGTTGTTAGGAATGCCGTTAATTAACACAGTTCCTGATCAATTAGCATAAGCTCCAATTAGACATTTGATAGTAGTAGTTTTTCCAGCTCCATTGGCTCCAATGAAAGCGTGAAATTCTCCAGGATAAACGTTTAAAGAAATATTAGTAATAGCTGGTTTTTTTCTTCCAGGGTATTTTTTTGTTAAATTCTTAACAAAAAGAACTGGTTTATTAGTTGATTCAGTGTATCCTTGTACATCCTTTGGTAAATATTTTTTATCCATTATTATTTAAAATCCTTTCTGTAATATATTATAAAAACAATACCTGCTAAAAATATCCCTACAGTCATTCATATGACTGTATAAAAATAAGAATTTAATTTAGGAGAGATATCGTAAACAAAATCTCCTCTCTCGTAGTTAACAAATAAATTTGAAGAAGAAGTTAAAATACTTCCTACATATAAGTTATCTCTGGCAGCTGGGTTAACACCAGCATTAGCTGTACTGTCTAAAGATAAATAACCAAAATTATCATCATTAATAACATAGTTCTCGATTAGTGAACGAGCTGCATAAAGGTTTAAACCATTGGTTGTTTTTCATCCGAAATAAGGATTAACATCTACGGTTTCTAAATCTTCCTCCTCGACAAAAGGAGAAACTGATAAATATAAATCAGGTAAAAATAGAGAAGCATAATCTTCCACATAACCTTCTTGACCCGCACCTTTAGGGAAAAGTAAAGAACCTTTACTATACATATCAGGACTATCAGTAAACTTACTTGGAAATGGATCGGTTAATGTCTCATGAGTTAATGGCATAAAAAAATCATTCCCTAATGTATCATCAAAGATTCCTTTTAAAGTTGTATCCTTCGCACTATCAAACTTAGGAGTATCTACAATTAAGTTTTTTCATAACCAGAATTTAAATTTTAATGTTTCGTTCAACAAATCGTTTAAGTTTTCGATATTTAAAGTAGTCTTTTCTGTTGTTAACATGTAGTGAACATAATCTCATCAGTTGTGGACGATAGGTACACCTGTTTTACCTCTACTAAAATTTCAATATCAAGGGTTAAGAGTCAAATCATCTTCATTCATATTTGTAAAATCAGCTGGATCGTAAGAAAGAGATTTATCGATATTTAATCCCGCATAATTCCCTAGAGCATCAGAAGTAAGTTTAACATATTTTTTATCGTTTCAGTCAAAGCTGGATTGATGTCCACAAAGTAAATCACCGTCATAATTCTCATCTTCTTCTTCACTTTTTAGTGCATTATAAAAAGTATTTAAAATAGTATTAAAAACAGTTTTTTCGCTATCATTAGATTTTAAATCGTTAGCATGTAATTTTGTATAGTGTGTTTTATGATCGTTAGAAACATAGTATGCTTCTCCGACATTAAGCACTCTAGTATCAATATCTTTAGAAATAAAATTACTCATTAACGAGTTAATATCGTTTTGTTGTTCACCTAAGAAAACTGTGCTTTGACTAAAGATACTAGTGAATAGGTAGTAAGAAAAAGAATCGCTTCAGTTTATTGTAGCAGTTGGATCGTCACTATTTTCATCATCAACAACATCGCCTTCATTTTCATCATTAGTTTTTTCAAAAGTACTTTGACCATCATTAGAAACTTTAATGTAAACTAAAGGTTCGTATCCTTCTTCTTCGTCTTCAAGAAGAAATAATCCAGTTGGATCATAGTTTAAGAATGAGTCTTTTCCAAAACTCATTCCACTTACTTTTTCATATTCGTTTTCTAAAGAAAAAGAATTAGCAATTTTGTTGTATTGTTTAGTTAGATCAAAGATGTTACTAACAGTAGATTTAGATTCTTTTTTTGCATTTTCTCAAACTTCTACTTCGTCATCATATCCAAAAACTACACTGGGATCAATGTTAGCAAATGCCCCAGGTTTTCCTTTTAGTGCCTCGTAAGGATTATTTGGCATTGACACAACCATACCCCCCTGCATAGCCTTGTTAGGATCAACTGTTAAAGAAGAAATGGAAGCGGTAGTTTTTTGGATAAAATCATCCTTTTCTTCATTATACAAACCAATAGTTTTAGAAGTAATAGCATGTTGGTTATCATTTAGAATAACTTGTTTAGGAGAATAGATAGCAGTTGAGTTAACTACAGAAAAAATATTAAACAAAAAAAGAATAACAATGTTAACTATACAAATTCACACTTTGTTAGCAAACAATGAAACAAAGATAGCAATCATTCCAAAAACCAGTAAGTATACAAAGTTTCATAAAAACATTGAAGCAATTAAACCTCAGAATTGAATTGTATTAATTAAGTTTGTTAAAAGGATAATTATTGGGACAATTGAGATAACTAAAGAAAGACAAACTACGTATGTCAAAACTACTAAAAATTTGCTTATACATAAGTTCAAACGACTTATTGGTTTTGAACAAATAATTAGTTCTGTTCCATCATCTTGGTAGTTCCTAAAAACAAATATAGCTACAACTGAAATTAATAGCACTCCCACATACATTAAAAACAATTGTGGACCAATAGTGCTACTAGATCAAATACTTAAAACTGTTTCGCTAGAAACTGTTGGTACAACATATAGGAAAAGTCAAGTAAAAATAAAATATAAAGCTGCAATTATTCAACAAGTAACACTTTTAGCTAAACTTAATAATAAAAAGACATAGTAATGCCAAGTTACATGAGTCTTTTTTGCTACCTGTATTTCCATTTTATAGATATGTATATAAGTATATACCGCATGTGTTGGTTATTGAACACGAAGACTATTCTTTAAAAGTAACATTTTTTAAACTACATACACGGTTTAAGAATTGGCACGTTACTTGAATAACAAATATTTGAGCTAAGTGAATGAAGTTTTTGGAAGTGATGTGTCAAAAAGTCGAAAACTACCGAAAATTCATATGTATTTATACATATGTAAAGAAAAAAGGCAATTTTTTTTTTTTTTATATATACTTAAAACCATTATGGCAAATAAAAACTTAAAACTAACCCTAGCAGCATTATTCGGAGGAGTAGCTGCTGTAACAACTGCAACCGCATTAACTCTAACTAGTTGTAATCCTCAAGAGAAAGGCTTGGCACTTCATGATGTTCATGATGTTAAAGTAAATGCTGGTGGAGTTGTTTCAGTTCAACCAAAACTTTATTTAGATGGTAACGAATTAACAGTTGTTTCTCCAGCTACTGTTAGCTATCAATTATTACAAGCAGAAGGAACTTCTTATGTTGGATATACTTTAGATGCTGCAACTGGTTTAACTTTTGCTACAAATTCTGGTGTGTTATCTGGAACCGCAAATGTTGCTCTTGATTATCCTGAAAAAGTCCTAGCAATTAAAGCTACATACAATACAGGACTTGAAGGAAGTGAAGCTCAAACGGTAACTGCTACATTTAAATTAGAAGTTGTTGGACTTAGAGCTGCAATGGAAAACATTAGTGCAGTTGCAGGTACTGCTAAAGATTCTTCAGCTCCTGTTGTTACATATAAAGGCGCTTCTGTAGCCTCTGGTGTTGGAACTCTATTGTATGATATAGTAGATCAAGCTCATTCTTCAAAATCTTTACCGGATAATGTAAATTTCGCTAATGCAACAGGTGTAATAACTGTTACAAACACTGCGACTGCAACTCCATCAGATACTTACTATTTAAAAGTTACTTTAACTTTAACAGGTGGTACACAAGTAGTAGCTTATGCTGCATTCACTCTTGTTATTACTGCTCCTGCTACATAGAAATAAGTTAAATCGTAATTAACAAGGAAGAAATTTATACATCTTCGTTAGTTAAAACATAACCTGTTTTGTTAAAATCTGTTAATTTGGTTGTTTGTTCGATAACTATTGAAAAACTCTGATTCTCAAGAACAATAAATGTGAATTGATGCATTGTTTATAGCACATTTTAAAACTCAAAAATTCATACTTCCTAAACTATATATTGTTTAAAGAAAAAGTGGTTTGTTTATTTATACAAATCGTTATAATCACAACCGTGAGGGCGAGTCTTTTAAAGTATAAGTATAAAACGATAATTACTTCAGCACTAATAATTGCTTCAACAATAACTAGCGTGATAATTGGAATTAATTATTTCCAAAACAAAAATCTCCAATTGTTTGACTTAGGAAGTTTTGTGTGGAAACACAAAACTACTCCGCAGGATGTTATTGAAGCTATCAATGATAATGAAAAAATAACATCTTTTAAAAATGAATCATTAGAATATCTTGAATCCAAAACTTACACATACGATTTGAATGTTTTAGGATTAACCAAAGAAGAGGCTAGTAATGATGCATACATACAAGCAGAAAAATATAGCAAAGAGTTTTCTGAATACGTAAACAAATATTTAGATGAAGAATACTTTACAACTCAAAAAACATCTTTATCCTCTCCTTTTGTTAATATTTATTCTAAACTGGTTAATTTGAATAGTTTACATAATATAGAACCAATCGATTACTATCAATTTGAAACTGTTTTATTACCACAAGTTAAAGAAAACTTTTTGCATTCTGTAAGTCGTGAAGAATTACCAAATATTAATCAAAAATTCAATATCTTAAAAAAACAAGCAAAAACTGAAATTTTAAATAAACACTTAAATTCTTTTGAGTTAAATAAGTTTTTAGCTTCTAGTTTGAATAATGAAGGATTAACGAAAGAAAAAGAAATGGAATTCGTAACTATTGAAGTAATGAAAATGATTACTAATAAATTTTTAGTTTTAAACGAAAATCCAGAAATTGACTTTACTAGTTTGTTAGCTCCCTATTCGGAAACTGGTGCTGAAGGATATAGTAACAAAAACAACAAAAACATTTTAGAGCAAAAAGTTTTAAACAAACTGTTTTTAGCGAAAAGAGATTTTTTAGGAAATACTGAAATGTTAAAACCAGACGATAGAGCACAGGCAAACGAAGAAATAACAATAGATAAAATTAAAGAACAAGAACTTTTACCTTTAGATAAATACATTCCAGCAACTGAGGGAATGCCAACATTTGAAGAAAACGAAATTATTCCAGGATATACATTGCATGCAAGAATAATCAGTATCGATTATGCTACTAATTCCGAAGTTGCAAATGTCGGTTTTCAATTAGGAGTTTCAAGAACTTTTGATGAATCAGATTCTAACATTAATTGGATTGGTTCTGACGAACAAAACCAAACAAAAGAATATTTATTTCATGAATACAAACTTACATCTTTTGCACAAAAATACAACTGTGCAAAAAATTTTCTTTATCCAAACGAATTAAAATTGGAATATAAAAACGAAAATTTTGATGCTAAAGCAATAGTTAATCGTTCTACAATTACCGACATACTACATAGTGCTCCAACTGATGCAAATGACCATTATCTTTTTAACGAACAAAACCCTTATTTAGTAAATGTTGATAAACTAGAATTACCTGGTATTGTTAAACCACACCAATTAGAGAACAATCATACTAATGAAAAAATTATGTTAGCAATCACGAAAGCTAACACTAATTTCAACAAAGTTGGTTCACTACAAGATTTGTTAAACAATCAAGAACTAGTAGAAAATAGTGCTGATGCATATCGTTTTCAAAACCTAATACCTTTTGTTGAAGCTAAATGGGTATTAGTTGATAATGTTCCTGGTTCAGAAGAATATAAAATTATCAAAGAATATAAATGAGTAAACTCACTTGATAAAAGTCAAGTTAGTACTTTACCAATTTATTTTCCGCTTTCTAATGAAGAATTAGCTATCCTTCAAGAAGGTGATTTTATCACCAAATTTATTTACGGTTTTTACAGTTTAGCTTATGATGAAAATGGAAAAGAAAGAAATGTAGCAGAAGAAATTTATAAAAATATGCAATTAACTGCAGGTTTAGACGGTGCACTTTCTGGATTGTTAATAGTTTCTTCTGGAATAAACGACGTATGTTCGATAATCAGTGCATTTGGTGGTATAGCGATGGGTTCGGCAATAATCTGCACTGTGGTAGATGGATATTTAGCTTACAACGGAGCTATGACATCAGCTGCTAAAATCGACTTTTTACCATCCGTGAAAGAAGTTAGCGAAATTGTAGAAAAATTCAAAACCTTCGTGCCACAAGAAGTTGCTAAAAGCTATGCTGATTTTTATCTCAAATTAAATGACGAAACTATTTCAGTAGATGCAAAACTAAAGATAGCTTTAATAGCGAAATACTACATTGACACATTTTATGAATCAATTTTTAAATTTTTCGAATATGCTGCTGGATTAACACAAAATGAAGATTTTATGAAAGAAGAAAAGAAATGAGCAGATTATTTTAAAGATGATACTTTTTATGTACGTGAAATTATGGTTAAGTTTGTAGAAAACATCGGAGGAAAAAAATATGTAGATTTAGATATGACAAATCAATTTTTAAATTACCACGATGACAATATTATTAGAGCATACAATATGCTAGAAAAAGATGAATTAGAAAGCCTTAGTGATATTGAACAAAAAATAATTTATAGCTATAAAATTCATTATGCATATTTTAGCTTATTTGGAATAATAAATGTTGGTACTTTTTTAGGTTTTAAGGTAGTAGGAATAATAAATATGCAGTTAGCGGTATGAAGAAATATCTTTATCAAAAACACAGTGACATACAAATTGCTATATACAGAAAGTTCATTTACTCACCCTACAGCAAGTCAAATGACAAAATTCTCAGACGCACAGAGAGTAGAAACTATAGCTAGTTGAGATAAAAGACTGACTGAATTAGGGCACACCCGAGAAAGTGCTGCCCAGCTAATGCAAAGAGCTAGAAATTACAACTTATGAGAAGCTAATTTGAGTTTTATAGAAGAACCAGAAAGAGGAATGAAATACAACAAAAATATTGTATCAGAAAAGGAATATCACAAGTATTTTGAACGCGATATGGTAACAAAAACAAATACCATAGCCTTAGTTAGTGGTGCCATAAGTTTACTGGTAGGTATTGCTCAGATGTTAGTAGATAATTTACTTCCTGTTATTCCATCTGATAAAGTACAAATTGTTCAGCAAATGCAAAGTGTGGTATAAATCTCGGATACAATAAATCTGTCTAAAAAACGCCAGATTATTGCATTAAGCCTATAATTCTTATATGGAATTAAATAATAATAAAACAAATGAACAACTTTCATTAATTGATGACGAATATTTTAAAGCAAATCCTGAATTAAAAAATATCGATATCGAGGAACGTAATGTAAAATTACCTTCGTGAATTTATGGATTGATAGGAATTATTTGTGGTGTTGCCTTCGTTGGTTTGTGTATAGCAATGTTTGCTATAGGAATAAAGTATTCAGCAATGAAAATCACAAACACTGCATACTTTATTTTCGGGGCATTGTTTGCTGTTTTAGCTATCGCTTGTTTTGCTATATTTGCTAGATTTACCACAATCTACCCAAACGAAGCTAATGTTTATACTTTCTTCGGAAAATATAAAGGAACATTAAGAAAAAGTGGAATGTACTGAGTATACCCTTTTTGAACATCTGGTTCAAAAATTTCTTTAAAAATGTTAACATTAAACAATGGTATTCAAAAGGTTAATGATGAAATGGGTAACCCAATCGAAATTGGAGTGATAGTAATTTTACGTGTTACTAATACTGCTCGTGCTCGTTTCGTAGTTAATGATTACAGCAACTTCGTTTCAATTCAAGCTGATTCTTCGGTAAGACATGTGGCTAGACTATTCCCTTATGATAAAGAAGGAACTGGAGAAAAATCTTTACGTGGTTCAACAAGTGAAATTGCTCAACTACTAAAATCAGAATTACAAACAAGAGTTAGTGTTGCTGGAATCGAAATCGTAGAAGCAAGAATTGCACATTTAGCTTATGCTCCAGAAATAGCTTCTGCAATGCTACAACGTCAACAAGCAACAGCAATCATTGAAGCTCGTCAAAAAATCGTTGAAGGTGCAGTTGGTATGGTTGAAAACACATTAAAGAGATTAGAAGAAAATAAAATTTGTAATTTTACTGAAGGAGAAAAATCTTCTACAGTTTCTAATTTGCTAATCGTATTGTGTTCTAACAAAGATGCTACTCCAGTATTAAACATTGCTAAAAGTAATGTCCGTTCAGATAATTAATAAAACTAAATAGTCTTAGTAAAACTTATAGAGTAAAGTGTTCTAAAGAAACAACATATAAGTTATCTTCTACTTTTCTACTAACTGAACCAACGCCAATCAACGCAACTAGTTTTAAAGGTTTGTTATTTTTACCTTCCATAAACTTATCAAACTTTTTTAAACTTTGAATCGCACTTTCCTCTTCATCACTTCCTAGTTTTATTTCAAAAGCAATGTAGCTTTTGTCTTCTAAAACCATTATTGCATCAACTTCATAAGTGTTGTCTTTGTAGAAAAATATTTCAGCATTTATGCAAGAAGCATAAGCTAATAGTTCTTTTAAAACAAAACTTTCGAAATGGTGTCCAAAATTGTTTAACTGTTTTAAAATGTTATCTTTGTTTAAATTTAATAATGCTAATCCCAAACACTCGTCACATAGAATAATTTTATCAGTAGTCCGGATAGTTGTTTTGGAGTGAGCGTTAAATGGAGAAAAAGCTTTGATCCTATAGAAAAAATTACATCTTTCTAAAGATTCTAAATATTGGGGTAATGTGTTTTTAGAAATTTCTGTATCGTATTGAGAAACATCGTTTAGTAAAGTGGTATTTAAAATATTTGTAGCGCTGTTTCTAGAAAGAGATTTAACTAAAGCGTTCATTTTAGGAATATTTTTTTTGACTCCATCGATTTTTTGCACATCCTCTTCAATCAAATTTTTTACATAGTTATTGTAAAAAATAAAACTTTGTTTTTCGTTTAAAGAAAGGTTAGCTGGAAACCCTCCTCTTATCATTAGCTTAATAATTCAAAATATGTCTTTTTCTGGTTTGATTACAAAATTGAATTTGTTTTTAATAATAGCTGATAAGGAAACTTTTTTCGATGAATCTCCTGTTTCAGTTAAAGTCATGGTGTAAACATTTATTTTTGCAATTCTACCGGTACCGGTGTGAGTTTTGGAAGAGTCATCTGGAGTGGAAGAACCAGTTAGAATAAAAATACCTTTAGTAGAATTTTTATCAACATAGTTACGTACTTTATCTCATACTCCGGGTACTGTTTGATATTCATCTATAAGACGAGGTTTGCTACCTTCCAAAGCATAATCAAGATTTAAAGAAACAAACTTTTTTTGATCGGGATCAGAAAGATATATTTGTGAAGTAGAAAAATATTCACCAATTCAAGATTTTCCACAATACTTTGGACCTTCTAAACATATTGCTCCAAATATTTTTAAATAACTGCTTATTTTTTCTTCGACTAACCGATTGATATAAAGCTCATTTTTCATACCGATATTATATTAATAAAACAAATAAATTGGGAGATTATTCATAAAAAATTGGGATTATTTTACAGATAAAATTGGGAGATTATTCATAAAAATACCATTTGCATAAGTCCTTCTATGGAAAAATTTCGTTAGTAGTTTTCTAAGTACACACTCCGTAAAATAGTTTATATAATATATGTACTATGGTAAAACGTCAAGCTCGTTTGGAATGTACCGAATGCAAAAATATTAATTATTTAACTTTTAGAAACAATAAAACATGTCCTAAAAAATTAGAACTAAAAAAATATTGTAAACACTGTAGAAAAGTAACTGTTCACAAAGAAACAAAAACTAAATAATTAAAGTTTTTTGTGTGGTTCACTAGTCTCTAAATTTTTATATTTATTTTGTCTAGCATATTCATAACACAACATACTTACACAATTTGCTAAATTTAAACTTCGCACATTAGCACTAGTAGGAATCCTTACTGTTTTTTCTAAATTGTTTCTTAAAATATCTTTATCTATTCCAGTTGATTCTTTACCAAACATTAAGTAGATATCTTCTTCTGCTTGTTCAACTAATTTCATTTCATCTGGAGCGTTTGTTCCATATCTAGTTAGATAATAAATCCTAGTGCCTTCTTTTAATGTTTTTAAAAACTCTTCATAGTTATCATGTTCTGATAAAGTTAAATGCTCTCAATAGTTTGCTCCGCTTCTTTTAAGTCGAGCATCATTAGGGTTAAAGAAGAAACCGTATGGTCTAATTAAATGTAGGTGAGCATTAAACCCAACACAAGTTCGAGCTATATTACCAGTGTTTTCAGCTATTTCCGGCTGGAATAAAACTATGTGAAGCATTATTTATTATGCATCTGCTGCAGGAGCGGTTTCTTCTTTAGCTGGTGGAATATAAGAAATAAATTTATTAAATTCGCTTAAATAAATACTACATAAAATAATAGCTATAACCATTAATAAAAAACTAATAGTTAATACACCTCAATAAAATAAATGGAATTTAACTGATTTATAAACTCCGTTAATTCCAACGAATCAACAAACCAACAAAACTAATAATGGTAGTACAATAATTGCAACACTAATGTAAGCAAAAATTGTTCCAACATAACCACAAAGTCTAACACTAACTAAAGCATTTAATCCACCGTTTGTTCCGTCACCATGTTTTAAATCGTCACTAACATAATACCCAAATAAAACAGCACCACAAACGAGCAAAGCTATTACGAGTAAAGAAACACCTCAAATAATTGCTAACGATTTTTTATTTTCTAATTTAGCAAACATTCAGTTTGTTAAACCGTTAGAATAATTAAGAACTTTACCGAACACATTTTTCTTTTGTTTGTTCTTTTTTTCGAATCTTTCAAAATCTATTTTAACACCAGTTTTTTCTTGTTCATCTAAATCGTCAACAGGTGTTTCAACATTTCCGAAAGAACCAACGTTCTCGTTGATATCCAAAGTATCTTTTGTTAATACTGCACTAGGTTTTGTAAATTCAAGCGGATCACCACCGGTATTTTCACCTGTCGTTTCTAATTCTTTGTTGTCAGCCATAACTATATTTTTATTATACCATTTAATAAATAACTTTGTTCGTCCACATGAATAAAAAATTATAATTTCTTAATATGTACAAGAAATGTATAACAAATCGATTGTAAATAAAATCAGGAAAATTATTCCACTCGAAAGATTTCGTCACTCATTAGCAGTCGCTACATTGTGCCAAAAAATAGCTTCTTACCACAAAGTGAGTGAGAAAAAAGCTTTTTTAGCAGGTTTACTACACGATGTAGCAAAAGACTTTTCGAGTAGAAAAATAATTGGTATGGTACGTAATGATCCAAAAATTAAAGGATATAAGACAATCCCTTCATTACACGGGATAGCTGGAGCAGAATTTGTAAAGAAAGAATTTAAAATTACCGATGAAGAAGTTCTTAATGCTATTGCTTACCACGTTATTCCTCAAGATAATCCTACTCCTTTAGAAAAAATAGTTTATATTGCTGATAAATTAGAAATTAACAAAGATTTTCCTAACCGAGGATATTACATAAAATTATCTCTTCAAAATCTTGACAAATGTTTTGAAGAAATGAAGAAAAATAGCAAAAAAATTAAAGAAGAAAAGTAATGGTTTTTGGTTGGTAAACCATACCTAAAACTAATATTGGTTAGAAAAAAGTTAATATATAATGATTACATGACTAAAACCTATACAATTTGTGTAAATGGACCAGGTTCAAGTGGTAAATCTTCAGCAGCATACGAAGTATCTTTATGCTTAAAATTCGCCTTCTTATCAACTGGTAATGTTTACCGTGCTTACACTTGAGCACTACAAAAAAATAACATCATTAAATACAACAAAAACCAATGCTTAGAAATTATGAAACAATATAATTTTGAATTTATTGGTAAATCTGTATTTTATAATGGTGAAGATATTGCTAATGATATTGGTTATGAAGAATTAGCGATTAAAGCTGCACATTTAGCACAAAAATCTTGATACCGTGATTTCATTAACAAAAATGTTATTGGACCATTTATTAAAAACAAAAACATTGTTCTTGAAGGAAGAGGACTAAGAGAAGTAGTTCCTGAACCAAGTGTAGAGTTCTATATTAAATCAACAATTTTTGCTCGTGCACAACGTCGTTTAAGACAATATGTAAAACGTTATGGAGTTAACCAACATCAAGTTTCTTTAAATACTATTTACAAACAAATTGAAAGACGTGATTCGTTAGATATGAAACGTAAACTTTCTCCTCTAAAATTTGAACCTGGAATGAAAGTAATTAATAATAGTATGATTAAACGTATTGACACTGTTAAACGTATGTTAAAAGTTATTCATAAAAAATATCCAGAATTGGATATTAACTGAAAGAAAGTAGGTACAAGCAAATAATGTTATTACTTTCCAAAAAAAAGTATATAATAAGTATTAATTAAGTAAAATGAAGGTAAGAGCGTCAGTGAAACCCATTTGTAAAGATTGCAAACTAGTTAAACGTAAAGGTGTTTTACGTGTTATTTGTAAAAACCCAAAACACAAACAAAGACAAGGATAAGGAGATAGATTAGGTAAAACATTATGGCACGTATTTTAGGAGTAGATATACCAAACAACAAGAAAGTTCCTTATTCTTTATCACATATTTTTGGTATTGGAATTCAAACAGGAACAGTTATTTGTCAAGAAGCTAATATCGATCCAGACAAAAAAGTAAGCGATTTAACACCTCAAGAAATTTCAGCAATTCGTGAAGTTGCTTCTAAATATAAGATAGAAGGTGAATTAAGAAGAGAAATTTCTCAAAACATTAAACGTTTAATGGAAATTGGAAGTTATAGAGGAATTAGACACCGTCGTGGTTTACCAACAAGAGGACAAAGAACAAAAACTAACGCTCGTACTAGAAAAGGTCCTAGAAAAACTGTTGCAAACAAAAAGGTAGAAAGTAAATAATAGGAGGAGATAATATGGCAACTGATAAAAAGAAAAAAACCACACAAAAAAACAAAACTGTAGCTAAAAAGCCAGTTACAAAGAAAAAGAAAAAATTAACTTTTGTTAATGGAGTAGCACACATCCATTCAACGGCTAATAATACAATCGTATCTATTACTGATGAAAATGGAAACGTTATTTCTTGAGCTTCTGCTGGAACTTGTGGGTACAAAGGAACAAAAAAATCAACTCCTTATGCTGCTGGTTTAGCTGCTGATAAAGCCGCTAAAGCTGCTATGGCGTTAGGAATCCAAAACATCGTTGTTTCTCTTAATGGTATTGGACAAGGAAAAGATACTGCTATGAGACAATTAGATGCGGCTGGATTAAAAATTACAGAATTAAGAGATGACACTCCTATACCACATAATGGCTGCAAGCCGCCTAAAAAGCCAAGGTAAGAACTTGTAAAACTTCTTAAAAAACCCCAAAAACAAAATATCAAAAATGAACAAATTCAGCAAATCAAACATTCAAATCAACAACTCAACAAAAAACGTAGCTAAAGTTACTATTAAACCTTTAAACAAAGGATTTGGTGTAACACTAGGAAATGCATTAAGAAGAACTTTACTTTCTTCAATTCCAGGTGCTTCTATATTCGCTATCAAAACTGACGGAGTTAAACATGAATATGATGCAGTTCCAGGAATTAAAGAAGACGGAGTACAATTTGTTTTAAATGTTAAAAAATTAGTAATTAAATTAGATACTAATGTTTTACCAGTTGCTGATTTAGAAAAATTCAACATTGAGAACTGACCAGTATTAACTATTAACTTTAAAGGAAAAGGAAAAGTTACTGGTGCTGATGTAGTTTGTCCTTCTGGATTTGAAGTTGTTAACAAAGATGTAGTTTTAGCTACTTCTGATAATGACAACTGTAAATTAAACGTAAGCTTATATGCTAACTATGGTTTCGGTTTCTCTTCTCACACTCAAAACAAAGAATTAATTAACTCTATTGGTATCGTTCCAGTTGATTCTAGTTATTCTCCAGTTTTATCAGTTGGATACAATGTTGAAGAAATCGTCGTAGGTAAAGGAGTTGTTAGTGACGAATTAACACTTAACGTTGCTACTAACGGTGCAATTTCTCCTGCTGATGCTGTTTCAGTTGCTTCAAGAATTTTAATTGAACATTTAACTCCATTAGCTTCTAGTAGTGATGTAACTATGACTTCATTTATCGCTGAAGAACCAGTTGCTAACGAAGTTGTTGAACCAAAACAAAAATCTATTCCTATTGAAGAACTTAACCTTGAAACTCGTGCTAACAACGGTTTAAAGAGAAATGGTATTTTAACTGTTCAACAATTATTAGAAAAAACAAAACAAGAAATTACTGAAATTAAATTCTTAGGTAAAAAATCAATCCGTGAAATTATCCAAAGATTAAAACAACAAGGATACGAATTAAAAAAATAATTATTTAATTATTACTTAATTTCTTCCTTCTAACCGAACTGATGAGTAATTTTGATAAGAGAATAGTTCTTGGAATGAGCGGAGGAGTTGATTCTTCTGTTTGTGCTTATCTCTTAAAACAACAAGGATATGAAGTTATTGGATTGTTTATGCAGAACTGAGATGAATGCGTAAACAATGATGTTTTAGGACATATTAGTAATGAAGATAAAACTTGTAATGTTTATAAAGATTTTTCCGATGCTAAAGCTGTTGCTGATAAATTAGGTATCGAAATACACAAAGTAGATTTCATCAAAGAGTACTGGGATGAAGTTTTTACTTATGTGATTAAAGAATACAAAGAAGGTGCTACTCCTAACCCTGATGTATTATGCAATAAATATATTAAGTTTAGGGAATTTTTAAACTATGCCAAGGAAAAATTTAACTGTTCTAAAATTGCTATGGGGCATTATGCGAATGTTACTAAGATAGATGGAGTTAATTGTTTAACTAAAGCAGTAGATGAAAACAAAGATCAAACTTATTTTTTATGTTGATTAGATCAAGAACAAGTTGATGCTGTTACTTTTCCCATTGGTAATTTGACCAAGGATGAAGTAAGAAGAATAGCTCAAGAACAAGGATTAGTTAATTGAGATAAAAAAGACTCCACTGGAATTTGTTTTATTGGAGAGAGAAAATTTAAAGAGTTTTTAAAAAACTATATTACTCCCACTACTGGTAGAATTTTAGATGTTATAAGCAACAAGAGGCTAGGAACCCATGATGGAGTAATGTTTTATACAATTGGACAAAACAGAGATTTAAATATGGGTGGAAATAGTGATAAATATTTTGTTTGCGAAAAAGATATTTCTACTAATACACTTTGGGTGGTTGAAAAAAAGTTTAAAGATAAGTATTTGACTTCTACAAGTTGCACGGTAGTGGAATTTAATTGGATCAATGGTTTTGTCCCTACTAATGATGAAGTACAAATTCGTTTTCGTCACCGTCAACCATTAATTAATGGAAGATTTAGTGTAAAAAGTGATAAAGTATTTTTAGAGTATGCTCCTACTTTATCTGTGGCTAAAGGACAGTTTGCTGTGCTTTATCAAGGAAACATTTGTTTAGGTGGTGGAATTATTAAGAAATTAGGAATTACTAACCACTAATATTAATAAGTTTTATTTTTATTATCTTTGTATCAGTTAAAGTTAGAGAAACTTTTGTTGTTAAGAATATTTTCTAACCCTGCTCTTCTATCTAGAATAGTGTTAGCTGGAAGTTTATCGATTGGAAACCATGCAACTTCAGAAGTTTTGTCTGGTTCACAAACAACTGGTTCACCAGTTCATTTATCACAAACCATAACGAAGTTGTATACAGCTTGAGAAAATACACCGTTATCATTATTAATACATTTACACATAGAACATTTAAATTGGATATCTTCTTCTTTTAAACTAACACCAATTTCTTCTTTTGCTTCGTGGATAATAGCTTGAATAGGATTTTCTCCTACATCAACGTGTCCACAAGCCCCAGCATCTCATTCATTATCAGCTCATCCACCTTTTCTTAATTGTAACAAAACATAAGTTACTCCATCAACTTTTTTAGTTAAATATAATTGTACTCCAGACAAATATGTGGCATATTGTTTTTTGCTTACTTTTTTGTCATTTTTTTTACTAAACCACATTTTATACCACATTGTAAAAGAATATAAATTCTTTGACACATATAATGTATTATATCATGACAAAAATTTACTATGTTCGACACGGACAAACTGACTACAATGTAAAAAATATTTGAGCAGGTTCAAGTAATGCTAAATTAACAAAAGAAGGTAAAAAACAAGCTCAAAAAACTGGTGAAGAATTGAAAGATGTAAAGTTTGATGTAGCTTTTGTTTCACCATTAAAAAGAGCGAGAAAAACATTTAAATATATCAATAAATTTCACCATCTTAAACCAAATGTTGATGAACGAATAAAAGAAAGAAATTTTGGTAAACTAGAAGGAACTCCAGCAGGAGAAACTTCGCCTGTATCAAAACAAAATATGTACAACTATGATTTAAACGATGATTTTGGTTTAGGTGTGGAAAAAATTCAAGATACGAACGCACGTGTAGTTAATTTTATTGAATACGTATTAAAGAATTATGAAGGTAAAGAAGTATTAGTTGTTGCTCACGGAGCAATCGGTAGACACTTCGATGCATACTTCAACGGATTACCAGAAAATCACATTATGCTTAAAGGTCCAAAGAACGCTGAATGCATAATTTATAAAAAATAATATATTAATATATTACAAAAATTGTTTTAAAAAACTTAAAAAAAGATAGTATAACATAATTGCATAGTTCGATAATTGTGCAACGTTTGCAAAACAACGGAGTCGATTAGCAATAAGTGCAATGAAATAATTTATTTGGTATGTTATCAAATGAATTATCAATTCCTTAAAGTTAATTCAACTTGTGTTCGAAGTAGCGGTTAATGGTTTTTCTAAATTGAAAAGTCGGAGATTGCCAAAAGATAACAAAGATTAAGTTAATTACAAATGTCGTAAGATTATCGATAAGTGCAAGGAGTTTTACCTTCTTTATCTAACGAATAGTTGCAAATGTTTGTTGGTTAGAGAAATTGAAATTCTAACAAAAACGAAGAAACCACTCGGCTGATCCCCGGGTGGTTTTTTTGTTTGCTTTTAAAATATATAATATTAAAGTATTAATAAACCAATACAAACGAGAAGTAGCTTAGCTTGGTAGAGCACTTGGTTTGGGACCAAGGGGTCGCAGGTTCAAATCCTGTCTTCTCGACCATTTAGCAGGGTATCTCAGTTGGTTAGAGAGCTCGGCTCATACCCGGGATGTCGTGGGTTCAAGTCCCACTCCTGCTACCATGCAGCTTTAGCTCAATGGTTAGAGCCCCCGACTCATAATCGGTTGGTTATAGGTTCGAGTCCTATAAGCTGCACCAATTTTAGTAAGATTTGGAGCAAAACCCCTATTCTACAAGAGAGATAAGAATATTTTTAGGAGATATATTTTTTATTTTAAAAACAATAAATCTGTCTAAAATTTTCCGCCAGGTTAAAAACCCAATTAAATATAATATTTAAGTGCTGAACGAAGATTTGAATTCTAATCTTAATAAGAATTACACTTTTGCCAACTATATTAAAGGAGACTTTAATAAAGAGATAATTAGTTTTTCTGAATTATTCGTTAATGATGATAAAATTAAAATCCTTTCTTTTTACGGAGATGTGGGAACAGGAAAAACACATTTACTCCATGCGATAGGAAATAAATTTTCTGAATTATTTCCAAACAAAAGAGTGATCTTCGTTTCTTCTGAAGATATCATTCGTGAATTTTATTCTTTTATTGACAATCAATTAGAAATTTTAGAAATTCAAAACAATTTACTAAACTATGATTTAATTCTTTTTGATGACTTCCAATATCTTTGTAAAAAAGAAAAAGCTGAAGAAATATTTTTTAATTTTATTGAGAACTTATTTTCTAACAGTAAATCAAAAATAGTTTTAACCTATGATGAACCACTTCCATCATTAGAACAAAAAATTAAAAAAAGAGTTTTTTCAAGAATTACATCTGGAATAAATTGTGAAATTAAAACTCCAGATATTAAAACACTTAAATTAATTGCTAAACAAAAATTTGTTGATGCTAACGACACTGTGCAGTTAACTAATGAAGCAACAGAATTTTTAGCTAATCGAGCATTGGGAGATATTCGTAGACTTGGTGGAATGATTACGAAAATAATTTATAAGTTATTAGATAATCCAGCTGGAGAAAATATTGTAACGTTAGAATATCTCTCTTCAATATTTAACAACGCTGAGCCAGTACCAAAAAATTATCGTTTCGATGTCAATCCGAATGTGGTTGTAGAAAATGTATGTACATACTACAACACCCTACCTAAAGAAGTAATCTCTAAAAATCGTAAAAAAAACATTTCTTATGTAAGAGATATTTGTGTTTATGTTTTAAAAAAGAAACTACAAATATCATACGAAGAAATTGGTGAAATTTTAGGCTCTCGTAATCATTCAACAATCAGTAATTCTTTTAAAAAAGTAGAAAGAATGATAAAACTTGATGAAGATTTAAAAAAGAAATTAACTGATTTTATTAACAAAATTTAATTTTTTAAATATTTGTCAAAACCACTGAAATTGTGTTTTTTAATAATTTCTTCTAATGTTTTCATATCAGTAGGATTTTTTAAAAATTCATTTACTTCTTTATTGTCAAAAATAGTTTTATTAATAGTAGCTAGTTTTTTACAAAGCAGAGCATGTTCAATATTTTCTTTAAACTTTTCTTGTTGTTTTAAAGGTAAAGATTCTACATTAGCAAAAATATTTTCTAGTGTGTCATATTTCTTTAATAGTTCTGCTGCAGTTTTAGGACCAATACCCGGGATACCTTTTAAATTATCACTAGAATCTCCACTAATACCTTTGAAGTCAACAACTTGAGAAGGTTTTAAACCAAAGTAGTTTTCTTCAAAGTTAGTATTGTTAATAGTTTGAATATCAGTAACACCTACTTTAAATAAGTTTACTAAAGTAGCATCATTCACTAATTGTAACATATCTTTATCGCTTGAATAGATTTCTACATCAACATCGTTTTTGTTCATAACGTTAGCAAACGAACCAATTAAATCATCTGCTTCGAATCCTTCTAAGGACATAGCTTTTATTCCAAAAGCGCTAACATATTCAACTATCTTTGGTAATTGTATTACTAAATCTTCAGGCATTTTTTGTCTTCCAGCTTTATAGTCTTCAAAATCTTCATGACGAATATTTTTCTTAGCGTGATCAAATGCTACTAAAGCATAATCATAATTTTTATTTTCTAAAATTCTAAAAATGATATTTAAAAAAAGTTTAATAGCGTTAGCCGGTTCTATACCGTGTTTTTTATAATAATCGAGTTGATTTAAAGAACCATAGTAGCATCGATAAATCAAAGAATTTCCATCAACTACTACACCTTTTTTATTACTCATCATCAGAAGCTTTTTGTACATCAGAAAACATTCAAGATGTGAAGGAGTAAACAGGAGCTGCATTTGGATTTGTTAGAATATTGAAAGTAACTTTATTTTGTTCGTTAAAGCTTCATTTAAAGTCTAAAGTGTAGCCGTCTCCTCCTAGTTCTTCTATTCTTCAACCGGTAACGGTAAAATAACGGTCACTGAAGTCATCCATAGAACCCTTAACAGAAGGTGTTTCGTCAGGATCTACAGAAAAAGTAATGTGCTCATTTTTTTCACCACATCCATGAGCTGTTTCTCAGTAAAAAGTATTCATTGCATACAGCGGGCAATATAAAAGATTAGTTGATTCTATTCTATCGGTAAAAACTTTGTTAACTTCTTCCAGACTAAGACTTGTACGAGAAAATTTATCCAAATACTTAGTAGAAATATTTTTTATTCCATTTGCTTCTGCACTATTAGTTATTTTTCAATCTTTTCCATAAGTCAAATCACTATATGGTGTTGAACCACCGTTATTGCTACAAGCAAAAAGCAGAGGAGATAAAAAAATAGGAGAGAATAATAAATAAGCTTTCTTCATTATAGTGAATTATATTACACTATGTTTTTAGCAGTTAAATAGATAGGGAAATGGCTTTACTTCCTGTAACTTATCCTACGCAAAACATACGAGTTTTACCGATAGTTTAACGTATATTCTTTCCCAGTTTTTACACCCAACTCCATTGGTAAAACCGGGTAAATAACCAAAAAATATATAATTATGAGCATATATGAAAAACCCTTCAGACTGTATTACGGTAGATCAGTTAAAAAAAATGTTTATTGCAGGAGCTGCAGAAATCGACAAACATTATGAATACATTAACGAGTTAAACGTATTCCCTGTACCAGACGGAGATACCGGAATCAATATGAAAATTACAAGTGAAACAGCTTGTGAAGCTATTCGTTTCACTCAATACGAAGATACTTTCACATTAGGTAAACAATTCTCTCGTGGTTTATTAATGGGAGCTAGAGGTAATTCTGGAGTTATCCTTTCTCAAATTTTTAAAGGTTTTTGCGCTCCTTTTGTAGAAGGACAAAAAACTGTTGATGTAGAAGTATTGAAACAATCTTTTGTAAAAGCTAAAGAAATAGCTTATCGTTCTGTAGCTACTCCAGTAGAAGGAACTATTTTAACAATTATTAGAGTAATTAGCGAAGAATTGCCTAAAGCTAAAGTTAATTCAGTAAAAGAACTATTTAAAGTAGCTATCGAGATTGGAGAAAAAACATTAGAAAAAACTCCTGATATGCTACCTGAATTAAAAGAAGTTGGAGTTGTAGATAGTGGTGGTTATGGATTATGTAAATTTCTTCACGGTATGTATAACGAATTACAAAAAGAAAGTGGTTCAGCAAAAAAACCAGTTAAAGAAGAAAAAGAACAAAACGTAGAAGTTAAAAAGAACATCGTACCTAACATTAATGATAACAATAACGGTTTTGGTTATTGTAATGAATTTATTATGACAATCGGCTCAAAAGTTGAAATTACTCAACCTGATAAAGAAAAATTTGATTTAACAACTTTTAGAGCTGAACTAGAAAAATTAGGTGATTCATTAGTTGTAGTTGCAGAAGATGAAATTGTAAAAGTTCATATTCACTCTACTAAACCTTATGAAATTTTAAAATTTGGTGCTCGTTTCGGAGAATTTAATAAAGTTAAAGTTGAAAATATGACTTTACAATTTTTAGAAAAAAACCCTGGAACAACTTTAGAATCTTTTAATAAAAAAAAGAATAATAGTGAAGAGAATATTTTTAAAAATAACACTTCTGATGAAATTAGAATTGTTGCTTCTGTACCTAGTGATAATTTTAAAAAGATTTATAAAAACGAGTTTGCTATCGAAGAAACATTTGTAACAGCTAATGCTGGAAACCCATCTGTGCAAGATTTTATTAACCTTATCCAAAAAAGTGGAAGTAAGAAAATTATTATTTTATTAGATGATGGAAATTATTTATTTGCTGCTAATGAAGCTGCAAAATTACTTCCAAAAGAAATTACATGTACTGTGATAAATGCTCATGATATTTCGGCAGCTTATTTATTAGCTTTAACTTTCAACCCACATATTGCTTATTTAACAAACGTTAAGAATATGAACAAACGTTTAACAAAAATATCTAATGCTAAAATTTCTAAGGCAGTAAAAAACGTTAAATATTCTCACATCAATGTACATAAAGACGACTATATCGGAATCGTAGGAAAGAAAATTATTTCTTCTGGAAAAAATTTCCACGATATAGTAGAAAAATCTTTAAGTGCTATTGTTAGTAAAAAAACTAAAACCATTTATGTTTTCTATGGAGCTGATTTACACGAAAGTGAACTAGAAAAAATTAACGAAGTTATTAGAAATAAATATACTATTAAACCTATCATCATTAATGGTTCACAAAAGAATTACTTCCTAACTTTCTCTGTAGAATAAAAACAAGGTACATTTCTGCACCTTGTTTGACATGTAAGCTATAAGCCATGTTTTGTTTAGTTAACCATTTATCTATAGCTGATTAAAGCTATCAACTATTACATTCGGTTCTGCAATAATTGTTCCTCTTACCAGAGTCACTACGACTCAAACTGAGTTTCTTGCCTCCTTAGTGTTTACCGCGTTTCACCCGGAAAGTTTCCTATCCGATTCGTCACTGTTGTATGTTATGAATCCAACACATAGTTTTGTAAAAAACCTTAGCATCTTCTTCCACGTTGGTTGTCAAACCACCCATCTAATTGAAAATGGTCTAGATTTTACAAGCATCACAGCTTGGGCAAGCATGGACTTTCCTCTACATTATTAATGTAGCGATTAACCACTTACACCGTTATTATAAAGTATTTAAAGCTAATAGGTTTTTAACCAAAAATTCGTTTGGAGATGACGGGAGTTGAACCAAAAGTCCTCATCTCATTACTGATTTTTTGCTAATAAAAAACACCATTGTTTTACTATAAACAAAAAATTACAATGCTTTGGATTTTTAAATATATAATCTTAATATAAGTAAATATGGCGATTAAAGCAAAAATAACTACCCACAATAAATATAAAGTAAAGTTTTCTACTCGTCGTTATAATCGTTGTGCACGTTGTGGACGTTCTCGTGCAGTTTTTACAAAATTAGGCTTATGTCGTTTTTGCTTACGTGAACTAGCTTACAAAGGAGCTGTACCTGGAGTAAAGAAGGCTAGTTGATAAGGAGAAATATATGAATACAAGAGATCCAATTGCAAATTTAATCATTAACATCAAAAACGCTGTTCAAGTAAAACAACAAAATTTTAAAGTTATTTATTCTTCTGTTTTAGAAAACATTGTAAAACTTTTAGTTGAACAAGGATATTTGGCTAAATATGTTGTTGAACAAGACAAAAACAAAAAATACTTAGTTGTTTCGTTAAAATATAACGACGAACGTAAATCTTCAATAAACGAAATTAAACAAGTTTCTAAACCTGGACTAAAACAATATTACGGATGTGATGATTTACCTTATGTTAAAAATGGATTTGGTATGGCAATCGTTTCTACAAACCTAGGAATAGTATCTGATAAAGTTGCTAGGGATGCAAATGTTGGTGGTGAAGTACTAGCTTTGGTTTGATAAACTAACGAGGAAAACTATGCCAAGAAAGCATGTAATTTTAGGAAACATCAACAAGCAACAACAAGTTCAATCCAAAATTTGACAAAAACTTGCACGTGAAATTAAAGTTGCTGCTAAAACAGGTGGACCAAACCCAGAAGGAAATCCAAGATTAAAAGTTGCTGTTGATAAAGCTTTACAAAATGGATTATCAAAAGATTCTATCGAAAAAAACATCCATGGTTCTTCAAAAGATCCAACAGAAACTAATACATTAGAATTTGAATGTTATGGACCAGAAGGATTACAAATTATTGTCAATGCTTTATCTGATAACACTAACCGAACAATTGCTAATCTAAATGGTTTTCTATCTAAACTACATGGACAAATAGCTAAACAAAATAGTGTGAAAATATTCTTTAATTTATTAGGAGATATCGTATTAGATAAGACGCCTGGATTAAGTGTTAATGATATTGAAGATTTTATTTTAGAAAAAGAGTTAGATGGTTATATAGAAACAGTAGAGTTAGATGATGCTTGGGAAATTTTTACCACACCTGATGATAACTTTTACAAAATTAAAGAAGAAATTAATAAAAAAGGATGAAAAATTTTAGATGCAGAAATTAAATTAATTCCTCAAAATCCCGTTACTACTATTTCTCAAGAATCAAAAGAACGTTTAGAAAAATTTATTATTAGTTGTGAAAACGATGATGATATTACAAACGTTGTTACTAATTATCAACCAGAAGAATAGTTCTCTAGTATTCCAATAGGAAGTAAAAACTATATTTGTATATATTGTTAAAAAAAACCGAAGATTATAATGGTGCAGTGTACAGGGTTCGAACCTGTGACCTATTGCTTGTAAGGCAATTGCTCTCCCAGCTGAGCTAACACTGCGAATGGTGACCTGTACGGGATTCAAACCCATGAATGTACGCGTGAAAGGCGTATGTGTTAAGTCACTTCACCAACAGGCCTAATGGCGGACACAACAGGATTTGAACCTGTGACCAATCGGTTAACAGCCGATTGCTCTACCGCTGAGCTATGTGTCCGTATGGCATTCACCAAAATTATTATATATTAATAATAAAAATATGTAATATTTAGAAACAAAAAACTACGAAGTATTTTTCGCTATTTGTTGTTGATAAAAAACAAATCCACAGAAGAAAAAAACAAAAAAATAATACATCAGACTGATTAAGAAATAATTTGACTTGTCTCGTTAAATATATAATATTTATAATATTATAAAAATGGCAAAATCTGAAAAAAAAGCTGTTATTGAATTTAAAAATGTAATGTTCGGTTATACACCAACTATGTTAAATATTAACGATGTTTCTTTTAATATTTACGAGGGTGAATATGTTTGTGTTATTGGACATAATGGTTCAGGAAAATCTACTATTTCTAAAATCATGACTGGATTGTTAAATATTCGTGGTGGAAAAGTGAATGTTTATGGAAACGAAATAGATAGTAACAACACAAAGAATATTCGAAACAATATTGGAATAATTTTTCAAAATCCCGACAACCAATTCGTTGGATTAACAGTTTCTGATGATATTGCTTTTGGATTAGAAAATCACCGTGTGCCACAAGAAAAAATGGATGACATTATTAATTTAGTTGCTAAATCAACTGGAGTAAGTGATTTGCTAAATAAATCACCTAACGAATTATCTGGAGGACAAAAACAACGTGTTGCCATTGCTGGAATTATTGCTTGTAATCCAAAAATTATTATCTTCGATGAATCAACTTCGATGTTAGATCCTAACGCTAAACAAGATTTAAAAAAATTAATGTTGTTTCTAAAAAACCAATATGGCAAAACTATTATTTCTGTAACCCATGATATGGAAGAAGTTACTGAATGTGATAGAGTACTAATTATGAATGGAGGAAAACTTCTTAAATCAGGAAGTCCAAAAGAAATTTTTGAAGATAGAAAATTTCTACAAAGTATTAAACTAGATGTTCCTTTTAGTTTACAAGTTTGTTTGGAAATGGCAGAAGTAACTGGACACGAATTTCCACTTTCTTTAAAATTAAACGATGTAGTAAATAATTTATGCAGTCAAAAAAAATAATCAGTCAAGAAACAAGCCCTACTCCTAACGAAAACAATATAGCTTTTGAAATCAAAGATATCACGATTGTTTTGAATAAAAACACTCCTGTTCAATATACGATTATTGAAAATCTTTCTTATAAGTTTGAAAAAGGAAAAATATACTATATTTGTGGACCAGCTGGATGTGGTAAAACTTTATTAATCACTCATTTTAATGGCTTGATGATACCGGAAAAAGGCGAGATATTTATCAACAATGAAAAAATGATTGTTAAAAAAGGAAAAATTAAAAATGTAAAAAAAGTTAGGAAACAAATCGGTATGGTATTTCAGTTTGCTGAATACCAACTTTTTAAATCAACTATTGAAAAAGATATTATGTTTGGTCCGTTAAATTTTGGAATAAAAAAAGCTAGAGCAAAAGAACTAGCTGCTGAGAAATTAAAACTTGTTGGAATGGATGAAGTTTTTTTAAAAAGAAATCCTTTTGGTTTAAGTGGAGGACAAAAAAGACGTGTAGCTATTGCTGGTGTATTAGCTTCTGATCCTGATATTTTAGTTTTCGATGAACCATCTGCAGGACTTGATCCAAACGGGGAAAAAGAAATTTTAGGAATTATTACCAAACTTAAAGAGATGGGAAAAACAATTATTGTTGTTACCCATGTACTGGATCATGCACTAGAAGTTGCTGATAAACTATTAGTAATTAACGAAAAAAAGATTGCTAAAGAAGGAGATGTTTATGATATTTTCTTAGATACTGAATTAACTAAAAATACTCAACTTTCAACACCCAAAATTATTAAAATTATTTTTGAGTTGATGAAAAAAGATAAAAAATATAACAAACTTTATGATTTAAAACCTAGAACAGTAAAAGAATTAGTTACTTACATTAAGGAGATTAATTATGAAGAAAAATAAAATCCAAAAAAATTACATTAACGAGAAAGTTGATATCGTAACTTCATTACATCCTGTTGTTAAACTATTAATGATTATCTTGTTTATCGTTATTACATTCGTTAGCAATTCATTGTTTTTAAACTTAATCTTAATCATCCTAATTATTGGTTTGGCGCTCGTGTCTAAACTCCCTAAAAAAACTTTTGGTTTCATTTTTTTCTCAGCTTTTGTGATGTTAGTTTTTGTTGGTTTAATAAACTGACTAACAATCAAAGCTCCTACTATTTCAATATTCGATTTAGACAGAACAAAGTTTGCTTTTCTTAATGCTAGTCAATTTAAGCTAGGAAACTTTCAAGATTCTCACACTGGCGTTTTTGTAATTGGTGGATATGGACAGAACTATGTTTCGCCACTTATTGAACCACCAACAGATGATTTCACTTTTTGTGAGATGAATGGTGTAAGTTTTGCAGTAATACAAAATCAAGATAGTTATCAAAGCGCGATGGATACTGCTGCTACTTACTATGACTTTTCTAACATCCAAGTATCGTTGGTTCCATACTTTGATAAGAATTACATTTTTGTTGCTTATACTGTTGAGTGGTGAGCTTTTTCTTGAAAGATTTTATTTTTCTCACTCAACGTAACTTGTAAAATTTTTATAGTGGTAATGGCAGTTTCAATTCTAATGCAAACAACTAGTGATGTGCAACTAGCTTATGCTTTTACTATTTTATTCTACCCACTTTCTATTTTTAGAGCTCCAGTAAATGAATGAGGAATGACAATATCTTTAGCTATTAGGTTCGCTCCTTCTCTTGTTCAAGAATCACAAAAGATTTTGAATGCCCAAGCATCGAGAGGAGCTGATTTTAAAAACGGAAAGCTAAAGGATAAAGCGAAAGTTTTAATCTCTTTGATTGTGCCAATGTTTACTATCGCATTCATTAAGTCAAATGATTTAGCTAATGCGATGATTGTTAAGAATTACAATCCAAGATATGCTAAAACGCTATATCGTAAATATAGTGTAAAACTAAGAGATATTTTGGTTCTTTCAATAATATCTTTCTTTATTGGAGTAGTTATTTCTTTCGTAGCATTACATTTATTCTTATCGTTCTTCGCTTATTCAGACTTATCTTTAATGTATGGAACATAATTATAAAGTAACACTAAGTTATGATGGGACAAAATATCATGGTTGAGCAAAACAGCCTAATAGTATAACTATTCAACAAGTGGTTGAAGAAAAACTATCGATAGTTTTAAATAAACCAACGAGAGTAAATGCTGCTGGGAGAACAGATGCTTATGTTCATGCAAATAACCAAGTGTGTAATTTCGAAACCACACAAAAACTCATTACTGGAAAAATTAAAAGTTCTCTAAATAAAATTTTACCAGAAGATATTTATATAAAATCAATTAAAGAAGTAAATTCAAAATTTCATGCTAGATTTTCTTGTATAAAAAAAGAATATGTTTATTTAATATATACTGGTGAAAAAAATGTTTTTTTTAATAATCATTATTTACACTATAAGAAAAAAATAAATTTACCATTAATCCGAAAAGCAGCTAAACTACTTGTAGGTAAACATGATTTTAAATCTTTTAGTATTTCCGATAAAGAAGAAACTGTTAGAACAATCAAATCGATTATTATTTCTAAAGATGAAAACATTATTAAAATAAAAGTGGTAGGTGATGGTTTTTTAAGAGGAATGGTAAGAATGATAGTTGGGACATTATTAGATATTAATGAAGAAAAAAAAGAACTAGCAGATATAGAAAAATTGTTAAATAATCCGTTCAAAGGTTCGGCTATTACTAAGGTTAAAGGGTGTGGATTGTATTTAAATAAGGTTTGATATAATTAAAAAATGAAGTTTGTTTATAAGCCTCAAGGGGTTTGTGCGAGAGAATTTAATTTTGAAATCGAAGGTAATAAAATTTTAAATTTTGTTTCAATCGGTGGATGTCCTGGTAACCTTTTGGGTATTAGTGAATTACTAAAAGAAATAGATGTTGATGAAGCAATTAAAAAACTTAGTGGAGTTAAATGTGGAACAAAACCTACTTCTTGTCCAGATCAAATAGCTAAAGCGTTGATTAAGTTTAAAGCTGAGCAAAAATAGATTTAATTATCAAAAACTGCTAAAGAATTTTTTTAATTTTTCCCCTATATATAAATATGAGTGCTATAATTATTTTTATATGTTATTTAAAAAAATAATTAGCACAATTTTATTCCCAATTACCATATTCTCTGTCGTTCTTGGGACAAATCTTATTTCAAAAGGCAACCCCCCCCCAAGAGAAAAAATCTTATAAAACTACACTAAACTCCGAGACAGATACATCAGGTTTTCCTTATACCCACGACAAAGATTATCTTTCTACCACAACTCTTGTAGAGGACGGTAGCGGAAATAAAGCTGAAAATATCCCAATTGATGATTCCCTAGCATCGTGAGGTTTTCTTAACGACGGTAAATGAAAAATATCTCTTTATAAGATAGATGACAATGGTGGAACAGCACCAAATCAATGGTCGAATTGACCTGAAGGTTATAACAAGCCAACGAATCCAGTGTGATTAAAAGTACGTTATGAAGAATCAGATTTCAAGAATACAGATCACTTTTTTCCTTTTGCCAATAATGTTTTTAATATAGGCGGAGCAGATGGCACAGTAACATGAAAAAGTACAACTTATACCGTTGTTGCTTTAGGAGCGGATCCAAACAACCAATGAACAAAAGGTATGTTTCCTGGTAGTGATTCAAGTCTCTTCTTCGAAAAAAAACATCTTCCAGAATTTAAAATAAATTTTTCTGACGAATGCAAGGTTATAAAAATTGGAGCATATTTTTTTCAATATTCCTTGTTTGATTTTACTGATTATAATCAAGATTTTTATTTAGGTGACTCTTTAAGGTGAATTGGGGGTCATGCTTTTGAAAACACATATTTTAAAAATTTTAAATTAACGAACGAATTTAATCTTAACAAAGTTGCATATGTGGAAGAACAAGGATTCGCTGGAATGTTTGATTATGATAAAACTACAGGAAAAGGAGCCTCTAGAATATTTGCTATTCAAAGATTTAATCTTGGAACTCCAGCTATCAACGAGCCATTTCATAATCGTTACGAAAGTAAAATTTTTGAATCTACATTTTATAATGCCTCTGAAAATAACCCTTTATATATTAGGTGAAACTTAGCGGGTAGTCCTGAAGATTATCCAGAATACACTTTTACAAAGTCTAATGCAAACGGAAACAACCCTAATTACTATCCAAACAAATCATATTTTGATGGTATGTTCGGTGACCTTTTATCTAATAGATATAGTACTATAGCTAATAAAATGTGCGAAGTTCGTTTTGAAGTATTATCCGAAGGATTTAGAAATGTTGGACTTGGATTTTTTAATTATTTGAGAACTGTGCATAATACGGGTGCAAACAACAATGGATATAAAATTCCAAGCGAAGGTCAATCATTTAGCGAAGCTGGCAGCAACACCTACAACACTGTCGTTCCTTGAGTTCAACTTACCATTCCTTATGACGACGAATCAATAAAAGACTGAGGACTAAAATCTGGTGAATTAGTACTTTATAACGAGAACGATAATAAAGTTAGAATTTTAGCAAAACCAGGTACCACATTTGATAATTTAGCAGTTCACGATACAATTACTTATAACAATGTAAAATATGATGTTATAAGAATTGGAGAAGATTGTTTTAAAGGATGCCAAACCGATACAGCAACTCCTTCTACTAGAACGTTAACTTTTGTAAACGATAGTGCTGTGGGTGAAGCAGCACCAACAAGACCTTTTAATATTCAAGAGTTTGGTAGAAATGCTTTTAGTGGTGTGGTTTTTACTGGAAGTTTAGTTATTCCTGAAGGAGTAACTAAAATCGGAAGTTATGCATTTGAAGATTGCGGGTTTACTGATGGAACACTTACGCTTCCCTCAACTTTAGGTACCGGTTCTGATGACAACGGAATATGAAATTATGCATTTGAAAATGATAAATTTACCGGAGAATTAAAAATTCCATCTTCCGTTAAGAAAGTCTTAGATGGTGCATTTTTTAATTGTGATAAATTTACCAGTGTAGTTTTAGAAAATAGTATTAATGAAATTGGTACGAAAGCTTTTGGTAATATGAGTGCGGTAGAGAAACTTTATATTAACGGTTGAACTTCTTTAAATAACAAATCAATTTATGGAATTACAGTTGAGGGAGACAGAGAAGGTAATCCGTTTACTGGTTGAGCAGCTTCGTTAGTTAGTTCTGTTGAACGTGTAATAGTTACTAATTGCGTTTCTAATATTAAAACTCCAGAAGAATTGATGTTAGATAGTACATATTGAGAAATAAAAGAACATGAAGCAGAAAGTGCGGATGTTGCTGCAAATACTTTTTGAAGTGTTCTTGATAATACTTCTAGTCCTACTGTCAAATTTACTATTCTAAGTCTTAATACAGTTGGAGTTACGAGATCGAGTTCGACAACCAGCTACTCTTTCACATCATCTGGAGATACTGAAGTAACTTTTCCTGATACAGTTAATTTAACTATCTCAGGCGGTTCTGCAACCGATTACAAAATAGTTAGAATTGAACCAGGATTGTTTCAAAATTGTACAGGCATTAACAAAACTATTAAGTTTGGTAAATATCTGAAATCTATTGGAAACTCTGCTTTTACCGGAAGTGGAATCACAGGATTAAAATTTTCAACCGATGCTGTTCTTGAAACAATAGAAGATGATGCATTTGTTAATTGTGCAAATTTAGAAGGAAACATTACTTTTCCTAATACCCTAAAACATATTGGTTTATCTGCTTTTAGAAATTGTACAAAAATAGGAACAACGAGTTCTATCCCTGTAACTTCTCCATTAGTTAGCGATACTATCGCTAACACTATAACTATGTCTAATAACATTGACTATATAGGTAGTGGAGCATTTGGTAATTGTCCTAACATTACTGGAACAATAGATTTACACCAACTTTCACAATTAGGAGAAGCTGTTTTCTCAGGAGACGCTAAACTTTCAAAAGTAATTTTAGAAAATACTAAACTTACTACTATAAGTGCTAATGTATTCAACGGATGTTCAGATTTGACTCAGGAATTAATTTTGCCATGAACTATCACTTCTATTCAAAATCAAGCATTCTACAACTGTGGTAGTTTGTATGGAGAAATTAATATCCCATCAGAAGTTACATCTATTGGTCCGAGAGCTTTCGCTTTTTGTTCTGGTTTAACTGGAGATTTAATAATTCCTAGATTAACTAGAACAATCGGTACAGATGCTTTCTTTGAATGTGATGGATTAACCGGTAAACTCCAGATGTATGAAAACGTTAGAAAAATTGAAACCAATGCTTTTAATGGATTGGAAAATATTACATCCATTGTATTAAACTGAGACAAAATCCATCCATCACAAATCCAAATAGATGATGGAGCATTTGGTGGAATGTTTTCTGCTGCTAGCAGTCCTGTTTCAACTTTAGATGGAATAACAACTAATGTCAATTCAGGAAACGATCCTGCTAGTAGTGAAGCCGAAACTAAAAGGTATGTACATATTACAAAAGAATCAACTGTAACATTAGAACAACTTAAAGGATTAGATTCATCTGTTTGAGAAATTAAGAAAGATGTAGATAAATTTGACGATCCTACGGATGATGAAGATTATCAAGAAGAGATAGTTGACAATAGCGCTAAAATTAATGTTGCTTACATATTAGTTGGTGTTTTAGGAGCAGTATCAATTGGTTCTATCATTGTTGCTGGATTTGCTCTTAAACGTAGTAAAAAATAAAATAGTCTATTTAACTATTTGATATTCTTTGCCTTTAACTGCAACAATGGTATCAGGATACAATTTTCTTCCACGACGACTTTCGTTTTCGTTGTTAACAATAACTACGGTGCTTGCTAGAAAATATTTAGCAGCACCGCCGTTATCGATTAAGTTGGCTAATTTAAGGAATTGACCAAGAGTTATGTAATCTGTGTGAATTTTAATTGGTGTCATTATACGGTTTTGATTTTAAAATTAAATTTCTTCTCTTTTTTATCTCATAGTCCGATAGCATAAGTGCCTTGACCTTCGTTTTCTGGGGCAGTTAAACTTCCTGGATTGATTGCTAAAAATTTGTCGTATTGAACCATTTCTACTTTATGACTATGACCAAAAACTACATAGGAAATTTTATTTTTTCGAATTAAACGGTTTAATTTTAAACGATACATAAATCATTCGTCATCACAAAAAAAGTTATATTTTTCATCATCGAATACATGAATTAGTAAAAAGTTTTCACCATTTAGTTTAACAATTTCATAATCTTTGATTAATTTTTTATACATAAATAACCTTCTGGTTTTGCCTTCTTTTTTATCAGTCACTTTTTTGATGTATTCGATGTTCTTTTCTTTTATTCCGTGATTTCCTTCGATGTAAAAGTTTACTACCTTTTTAAAAGAATCTAAATCGAAACTATCTCTACTTTTTGAGTCATAAAAATCTCCGGCATGTAAAACAACATCAGGTTTATTTTTTTTAATTATTTTTTTATAAGTTTCGTTATCTCCGTGAGTATCGGAAATTAACAAAATTTTATCACATTCAATATTTTTATAAGACATATGTAGGTTAAAAATATTATAAAATTAAAAAACAAAAATCATGTTTCAGCAAAATAGCACTAGATAAAACATAGGTTATAATGTAATTATTAAATATGACACCAGTAGTTATAGCGATGATTGTGATTGCAGCGTTGATAATTGTTGTAGGCTTGTTTCTTTCTGGTTCGGGGTCAACAACAGGTTTAACCGCAATGAGTGGACAAGATTTGGAATTGTTTAAAAAAACTAAAGATCGTGGTATGGTTAAAGTTCTACAAATAATTTTATTCCTGCTTTTCTTAGCTTCTATTACTTTGATTATTTTAGCTTTTTATCTAAAATGGTAAACAAAACTTCTGCCATTGCCAAATATATTAAAATAATCGTATCCGATACCAGAAACGATAAAATCTCTTCTCATTTACTTTTTGGTTTGTTGGTAAAAAAGTTTGGCGAACAATTAGGAAGACTTTCTGAACAAGAATTCCAGAGTGGTGTTGATGCAGCTGCTGCTCAAGGAATAATAGAAAGAACAAACACTAATGATTTTTTAATTAAAAAAACTAATTTACACCACCACCAAAATAATAATTTCCGTCCCCACCAACAAAGTTATAAAGGGGATGAAAATGCTCCTAGAGTAAAAGGAACAATCCATCTTAATGCTGCTGGAAATGGTTTTATTACTTTAATTGGTGAACAAAAAGCAACATTTTATGTACAAAAAACTAATGTTAACGGTGCACAAGATGGAGATATTGTGGAAGCCGTTAAAACTAATTTTGACACTCCCGGAGATTTAATTGATGCTAAAGTAATGGAAGTAATTGAACATTCTAAAGATTACTATGTTGGAGAATTTGCTCTTGATAAACTAGGAAAATATCAAGTTATTTTAGATGATCAAAAAAACACTTTAAAAATTATGTTAAACAACATTAATGGTTTAGTTAATGGGTCAAAAATTTTAATCCATGTTACCGACTATAAAGCTAACGGTATCGCTTATGGTGAAGTAACTAAAATTCTTGGACATAAAACCGATGTAGGAGTTGACATTATGTCTATCGTTTATGATAATGGTGTTAATCCAGATTTCTCAGACGAGGTTTTAAATTATGCTAAAACCATTAAATTAGATATCGATGAAGAACAAGCTAGAGTAAGAACTGATTTATCAGATAAACCAATCATCACTATTGATCCTGCTACATCCAAAGATTTTGACGATGCTTTTTATTGCGAAAAAAGAGGAGAAAAATACTTCTTATCAGTATCAATAGCTGACGTTAGTCATTATGTTAAATATGATGATATTTTAGATAAAGAAGCTTTGAGAAGAGGATGTTCTATTTATTTAGTTGATCGAGTAATTCCTATGCTTCCTCACAATTTAAGTGATGATTTATGTTCGATTGTTGAACATCAACCAAGATTTGCACTTACATGTGATATGGTAATTAATAAAACAGGGGAAACAGAAGATATTAAAGTGTATCCAACAATTATTAATTCTCACCGTCGTTTTTCTTATGACGAAGTAAATGATTATTTTGCTAACCATCAAGTGTTTGAAAAAGAAGAAAAAGCAGTTGTCCAATCAATTGATGTTGGATTAGAACTTTCAGACATCTTAAAGAAAATGAAAGATGCTCGAGGATATATTGCTTTTGATGTGCCAAAGGCTAATATCGTGGTTGATGAACATGGTGAACCAGTTGATATTACAAGAGAAGTTCATGGAAGAGCACAAGAGATGATTGAAGACTTTATGGTGGCTGCTAATGAAGCAGTAACAGTTTATGCTAAAAAACATAACTTCCCTTTTGTTTATCGTATCCACGAAAAACCAGATGAAAAAAGATTAGCTACTTTTGCTATCGAAGCTAAAAAACTAGGATTTAAAATTACTACTGATATCGATGATATTAAACCCCACGATATTAGTGAATGATTAGAGTTTAACAAAAATAATCCTAATACTGATTTGATTAACTTTTTATTATTAACTTCGATGTCTAAAGCAAAATATGATGTAAAGAATATCGGACACTTCGGATTAGCTTCTTTAAACTATACTCATTTCACTAGTCCAATTAGAAGATATCCAGACTTAATGGTTCACAGAATATTTTGAATGTATGATTTTTTAAAAGATACTACTGCTCCTACGACAAGAACTAAATTTACTAATGAACTAGAAGAAGATTGTGTATTATCTTCTAAAAACGAAATGGTTGCTCAAAAATGTGAAAGAGAAGTAAATGCTTTAAAGTTTGCTGAATATATGAGAAAAAGAATTGGTCAGCAATATGAAGCTTCGATTGTTAACATTAGTAGTTCATTTATATCTGCACAATTAGATAATACTATTTGTGGAACGATTGGTATAAAAAATTTAGGTAATGATTTTTATACTTATAATCCTAATACTAACGAACTCGTTGGTAGAACTGGAACTCGTTTCTATATCGGTATGCACGTATTAATTGAAGTAGTGGATGTGAATTTAAAAACCAGAAAAATAGATTTTAAACTTATCAAAGTTTTGCCAAATAAAATATACTCTAAACCAAAGATATAAAACATGAAAGAAAAAATTAACGAATATTTCCAAAATTATTGAACAAAGAAACAAATTATTTATAAAGGCATTACGCTTGTCGTATGTTTTCTTATTGTTTTCATCCCTTCGTTCTCGATGCACGAATTTGCTGTTCATTCTACTAAACAATATTATGGTGCTTTAGATAGTTTTTTACATATCAACATTACTTTAAACTCTGGAGCAGCTTATGGAATGTTATCAGATAAACCAGAAGTAGCTACTGCTATTCAAGGAATATTCTCTTTCTTAGTGTTTTTTGTTACACTAATTGCGTTGAACAAATTGCCATATTTAGCTGTTGGTTTTTTTATAAGTTTTGGAGGAATGTTTAATTTCTTTGATCATCTTGTACCGTTAACTATGGCTATTGATGTGTTCGATTATGGTCCAGCTGGTACAATGATAGAAGGAGTGGTAGTTGACTATTTTCAATTTTGAAAAACATCTGGTATTTTTAATTTTCCTGATATGTTCGTTACTGTATCTTGTGTTTGCTTACTATTATTTATAATTTGTCAATGAACTTTCTATCTTGTAAAAAAAGTTGATCCAACTAAACCATTTTATTTATTTATTGATAGTTCATCGACTAATTTAAATATCGCTGTTTTTCAACAAAAAGTTATAGTAAAAAAATCTATTCCAACGAAAAACAATTTAACCGATATTTCAGTTAAACATATTGATAGACTAATGAAGTTGTGTGGTGTGGATAAGAAAAACATCGGTAGAATATATGTAACCAAAGGACCTGGAGGTTTTACAGGAGTTAAAATTGCTATCCTAATTGCCAAAGCTTGAGCTGTTTATAACCCAAAGATTGAGATATATGATATTTCATCTTTACAATTACAAATAATATCATCTGGAATTTCTATTCAAGATGCGAAAGGCAAGAAATTTTATACAGCTATTTATAAAGATAATCAAATTCAAGACGAGATAAAAGTTTTGCCATATGAAGAAATTGAACAAAAGTCCAAAGAATTAAATTTACCAATTTATCAAAGTAATACTTTACCTAAAAACTTTATTTTTTCTGCTTTACTTATTCATCTTAATGATTTCAAACTAACTGCTCCAGAATTATTAGAACCGTTGTATGTAAAAGAAGCTGTTAACAATTAAAAAGTTCTTCAATAGTTGCAGCAACATCTAACAAATCTTGATCCCCTAAATTTTTCCCATTTAAGTTGATTCCCCAATGTTGTTCGCCTTTGGTATAAAAAGGAATAGATATAGAGGGATAACCAGAAAAATTAGCCATCTTTAAAGTTTCATCAGCTAGAGTAAAAGAATTTGTTTTTTCAAGTACAGAAGTGATGGTGGGAGTTAAATCACTAGCACCTGGAAGTGTTAAACAGTCTACATCTTGTAAAAGTTCATCATAGTAATTATTAAGTAATGTTCTTATTTTTTTTGCCTTTTCATAAATATCGTTGTAGTTTTCATGGTTAGTTACTCAGTATCCTAATACCATTCTTCTTTTTAAATTATCGCTATATCCATTTGTTCTATTAGCAATTAGATTTTGTTCATATGTTTTTTCTTGAGAAGAAAATTTTGTTTTAACTTGTACACCAGTATCTAAAGCGTGATTGGTTGCACCTTCGGAAAAACAAACGATGGAATAAAGAGCAGGGATGCAAGCAAGTAGGTTTTTATTTAATGGTTTTTTAACAACTTTAAATTTTAAAGAAATCACTTCTAAAGATTTTAAATATAGTTCTTTTACTTGGGGGGTTAAATATTCTTCAATACCTTCGATAACAGAGAAAGTGATTGCTGTTTTTTGTTCTGGTGAATGCAAAGGAGTTGGTAAACTACGAATACTATAATCTTTACCATCATCTACCATTAGTTCTTTAGCAACAATAGCAGTATCAGTAACATATTTTGCTATTACCCCTACCGTATCACAGGAAGAAGCATAAGAAAACACTCCATATCTACTAATTAAACCATAACTTGGTTTGTATCCTACTACTCCGGCAAAACAAGCAGGACGGCGAATAGAATCAGCTGTATCAGTACCGATAGAAAATATAGCTGAACCTAATGCAACACTAACTACTGGGCCACTTGATGAACCCATTGGGGTATAGATGCTATTTTCACTAAGTTTAACTGGACCATTTAAACCTTCACATCCACTTCCACCAAATCCAGTTTCATCACAATTATCTTTCGATACCAACAATGCCCCGCAAGAATTAAGGAGTTTAGCAACGGTAGAATCGTATGGTGGAATAAAGTCTTCGTAAAATTTCATTCCACCAGTTGTTTTGATATTTTTTGTGATGATTAAATCTTTTAAAGAATAAGGAATGTTGGACAAAATTGATGGGTTAGGGTTCTCATTAAATTTTATTAAATCAGTAGCGTTGGTAATAACATAGTTAGCGTGAATGTTTTCTTCAATAATTTTCTTTGATTTTTCTACTAAAAGTTCAGGAGTAATATCTTTCTTTTGTAATTTATTTTGAATTTCAATAATTAGACTTTTCATTATTTTTTTAATACTACATAATTGCTTTCATTTGTTCCTACAGTGCCTGCAAGAATTTGCTGAGTATTATTTTCGTTTTCAGCAACTTCATCATCTCTTAATACAATATCTTTTTTGATAAAAGGATAATCTGTAGGAAGTATGTCAGCAGTTGGAACGGCATCAAACTTTGATAAACAAGAAATAAATACTTCTATTTGCTCAATAATTTTATCGATTTTTTTGTCATCGAATTCGAAAAAAAGTTTTTCTGAAAGTTTTTTTAATTCTTCCTTTGTTGGTTTGATTAACATAGTTAAATTATAACTTTAGTTTAAAACTGCTTATAGTGCTTTGTTGAAAATTTGGCATCTAGATATTGTTAGTTAAAGTTTGCACAAAACTTTTTGCAAAACCATTTCATTTTATATTTATATTCTCGTATAATTTAGGAGTTATTTTTTTTCGATTATGAAGTCAAAATTAAAACTTAAAAATAAAATCAAACTGCTGATCGGAACTGGATTATTGATTTCCGGAGTAAGTGCATCAGTTCTTTTAACACTTACTTATCTTAAAAAGAAACAATTTGTATACAACGATTTAGGAAAATTTACTTGAGCTGCAACCACTAATTCTCAAGATGTAATTGATGCAATTAACGCTAATGAGAAATTAATGTCTTACAAAGAAGAGTCTGTAGAATTTCTTAAATCTAAAGTTTATACTTATGATTTAAGAATATTAGGTTTGACTAACGAAGAAGCATCAGCTGATGCATTTGCTCAAGCTGCAGCTTACGAAAAAGAGTTTTGTAAAATTTTAAGCAAATATTATGACGAAGAATATTTTGATGTTCAGAAAAAAAGTTTAAGTTCGCCGTTTATTACCGTATATTCTGAACTAAAACAACTTAATGAACAATACGATATTAGTCCAATAGATTTTTATCAATTGCAAAATGTTTTGTTGCCTCAAATAGAAGACGAAATTTGTCGTATTACTGCTTCTAGTGCTAATCAACAAAAAACCAACAAAAAGTTCAATTTATTTAAAAGTCAATTAAAAGAAAAAATTTTAGGAGAACACTTAAATTCTTTTCATTTCAGCAGACTTTTAGCTAGTACTTTAAATGATGAAGGATTAACGGATAAAAAAGATATTGAATTAGTTTCTTCACAAGTTATGAAAATGGTTAGCGACAGAGCTCTTATTTTAAACGAAAACCCTGAAATTGATTTCGTTGGTTTATTAGCACCATACTCGATAGATGGTAAAACTGGTTATAGTGAAAAAGAAAAGAAAAACATTTTATCTCAAGACGACTTAAACAAATTGTTTTTAGCTAAAAGAGATTATTTAGGAGATAGTCCTTTGTTAGAACCAGGCGAAGCACCTAACAATAATTCAAATAATGGCACAAAAACTGAACCTGTAAAACCTGAATGTTTACCATTAGATAAGTACATACCTAAAGCAGAAGGATTGCCTTCGTTTGCTAAAAACGAAATCGTTCCCGGATATACTTTGCAAGCTAAAATAATTAGTTTAGATTACACTACTGATAGTAATATAGCAAAACTTGGATTCCAATTAGGAATTTCTAAAACCGGTGATTTTGAAAACAAAATTAATTGAATTACTTCGGGTGGAGAAAATAATTCAAACGAAGAATATTTGTGACAAGAATTCAAAGTTTCTTCGTTTGAAGAAAAATTGAATTGTGCAACTAATTTTTTCTATCCTAACGAATTAAAATTGTCGTATAAAAACGAAAACTTTGATGCTACAAAAATTTCAAAGAGAACCACAATAACTAATTTACTAAGCGATGCACCAAGTGATGAAAATGATCATTACACATTTAACGAAAAAAATCCATACATCGTGGATACAGAAAGTTTGGAATTACCTGGTATCGTTAAACCTCACCAATTAGAAAACAACCATGCCAACGAGAAAATTATGTTAGCGGTTACTAAAGCTAACACTAATTACATTAAACAAGGCACTTTGGAAGACTTACTCGCTAATAAAGAATTGGTAAAAAACTATTCTGATGCTTATCGTTTTAAAAATTTGATTCCTTACATAGAAGCTAAATGAGTTTTGGTTGACAACGAACCTAATTCTGGTAGTTACAGAGTAATTAGAGAATACGAATGGACAAATAGTATCGGCAACAAACAAACTAACACATTACCAATATATTTCCCATACTCAAATGAAGAATTAGCATTGCTTCAACAAGGGAATATGTTTGCTAAATTTATCCACGATTTTTATATCTTGTCATATGGTGATGATGATAGAGAAAAAAATCTGGCAAAAAATATTCAAACCACTTTAGAAGTAAGTTCTGGTATGGACATGTTACTCTCTGGTGTACTAATTGGTTCATCCGCACTAGAAGAGTTTTGTTCAATTTTATCTGCAGCAGATTTACTTTCTCTCGGTTTTTCTGCCGTTAATGTTGCAATAGATTCTTTTCTTGCTTACAACGGAATAAAAACATGCAAAACTAAAAGAGATATGATACCAGCTATCGAACAATTGTCTAACCTTGTAGAAAAATTTAAAACCTGTGTTCCAAAAGATGTAGCTAAAATTTTTGCTGGGTTTTATGACAAGTTAAATGACGAAAATCTTACCGTTAGTGCTAAATTAAAAATTGCCACGATTGCAAGTACGTACATATTTGCTTTCCTACCTACGATTTTTGAATTTTTTGATTTTGCTACAGAGCAATTGTTCGATGATAAAGATTTGTTAGAAGAAGAAAAAAACTTATCACAAACTTGTAAAGAAAATACTCGTCGTGCAAAATCATGGATGGTGTACACTCTTGAACAAACTGATTATCCAAAGTATCATGAGTATACTGAAAGCGATTTTAACAACGAGTTTTTAAACTATCATAACGAGGATGTAAATACTATTTACAAACGAGTTAATGTTTTGGAAAGCGTTGAAGATTTAAGTAATAAATCTCAAAGTTTAGAAAAAGAAATGTTTGTTAATTTTTCAATACAAGCATATTGTTTTACTTCTTTTGGAATGGGTGTTATTGGCGGTGTTTGTGGTGGCAGAGTATTAAACATAATTGGTTCGCAACTTAAACTGTGAAGCAACATCGAAGGAAAGAATATAGCGGTGCATAATGTTTATACCGCTCTTTATACTGAAGTTCCCGAGTGTGCAAAAGGCAAGCAAATAGAAGCACCTAGAGATGTTCTTTTTTGCAAAGCTTTCGAAGATAGATACACAGAGAAATGAAAAAATCTTCTCGAAGAATCCCCTTATACTAAAAAAGAAATTCATAGGTACCAAAGAAGAGCAGAAGCTTACTATACGAGATATGAAGAAGACTATTTTGCTCCGAAAATAAATAAGTACAAAGATAATGTGATGACGGAAGAAGAATTTGGTAAATATTTAAAAAGAAAAAATTTAAGTCCTACTATGGCTAAATTTACCATAGGTGTTACTTTGATCACCATAGCAGTAGGCGTTGGACAAGTATTGATCGATAACTTGGAACCTGTTATCCCTGAAGATAAAGTATGAGTTATGCAAGAAACGCAAAACAGTGTATAACCCAACTTTATATCATCGAACCCAACGATATAATACACCCATGACTAAATTCTTCTTAGTAAACAAATTTTTTAAAACTGCTTGTTGCTGTTGTTAATTTTTTATTCTTTTATAAGAGTAATTCTAAACCCCCATTTAAATAAAAAATAAACAATGAAAATATACGATTCTCTAACTCAAACAACAAAAAACTTACCTGAAAATAAAATAACAATTTATAATTGCGGACCAACAGTTTACAATTACGTACATATTGGAAATATTCGTCCGCTAATAACATTCGATGTTTTATATAACTATTTAAAACTTTCTAAAAAAAGTGTCCAATATGCCCACAATTTAACTGATGTAGATGATAAAATCATTAAACGGGCAAAAGAAGAAAAAACTACCGAATTAGCAGTTAGTGAAAAATATGGTCAAGCATATTTAGAACTAATTAAGGAATTGAATGCCAATTTAATGGATTTTATTCCAAAAGTTACTGAAAATATAGAAGGAATTATTGGCTATGTACAACAATTAGTGCAAGCTGATGCTGGATATGAAGCACAAAACGGTGACGTTTATTTTTCAATAGATAAAGTAAAAAATATCTATGGTCAGTTATCAAAACAAAACGTCGACAACTTAATACAAGATGCCAGAAAAGAAATAGATGTTTCAGAAAAGAAAAATCCTTTAGATTTTGTGCTATGAAAAAAAACAACTGAGGGAGTTAACTGACAAAGTCCGTGAAACGAACACGGCAGACCAGGATGACATACAGAATGTGCTTATTTTATTAGCAAATACTTTGGAGAACAAGTAACTATTCATGGTGGCGGAATTGATTTAAAATTCCCACACCACGAAAACGAAAGAGCACAACACTATGCTTTATACCATAAAGAAATGGCACAAGTGTGAATGCATGTTGGACACGTTAATGTAAACAACGTAAAGATGTCTAAATCTTTAGGAAACTTTATTTTAGCTAAAGATATTTTAGCTAAATATTCTCCTAATGTTGTTCGTTGATTCTTCTTACAAACAAAATACGAAAACCCTATCAATTATAGTGAAACTATAATGGACGAAACAAAAAAGAACTTTAATAAATTAGTTAAAGATGTAAATTTGGCTATTGTAAATTTAGCTTTACAAAATCAAGAATTTATCTATCAAGCTGATATGCTTATCCCTGCAGAGTTAGTAACTATTTTAGATGAAGATTTAGATTTCCCTAATTCAGTTGCTTATATCATCCAACTTATTAAAACTCTCTCTGGATTAAATAAAGAAAGAAATTATGGTGAAGTTGAAAAAACTATCAACAAAATTATTGTTGCTCTCAAAGTGTTTAACATTACTTATAACTATGAGTTTATTAAGCAATATGCGGAAGATATTAAATTATGAAAAGAGCATTTAGCTAATAAAGATTATCAAAAAGTGGATGAAGTGAGAGCTAAATTAATTAAAGAAGAAATAATTTAAGCATTATTTAATTAGGTATGCAAAACTCCTATTAACTCCTATTTGATAATAAATCTAGAGGAATTTTAGAAAGATTCATTGCTTTTTCCTAGACTAAATGACCGGAAGCTACTTATTTTAAACACTTTATATACATATAACAAACCACAATGTGTTATACTTTTAGTAATGATTAATTCTAATTCAAAAAATAGAAATTTCGAGTTAAAATGGACTCTATTGATCCTAAATATTAGCATAACTGTAATCTTTTTTATTGGATACACAATTTATTTAGTGGTAAATAAAAAAAGTACTTTAGTGTGACAAGTATTCTTGTTCCCTTTTAGTTTCTTACTGGCCGCTAATGCTTTATTTTATTTTTTAAGAACTAAGTTTTTAAGACAAAAGAATTTACAAGATTTTGATAGGTTTATAGAAGAAGCGGATACTTCTTTACAACCCAAAGTACTTTTAGTTTATGAATTAACATCAGAATTTAATGTAGAAGAGTTTGAAAAAAACATTGTTCAAGATTATCAAAATATTGTTTACTTTTTAGCAGATAATTCGAATGATGAAAAAAATGCTGATGAAGTTAAAAAACTAACTCCTAAAAACTACAACATTATTTATAAAAAAGGTGTTTCTTTAAAAAATATTTTCCAATTTTGTCATGTAAATAAAGAAATTGAATTCGATATTTTATTTTGAAAAGTAAAAGGACAAGTAAACAAAGAATATGTAAGAGAAAATGTTAAACTTTTTTGCACTCCAGAAATCAAACAACTAGCTGTTGTTATACCTACTTACAATCTAGAAAATAATTCGAGATTTTCAGTTATGAACAATGCTTGTCAAGAATATTTTTTAAATAATGACGCAAATACTAATTGAAAAATCAATGCTTTTCCTAAATTAGTAAAAATAAATAACCTATTAATTAGCAAAGAGTTTATTAATGCTGTGCAACTACATGATGAAGCTAACCTATTAGAAACTAATGTGGTAAAATACGACAGATATGCTTACACTACACCTATGCAAATTAAAGTTCAAGGAGAAGAAGAGGTTGATGCGTTAGAAAGAAAAACTGATATTGCTTATGAAATGGGTAGAGTTATTAGTATTGAAAAAAAACAAATTCCTTTTAACCAAAGATACACTAAATGATATCAACAAATGGGTAATTTTAGATTAACATGAATGTTGTTTTTTGTATGTAGTATTTTGTTAAGTTTACTAGCTACATTTTTTACTTATCAAAAAATCTTTAAACCTGCTCATACAATTACCTATCTCTTATTCCTTTCTTTTAACATCTTCTTACTATTTATATCGTTTATAGCAGTGTGTGGATTGGTATTTAACGCTCAGGGAGCTAAAAAAGGAATCTATGCTATCATTTTTATGCCATTGTATATGGGACTAAAATTATGGTTCGCTGTTAAAACTTGATTGGATAAAAGTCACAAACTACTTTCTTGGGGAATGGGGTTTGTATTCGTTGTCATCTTCTCTCTGTTACTATTTTTCTTTGTAAGAAACCAAACAGGACTTTTAGTTCTTGGTTTCTGACATGCGATAGGATACTTCGCTTTCCTAACAGTAATCATCGTTTTCTTATTACTTAGTTTGGGATTTGTAAGCTACCTTTTTAACCTTTTAATTTCTCGTGCGAAATTCGATCAAGAAAAAAAGCATAACTAACTATATCTTATGATTTAAGATTGTTAAGCTTAATCACTCTATCAAGTTTTTCATCAGTTTTCTTTTGAGCTGCTATAACTTCTTCGACTTTCTCGTCTGTTTTCTTTTGAGCTACTTTAAGTTCTTGCATTTCAACTTTAAGTCCTTCGACTTCATTTTTGATGTAATCATTAAACTCTGCTTGTTTTTTAAAGCCTTCGTCAACTTTATTTTCAAGAGCATCCATTCTTCCTTTTAATACGCAAACGTCTTCCTTAAGCACCGCAACGTCTTCCTTAAGCACCGCAACGTCTTCCTTAAGCACTGCAACGTCTTCCTTAAGCACCGCAACGTCTTCCTTAACATGTTGAACGTCTTCCTTAACATGTTGAACTTCTTCTCTAACTTGTTGAACTTCTCCTGTAAGTACTTGGACTTGTCCTGTAAGTGCTTTAATTTGTTCAAGTATTAGTTTTAACATATCATTATCTGGCACTTCTGTTGGAACTTGTGGTTCTGTAATAATCGGTGGTTCAACGACTGGTTCAACAACTGGTTCGACGACTGGTTCAATAGTTGGAGGCTCCGGTGGTACCGGAGGTTCTGGTGGCACAGGTGGTTCCGGCTCAGTTTCTTTTGGAAGTTCCTTATATCTCATTATAAGCTCAGGGATGCCAGAGAACTTATCAGCGAGACTCAGTACCACTGTTTCAAAAGCTTTCTTAGTTTTCGCAGAAAACTTCGAACAAGATAAAACTTCTTCAGTAACTTTATCTATGATTTGTTTTAATATTTCTTGTACCTTCACTTCGTTCAAAGACAAAATTGAAGCTACGGAAATATTTTTTTTGGATTTTTTATTTATTGCCATGTGAATATTCAGGATCTCTCCTCATCTATATATATTACCGCATTTTTGGCCATTTACTTAAAAAATTTTTCAAAACTAAAAAGTAATATATGTAATATATTAAGTTGCAAGAAAAAAAATTTTTCTTTGAACGAAAAAATGAGGTTTTTAAAAGACTACCCAGTCTAAAAAAACACCCAAAATTTGAGCAAAAAATCATTAACTTACCCACCGGGTATAATTAGAGTATGGCAAATAATAACACTTTAAAATACTTCTACGAACTTTGTAAGATTCCACACGCTTCAGGTAATGAAGGTGAAATTAGTAAATACATCGTTGACTTAATGAAAGAAAACGGTTTAAAAACTAAAGTAGATAAAACAGGTAATGTTTATGTTTTTACTGAAAACGCAACAAACAAAAACAAAAAACCGATTTTATTACAAGCACATTTAGATATGGTTCCTGAAAAAACTGCTGATTCTAAACATAACTTTGCTACCGATCCAATTCAAGCATACGAAGAAAAAGGATGAATAAAAGCTAAACAAACCACTTTAGGAGCTGATGATGGAATTGGTGTAGCTATGGCTTTATCTTTGCTTTTGGATAAAAAAAGTAATTACAACCTTGAAGCACTTTTCACTATTGATGAAGAACAAGGATTAACAGGGGCTAGAAATGTTGAACCAAAAGTATTAAAATCAAAATATTTAATCAATTTAGATTCAGAAGATGATGATGAAATCGTTGTTGGTTCAGCTGGAGGAAAACGTTCAGAAATTTGCTACCGTACAAAAAGAGAAGAAAATGATAAAATACAATACCTATTACGTATATTTGATGGAGTTTCTGGACACTCTGGTGTAATGATACAAGAATCAAGATCGAATGTGATTGTTGACGCTTTTGTTATGCTTAAAACACTTAGTGAGAAAGTAGAATTTAATTTGGTTTCAGCTGAATCTGGAAGAGCGGACAATGTTATTCCACCATACATTAACATCGTTTTAAGTATTGAAGATTTAGGATTATTTAAAAAAGAATTTAAAACTTTGTTTGCTGAATACAAAAAAGCTTATGAAGCATTTGAACCAAATTTAAACTACGAGATTAAGAAAGTAGCTAAACCATCATTTAAACCACTTAGCAACGCTTGTTCTCAATCGTTTCTTAACCTAATGAGTTTAGCTAATAATGGTATTAATGGATATGATTTTAAAACCAATATGCCAACACTTTCTACTAACATTGGTGTTATTGCTACTACAGAAAAAACAATCAATGTTTCTTGATTAAGTAGAACAAGTTATGATTTCTTTGTAGAAAAATTAGAGAACAAAGTTAAAGCATTAGCTGAATTAACTAAAAGTAGCTACCGTTGTGTTTCTTCTTATGAAGGAGCTGCTCCTTTGTTACAAAACGATTTAGCTGATGCTGTACAAAGTATTGCGAAAGAAAAATTTAAACACCACATGGAAATTAAATCTATCCATGCTGGACTAGAATTTGGGATGATAGTAAAAAAATATCCAGGAATGGTTCCTGTTTCTATTGGACCAAACGTTCGTGGTGCACATACTCCAGAAGAGAAAGTGGAAATTAAGTCAATCAATTTAATCTACGATATATTGGTTCAAGTTATTGATAAATTATCTAAATAATTTTTAATAGAGTTGTTTGGTTAGAGTGTATCCTTTTGGTGCTAGGTTTTTGTGCATAACGAAAAAAGAGAGAAGCGGATAAAACGATTGAACTGGTACAAGAAGGTATAAATAAGTGCCATTGTGTCCCAGTTTTGTGGGTGTACCTCACTGATAAATATTTTTTGGTTTGCTGCAAAATGTTATTGAATACAATGCGCCAAACCAGAATAAACTGCTGTGGAATCCCAAAAAGACAATTTTTTTTTTTTTATAATCTTACTATACTTATGAAAAAGAAAACAAAATATAAGTCTCGAAAGCAGATTTTACGAATGGAAAAAATGCGGTTTATTCTGCTAGCAGCGGTGTTTGTATTAATCTGTTTATTCGCCGCAGCTATTTCTGTGTTCTCGGCTAACGGTTGTAGTACACAAACAGCCACAAACTCTACAACTATTGCTGATGAACTAAAAATGAATAATTTAGAAAATCAAACCAAAACTATTGGAGATGATATCGAAATCGTTCCAGAAGTATTTTTAAATCAAAAAGAGTTGGAAAAAGACGGAACTCAAACCGAATATAGAGTAGAATTTGAACTAACCGGTACCCTGCCTAAATTTTTAAATTTTAATACCAACACAGGTGTAATTTTTGGAACTTGTGCTGGAGTTTTACCAGTAACATCTTTTCATATTATTGCTTTGTATTATGAAAACAAAACAACAAAAACAAGATACGAAACAAAAAGTAATGAATTCACTATAGAAATAATTAAACCAATCAGTGAATTAAAACTTTCTGAAATAAAAAACACTATTTGTTTTATTGAAGATGAAGTTAACATATCTCCGAGAGTATTTTTATCTGAAGTAGAACAAGAAAAAAATAATCCAGGCACCGACTATAGAATAGAGTTTGAATTAGTAGGAACTTTACCGTCTTTTTTACACTTCGATAATAATGATGGAGAAATTTCTGGAACTTGTACAGATACTTTTTATTCTCAAAACTTCTACATTCTCGCTTTGTATTATGAAGATAAAACACAAATAGAATGTTGAAAAGCTGTTAGTAATGAATTTAGTATCGAAATTCTTGGAAACGAAAATGATTTAGTAATCGGTAGTTTGCCAAATACCAGCAAACTAATAGGGGAAAACATTAGTATTGAACCGGAAGTGTTTTTATACGAACAAGAAGTTGAAAAAGATAACCCAGATACTGAATACAAAGTAGAATTTGAACTAATTGGTACCCTACCTGAGTTTTTACGCTTTAGTCCTAGTACCGGAGAAATTTCTGGCAATTGCTCAGATATTTTCTATGCTCAAACTTATCGTATCGTAGCTTTATACTACAAAGAAAAAAATAAAAAGGAATGTTTGAAAGTGAGCAGCAATGAGTTTACTTTGGAAGTTTTTGGACAAAGTAATGATTTGGTGATTGGGGAAATAGAAGACACATCTAAAACAGTCGGGCAAGAACTTAATATTACTCCACAAGTATTTTTGTATGGAGAAGAATTGGTTACAAATGATTCGACAACTAAATATAAAGTAGAATTCGAACTAACCGGTACTTTGCCTGAATTTTTACACTTTGATTTTAGCACAGGAATAATCAACGGTAATTGCACTGATACTTTTTATTCTCAAAGTTTTTCAATTACTGTTTTGTATTACAAAGACAAAACCAAAAAAGAGTGTTGGAAAGCAAAGAGCAATAGTTTTATTTTAGAAGTATCTACATTTTCTCCCCCATTAGCGGTTGCTAAAATTCAAGATGCAATTGCTCAAGTCAATGATGATGTAAATATTACACCTGTTGTTTCTTTGTACAATACAAATTTAATTGCGAATAATCCAAGCACTGAATATAAATTAGAATTTGAATTAGAAGGAGAACTACCAAATTTCTTAATATTCGATTCTAACACAGGAAAAATTTCAGGGCATTGCACCGAAACTATTTATCAAAAAAATCTTCGTATAGTTGTTTCATACTACAAAGACAAAACCAAAAGCGAATGTTTAAAATCTAAGAGTAATCTCTTTACTTTACAAGTAGAATGACAACAAGGAAACGAATTAGCTTTTAGTAATATCGATGATGTTGTGAAAAATGTGTGGGAAAATATAAATTTCACTCCGCGGGTTTCTTTATATAACAATTATCTAGTAGCAAACAGTAGCACTACTGCCTATAAATTGGAATTTAAATTGGTAGGAACTCTTCCGAGTTTCCTAACGTTTGAAACTGGTACTGGAAGAATTTTTGGACAATGCACCGAAGAATTTTATAAACAAACATACTCTATCGAGGTTTTGTATTACAAAGACAAAACCAAAAAAGAATGCTTGAAAACAACGAGTAACGAATTTACTATTGAGGTAATATACACTTCTGATGCTTTTAGATTCGCATATTCTCTAAACGACATTCATACAGTTGTAGGCAGCGAGGTTAGTGAAAATGTTGATGTTCTTTTATATGGAAGTATTTTGTCCAAAAATAACGAAAACACCTTCTATAAACTAGAATTTGAATTAATTGGTAGTTTGCCTAGTGGCTTAATATTTAATAAAAATACAGGAATGATTACTGGAAAAAGTAGCGAAATTTTTCAAATAAAAACCTTCCAGATTTTAGCTATATATTATGCAGACAAAACCAAAAAAGAATGCTTAAAAGCTATTAGTGAACTGTTTACAGTAGAAATTGATGGGTTAGAGTTTGCTAATGTTATCGAAGATGTTTATACTTTTTATGACGATGAGCAAATAACGACAACTTTACCAATCATCACTAGAGGAGGAAACCCAAACTCCGCAGCTTATTCTTTGGCTGTAGGGGACAAAGAAAACATCCTAACCGCTGACAACGGTTTATCAAACATAATCAGCGGTTTGTCTTTTTCCTCAAGTGGACAAATTATAGGGAAATGTTGAACACTTACTCCAGAACCTATCGAATTTTATATCATAGCTAAATTCGGTAGTTTGACAGCGGTTTCTAATAAATTTAAAGTATTCGTTGCTCCTAACCCTAAAAAAACGGTTCTTTTAACTGCGATGCTGCCAAAAGATATAATGCTAGAAAAAAACAAAACTTATACTGAAAGTCAAATAATAAGTCCCGGGGTTTCGTTAAGTGGTATTAACAAGACAGAATACAATGTGAGCTATACCTTAGACAAAGAATCTCAATTAAGCAACATAGGTTTATTTTTTAATAGTTCGAACGGACGATTATATGGTACACCTACCGAAACTAATAATTATACATTATTACTGCGGATATTTATTAATGGCAACTATACCGCTAATATTTCGTATTCTTTTTACCTTACTATAAAATAAAGAGGAGAAAACGAAAGTTAAAAACATAACTATTCTATCTAAAATTTTCGACCAGGTTTGTTTTTATGTACAAAAATACAACAAAGTGTTAACGTAAAACAAATACGCAATCATTAAACAATCTCGAGTAAAAATCAGCTCTGCTTGAAGTGTCTCGTTGTAACAAACTTCTCTCCCACTACACTTAATATATTTATTAAACAAATCTCGTCCAAAAATTTTCTCTTTCTCTCAATAAAAAATATAATTAACTCATGGCAAGAAAAGTAGCAGAATTAAACGAAGAAAATAACGAATTAACTAAAATATTAATTTTATCAGATACACATGGTAGAGAAGACTACCTACAAGTAATGGAAGAATGCCAAGCAGATGTAGTTATTCATGCTGGAGATTTTGAAGAATTTTCTAACCCAGATTATGAAGTAGAAGATGAATTAAAAGATCAAAGATTCACTCACTGAGTTAACGGAAATCACGAAGTAACTAACCAAATGCTACGTTACAACCTTCCAGATGATTATTTTAACAAAGTAATGAAAAAACAATACAAAACTTTTATTTTAAAAGGTAAAGTATTTTTATTAACTCATTTCTTTGAAGAAGAAGATCGTATTAGTAAAACTATTTCTAAAAGAACTGGTGGAATTACTGACACTATCGAATGAAAAGATTGATTGATTAAAAAAATCAAACCTAATTTTGTAATTACTGGTCACACTCACCGAGCACATATCGATTCTTGTGAGTGAACAACAACTGATAGTAAAGGTAATCAAGTCGTTTATCCGATGGTAGTAATTAACCCAGGTTCAATGACTAAACCTCGTGATGATATGGGTGCAGTTGGTCCAGATTTACCTGGAACATATGTTGTTGGGTATGCAAATGAAAAAGGTGAATTCACTTGACAAATCAAATTTTTCCAACACAGCTATAATAAACAATAGTTATTTCATGTTTTGTATTGAGTCAAAATTATCACTACAGCTAGACTATTTACGTAATTTAACCGATGAGTTAAAGAACAATAATAGTTCTAATGCTAAAAAAGAAATATTGAATAAATATTATCTTTTAGATAAAGAGCTATTTTGTAAATTTATGGATTACATTTATTCATTTGACAAACGTTATTGAATGTCTTCAGACAATATAGTAAAAATGCGTAAGGCATTAAAAATTGATAAACAAGAGTTTTCTCCAGAACAAGATATTTTTGATGTACTTGATCAATTAACTAACCGTATATTAACTGGTCATGCAGCTTTAAAATATGTAATGGAATTAATTGACTTTTTAGGAGCAGAATATGAAGAAATAATTTTTGCAATTATTAACAAAGATTTGAAAGCAAATATTAATAGTTCTTTAATTAATAAAATCGCTCCCTGTGTAAAAGAGTTTAAAGTTTCTTTAGCAGAAAGAAGCGATGAAGCTCCACTTATTCATAAGATAGATTTTTCTCAACCAAAAGATTGAATGGTTAGTAGAAAATTAGATGGGGTAAGAACAATCGCATTACTTAACCAAGGTGAGGTAGAATTGTATAGTAGAACAGGACAAATGTTTACTACTTTGGATAATTTAAAACCACAAATAAAAGAAATTTTAGCAGCCGCTAAAAAACTTTATGGTGAAGAGTATGTGTTAGATGGAGAAACTTGTTTGGTTGATGAAAATGGTAAAGAAGATTTTGCTGGAATAATGAAACAAATCACTAGAAAAAAACACACCATACCCAACCCTACATATATTCTTTTTGATATCATCAAACGTTCAGAGTTTGATGAAACTATTGGAACGGAAAAATTTGGTGAAAGAATCAAAAAATTAGTAACTATCAAACCAGAAACTTTTGGTTCTTTTGTAAGAATTGTTGAACACGAAACAGATTTAAATGAAAACACTATTTCTGAATGAAAAAAGAAAGTAGAGTTGAATGGTTGAGAAGGTTTAATGTTGAGACGAATGAATTCGGTATACAACGGTAAACGTAGTTATGATTTACAAAAGATAAAAAACTTTTATGACGGAGAGTATGAGGTTGTAGGAGTTTCTACATCTACAAAAAAAATGCTAAACGATGTAGGGATAAAAGTTGATATGCCATGCGTAGGTTCAATTGTTATCGAACACAAAGGATGTAAGGTAGATGTAGGCTCAGGATTATCTGACGAACAACGTATTGAATGATATCATAATCCTGAACTAATTATTGGTAAAGTTGTAACTATTCAATATTTCGAAGAAACATATGATAGTAAAACAAATTTACCATCTCTTCGTTTTCCTACATTAAAAATTATTCACGGTGAAAAGAGAGAGGTGTAGTTATTCGATTTAGAGTCCCTAATCCACTTTAGCCGTTGTCGCTGCTACTTAATAGAATTTCCATAAGCATTTAAAAAAAGTATTTTATCTTTTTTTAATTTTCGCTATAATAAGAAAATTATGATAAATAAAAACTTAAAACTAACCCTAGCAGCATTATTCAGTGGAGCTGCTATTCTATCAAGCATAGTGGCATTCTCTTTAAACCAAAACAATACTAGTCTTGTAGTTTCAAAAAATGATTTGTCAGAAGTCAAACAAAATTTTGACTTAGAAAACGACATAACTAAATTACCTGGTGCTACTTGGGTTCCAATTTCATCAATAATCTATCCTATTGATTATGTTGGAGAATCTGCTCAAGTTATGCTTAGTCTTGATAAAAATAATGAAAACATACATCTTCCTTATGGTGTTTTTGTTCCTCCAACTATAATCATCACTCCTCCTGTATACTATACTCCTAATCAAGAAAGTTAACAACTATAAAATATTAAAATTGCTTTTTTTTAAAAAGACTAAAACCCCGAAAGTTTAACCTTCATAGTTATAATATGAATATTATGATGAGTAAAAAAACAAAATTAACATTAGCAACATTATTAGGTGGAGCTGCTGTCCTATCAGTTGGAGTAAGTTTTGCTGTAGTAAACAACAGTTCAATTTCTTATACAACTAGTACTTCTTCTATTACACACAGAGTTAGTGATAACGATGATTCTGAATTATCCGTTTCTACTATCGTGCTTAGAGCTGGTGATAATGATGATTCTGAATTAGATGCTGCATCTGGAATAAAAGGAATTAGAGTTGTTGGTGATGATAATTCTGAATTATCTGTTTCTGGCATCACACATAGAGCTGGTGATAATGATAATTCTGAATTATCTGTTACACTTACCAACATTTGATTAATTGATATAAATCCTAACTCACCATTGTGATAGGATTGTAATATCTTCAAATCTAAATGTTAACTATTTCAAAAATATTTTTTCTGTGTGTTATTAGCACAGAAGAATAAATTTTACTAGAAATTGTCTAATCATTTAAAAGATATACTTATATAAGATGAGAAAAAGTAATAAGTTTGCATTTAGACTAGGAACAACTTTCATCCTTTCTTCTTCAACTACCCTCTTATTTACTAGTTGTTTTGAAAGAAGTAACTGAGAACCATATAGTTCAATGCTCCAGCTGTCCAACGTGGACAATATCACTAAAACCGCTAATAGTGCAATAGGTGCTACTACATTGGTAGTAAAAATCAAAGGAGAGGAATGAAATAGTAGTTCAGATAAAGATGTGAAATTTTCCCTTGAAGCACAAGGAACAACTACAAAACCAGAATGGTTAGGAATTAATGAAAACACCGGTGAATTAACAGGAGAGTGTGCTGTCACTGCGACTCCATTAAGTTTCAAAATAAAAGTGACATACACTGTCGAAGTTGCAGGGAAAACTAAGAAGATTGAAAAATCAACAAACGCTTTCACCATCACCGTAGGTGCCCAAAATTCCACCCCCCCCCTATCGACTGGAACTTTATCGTTTAATGGAACTTCCGAGAATCTTGATGGATATCTACAAACGTTGGTTGATTGAACACCTTTACCATTAGGAAAAAGTGTTGATACAGGAACAGCTAGTGATATGCAAGTAACATACTCGCTATCACCTTTGGATAGTTTACCACTAGGCTTGTACTTTAACCCTGAAGATGGTTCGATCAGTGGAATACCTTCTGAATCTTGTCCTCAAACTTCTTTTACCATAACCGCTTCTGTTGCTAATACTGATTCATATTCAGCGGAATCTGTGAGTTTTACTTTTTATATCCAAATCGACGATGCAATAGAATTTGTTACAACTTACAAAGCTTATGGAACAGACAACCTTATTCAACTGTTTAAAGGTGAACGAGGAATAAATTTTATCCCCCAAGTGGTAGTAAGTAATGGTGTTTTTGAAAATGAACCAAGTTTTGCATTGGATGAAACTTCTGAACTTCTTCCAGAAGGTTTAACGATAGATAATACAACTGGAGCTATAAGAGGCGATTTGGGTGAAGGAGTGACAGTTGATGACGGTTATGGAAGTATTTATAAAGTTGTAACCACTTATGTAAAAAATCCTCAACTCAAAATTTCTAAAGTAACCGATGTTACTATTTCAGTTGTTGGCTTAGAAGAAGGAGGTTATGGTTTTGATGATGATTTTGATAATCTTGAATACAACACTAATTACTTAGGGGAATATGAGCTTCCTGGAATAGCTGATTTACCTAATGATTCAACTGTTGAATGATATCTAAATAAAACTTTGCCTGAAGGAATGACATTAGTTCAAGAATCAGGTTCTGATACTGCAAAAATAGTTTGAGAAATTGGAACACAACCTTGTGAATTAACAGAATATACATTGTATGCTTTGATAACCACAGAAGATGGTGACAGTTATGTGATTAGTCAAAGTTTTAATATTAGTGGTAGTGACGCAACTCCTGACAACCCAAAAAATGGAGATTTAGCTTTTGTCCCTACTTCAAGTAGTAATATTGATGATTATGGTATCTATAATTTTAAACCACATGTAGGTATTCCGCTTGAATGAAAACCTCCTGTTTTAACATGAGATGGAGAAGATATACCTGGCAATATGCAAATAACTTATACTTTCGATAATCACGTTAATGATTGAAACACTCAGACACTCGAATCTTGAGATGGAGGGATAAATTCTAATACTGGTATTATTTCCGGAACACCCAATAGTAAAACAGCAGATGATGCTTATTCACAAGTTACAGCTTCCATAGTTAATAACACTTTATATACTTCTAATACCCCAGCAACATTTAAATTCCGTACAGATATTCAAGATGAAACTACTTTTACCACAATGTATGGAGAAGATAATTACATTCATTTGTTTAATGATAATAATGATGTTCGCAGTATTGAACCAACTGTAACATATGGTTCTAACACTTTAACAAACTATTTATCTTTTTATTTAGCAGCAGAATCACTTGATAGTTTGCCATCTGGACTATGAATAGATGAAGATACTGGAGCGATTGTTGGAGAGTTAGATGGTACAATAGAAGATAAAACATATAGTATTAAAGTAAAAACTGCTTATGCTGTAGATTCTTATTTAACTTTCTTTACCTACACAGATGTTACTTTAAAAATTGATAATGCATTACGCACTATCGAAGAAGCTAACAACTATTTAATTAAAAATGTTCATCGATTAAATCCTAATGATGAACTAGAATATAAAAAGACACAAATAAAAAAAGAAATACAATACGGTCAAGAAAATATAAACACCGATCAAGATTTTAGAATCTTTCTAAATGTTAACCTTGATATACAAAATTTAGCTAATTCTATTGTTATGTCTTATGGCGCAAATCTAATTAATAATGAAACATATTCTAGCAAACTTAAAATAAGTGTAAGTGGTCAAAGCTTTCGTGCTGAATTTTCAGTTACCAGCCTAGCGAACAATGCTGTCGTCGATTACCAATACTGTGATTTTACATTAACAAAAGGAAGCTACGTTGATGGGGTTCTCACTCCAGCTAAACTTTCTGGGGAATTCAGTGATGGTACATATGATGATGATAATAATTTGAGGGTGTGAAGTACTGAAAGTGATAAGGACTGTATAATGGAGAAAGCATGAATGCTACAAAACCCAAGAATGGCTAACGAATGAGTTAATTGGATTGATTTTGCTCCTTTCGTTCTTTCTTCCGGAGGCAATTCGTTGGTTACGACTTTCCCGTTAAGTGGTATTATAGCAGTTTCTGGCACAGGTAATGATACCGTTTATACCTCTACTTTGGACACAGAAAATATTACATTTTTTAAAGAACCAATTTAACTTATCGATATTTCCCACATCATTTAAAATTTAATAGTTATCAAACTATTAAATTGTATACAAAACCAACCCCATTCCACTTCTTATTAATACCTAATCTCCACCATATAATTTAACATATGAAATCAAAATACTTACAGCAATATGCAAAACTAATTGCTAAAATTGGAGTAAATGTACAAAAAGATCAAGAAGTTCTTTTGGTATCTAATGTTGAAGCAGTTAAATTAGCAAGATTAGTTGTTAATGAATGTTATGCTTTAGGAGCTAAGAAAGTTCGTATCCAATGAACCGATGATTTAGCAACCCATACTGTTTACCAAAACGAATCTGCGGAAAGTGTTAAAGATTATTTAAAGTATGTAGCAGAGGAAAGAATTGAATTAGTTGCCAAAAAGAAAGCTTGTTATATTCGTATTCTTTCTGATATACCTGGTTTATTTAGTGATGTTGCTCCAGAAAAGATGTCTGCTATTACTACTTATAACCGCGCATTATTAAAACCAGTAATTAAAAGAGTAATTGATAGCACAGTGCAATGAACAATTGCTGGGTATCCTAATATCGAATGAGCAAAAATTGTTTTTCCAGATTTAAAACCTAAATTAGCTCTTAAAAAATTAACTAGAGCAATTTTAGACACTTGCCGAATTAAAAAAAACCAAGATGCTATTCAAAACTGAGAACTACATAACAGAAACTTACATGAAATTTGTGCTCATCTAAACAAATACCAATTTACCAATTTACACTTTGTTAATTCTTTAGGAACAGATTTAAATGTTGGTTTAGTAGATAACCACATTTGATTAGGTGGTAAAGAAGAAGGAATGGGAGTTCCTGAATACAATCCTAATTTACCATCTGAAGAAGTTTTTTGTATGCCCCACAAATATCACGTAAATGGAACAGTAGTATCTACTAAACCATTAAACTATAATGGACAATTAATTAATAATTTCAAACTAACTTTTAAGGATGGAGAAATTGTTAAACATGAAGCACAACAAGGTGGAGATGTGTTGAAAAAAATTATTGACACGGATGCTGGTTCTAAAAGAATTGGAGAAGTAGCACTTGTTTCATATAACTCTCCAATTAGTAATTCTGGAGTATTATTTTTTGAAACACTTTATGACGAGAATGCTTCTTGTCATTTAGCAATCGGTTCTTCTTATCCTATCAATGTGGTTAAGGGAACAAAGATGTCTAAACATAAAAAAGATAAAGTAGGTGCTAACACTAGTGCCCTACATATCGATTTTATGTTTGGTTCTAAAGATATGAATTGTGTAGGAACAACAAAATCTGGTCAAAAAGTACAAATAATGAAAGATGGAGAAATCGATTTAAAGAGTATTAGTACAACCGAAAAAGCGATTAAAGATTAAACATTTTTTCTCTCTTATTTAGGTTTAACCTATATATTTAAATATATAATTTAGCTATGCAGATGTAGTTCAATGGTAGAACACGACCTTGCCAAGGTCGTTACGTGGGTTCGATTCCCATCATCTGCTCCATTTCAACAAAGATTAAGAATGATTCTGTTTTCCTGCGTTTAGCAGAAATTTAAAAATTATTAATTTTATTATATCAACAACCAATGTAAATTCCTAGGTTGGGCCCTGAAAGTTGGAAAAACTTAATTTTTATAAAATAACAAAACATAAAGAACGAAGCAAAAACCTTACATCAAAAGATGCTTTAGATTTACCATACAATGTTTATTAAAGCTGTGGAAACAGGTATCCATCTAACGCCATCAAACTCTTCATAGTATATATTTAATTTAGTATCTTCACCATCTCCTTGTCGTTCATACGGAGAAAAAATCAATTTTAAAATAGAAGGGATAAGAATAAAGTGAGAATTAGAATTTATCTTTGATATCCTTATTCTTTGATTACGTTTTAAATTATTGTATTTTAATTCTGTTTCGTCTCGCATTATGCTCAAATCAAAAGTGATTCCTGTTTCTAACGCACTTCCTCCTAATTTGAATATGTCTTTGTTTTCGTTGCTATTAACTTCAGTCAAAAAACCTTCTAATTCTTCAGGTATTTCTACGCCTTCTTTAGCTAAACTGTCATTCAGAACGAAAGATGTGGAACCTGAAATATCGCTTTTAAGCTGATAATCAAGTTTATGTATAAGTTTGATGGTTATTGTAGAAACTGTGGTAATTTGTTTGTCATCATCTCAAGTGAAAGTAGCAGTGCTTACTATTTTATCCCCTTCTTCAGGAACTACGGGTGGATCCTCCAAGCCTCCTTGGCTGTTTCTATAAAAATACAAAAAGTTAGTTGTGTCGGGGCCTCATGTATTAAGATAACAATTTGGCTTTTCTAATTCGCTTAATTTTCCTTGTTTAACTTCCCAAGCATCATCACTATATTGTATTTCGTTTTTTTCTATTTCATACTCATCTTTTGTTTTAGTTTTTTCCACATCATCCGAACCCAATAACTGAGCATTAAATTCTGGTTCATATTCGATACCAGAATTATCATAAAACCCCGCAGTTACATCTGTATTGTTTAAAAATAATAAAGGTTCGAATCAAAGAAGATACGAGGAATAATCAAAATCTTCAGGATCAAGTAAAAAAAGTGTTGCTTCCCCTATGCTTGTTTTAACTAGAGGCATGTAAGCATCGGCACAGTAGCATGCTCAATTATTAATACTGTCTTCATAATCTAATGTAAAGGAGTATTTTAACGTTAATTTTACTTCATTGTCTTCCTCGTTGGTGCAAATATATTCGCCATGGTAGTTATAAAAGGCTTTAAAACCAATAGAGTCATATTCTATATTTTGCATAGATAAAATATCGACGTTAGGCATACCCTGAAGTTTTTTATCTTCTTCATTAAATACCATACCAACTGGAATAGTTCCATCGTATTCTAATGTGTATTCGTTGTTAGCAAGAGTCTTTCCGTTAAACTTCGCTTTAAAAGATATATCAAACGGTTCGCCATTAATTTGAGATGTACAATTTCCTGTATATGATAATTCTAATTTAATTTCATCAATTTTAATACTGAAAAAGATTAGAAATTCGAAACTATTTAATTCGGTAAAAATTGTAACAGTTAAAATGTAATTTGTTAAAGGAAAAGGCACACTAGGAAATTGTCCATAAATTTTTCCAGTTGATTCGTCAATGAATAATCCATCTGGTAATTTTTTGTTTAGCTGATAAGTAGTATTGTAGTCGTTATGAAAAAGATTATCATCTTTTGTAACTACCGGATTCATCCATGTATTATCTTCATCTATTGTGGTACCTGCATGACCATCCAAACAGTGTTTTTCTAAGTTTGTAACTCCGCTTACTGTAAAAACATTTTTTGGATTATAAATAACAGTAAGTTTGAATTGGTTAGAAAATGCTGTATATCCTCGATACTCCGCTTTAAGTCGATATAGGATAGGTACACCACTGGCAGCTATTGGTTTGCCGACAAATCGACCTTGACTAAAATTTAAACCAGGGTATGGATCATTACTATTATCTAAACTTCATGTGATAGCGGAATTAGGTATTGCTTCACCTTTGAAAGTCATTCGTGGTTCATCGGTGGATAAATCGTTTTCATCCTCCATATAGTAAACAATGTTACTAATAGTATTGTTAATCATTAAACCATAAATGGAGATGGTGAAATCATTACTTTTTCCAATAATACAATTAGAATTATTTATTTTGTGGAAAAAATAAGCCGTGATATGAAATGGTTCGTTAGAAGTAGTTATTTGTGTTGGTGTTCCATAAATCTCACCAGTATTTTCGTTAAAATATAATCCAACCGGTAAAGTTCCGGAAAGTTCATAGCTCAAAGAATAGTTTTCTGGAAGCGTAGAAGAATCAATAACCTCATCGTCCAACTTTGTCACAATTTTATTGCTTTCAACTTCTTCGCTTCCTTCAGATTTAACCCCTCATTCAATCGGTTCAACATCATCGATAGTTAGAAATGAAGTATCACTTGAAAAACCTTCCGTTTCACTGCTCTCTTTAGCGCTAATAGCTACTAAAGCACAAGTTACACCTGTAGCAGCACACATTAATACGAAAAAGACAGAAACAACAATTATTTTAATCTTTTCACTTCTTTGTAGCTGTTTTCTGGTTTGATATCCATTTTTTTTTTTTTTATTAAATAACATAAGAATTTTTAGAACATTCCTAATAGTTTTTATCGAAAATAAAGTTTATACTTATGTATAGAAAAACAATTAGGGATTTTTGATATTATATAACCATAAATTATTAAATCAGGTTAAGAAAAAAAGCAAAGATTTTATCCCTAAACTATCACACGATATTGATAAAAGCAACAGAAACAGTTTTTCACATACCGTCCTCGTATTCTTCGTAATATATATCTAATATAGTTTGCGAACCATTTCCGTCGCTATATGGAGAAAAAAACAACTTAAGAGTAGAAGCAGAAAATGTAAAATGTGAATTATTGTTTTGTTTTAATATTTTTATTCTTTGAGTATTACGATTTAATTTTACTTCGGAACCAGATTCGTCAATCATACTTAAATCAAATGTAATTCCTGATGTTAGCTTGCTTTCATCCAACGAAAATTTATCCCGGTAAAATTCGCTTTGATAATTAGTTAAAATATCTCCTCATGTTTCCTCTTTTGTTGTCGTTCCTTTAATTAAACCACTATTTAAGATAGGATTGCCTTCAATATTACTTTTAAGTTGATAGTTAAGTTTGTTTATGATTTTAATATTTATTGTAAAATCTGAAGTAATTGGTTCTTCTGCACCATATGTTAATGAAGCACTACACTTTATCTTATCTCTGTTTTGTGGAGGTATTAAGTTGATTTTATCTTTAGTGGTTAATGAAATATCATTGCCATCCAAGAAAGCGTAACAATTTGTGTAATCTTCTGTACTATCTGTCGTTGTTTTATCTTTTAATTCATTGCTGTTAGAGTAAAGTTTACAGTTAAATGTTGGCGTTTGTAGAACTCCAGCATCATCAAAAAAACCAGAACTTATATCTATATTATTTAAAAGCAATACCGGAGTAAATCTTAATTGAACTTGGTTCATACCTCATACGGTAGGATCTAGAAAGAAAAGAGTAGAACTTTTTGGTTCGGTTTTAAGCAATGGTATGTACGCATTAAGAGCTGAAACATAGTTAGAACTGTTAGAATTACTTGAAGCATCCCGATATTCTAAAGAAAAAGCATGTTTTAATGTTAGATTTATTTGAATTTCATTTGACTCAATTTCTTGTCCGTTGTGTGTGTAAATTGCTTTAAATTTAATATCATTAAATGTTTTATCTTCTAAAGAAAAAATATCCATTTCAGGCATTCCTTGAAGAGTTTTATCATTATTATCAAAAACTAATCCATCCGGGATATTGCTTTCTTCAAAACTAATATCATATTTGTCGTTATCAAGTTCTTCACCATTAAACACTGTTTTAAAAGCTATATTGAAAAGTTCACCATTGATTTCTGTTTCACATTCGCCTGTATAAGTTAAATCTAATTCGATAGGAACGATTTTGATGTTAAAAAAGATTAAAAATTCAAAACTGCTTAAATCGCTGGTAAATTTAACGGTTAAAACATAATTTTCATTAAAATTTTCTTCTTGGAATTGTCCGTAAAATATTCCGGTTGATTCTTCCATTTTTATTCCTTTTGGTAAGTTTTTACTTAATTCATATGAAATTGTATAGTCTTGAGCGGAAGGATCATCATTGTTAATAATTTTTGGTTCCATCCATGTGTTATTTTCATCTCTTTCTCGTGCATGACCATCTAAATAGTGTTTTTCTAAATTTGTAACCCCACTTACTGTGAAAATATTTCTAGGATCGTAAATAACGGTAAGTTTGAATTGATTAGAAAAAGTCGTATATCCCTGATATTCTGCTTTAAGACGGTAACGTAATGATACAGCACTAGCCATACCTGGTTTTCCTTTGATTTGTCCGTCTTTAAATTCTAGATTATTCAAGATTTCGTTACTATCATCTAAACTTCATGTGATAGCAGAGTTGGGTACTATGTCACCTTTAAAAGTCATTTGTGGTTCATCGGTGGACAAATCATTTTCGTCTTCCATATAGTAGACAACATCATTAATAGTGTTGTTAATCATTAAACCATAAATGGAAATAGTAAAATCATTACTTTTTCCAATAATACAATTAGTGTGTTCTAAGTCGGGGTAATAGTAACCTGTAATATGAAATGGTTCACTCTCTGGTGTTATTTGTGTTGGAGTTCCATAAATTTCTCCGGTTGATTCATTAAAATTTAAACCAATTGGCAAAGTTCCAGAAAGTTCGTAATTTAGTGAAGAGTTTTCTGGAAGCGTGGATAAAACAACAACTTTGTCATTTATTTTTGTTACAATCGTATTGCTTTCAACTTCTTCGCTTCTCTCAGATTTAACCCCTCATTCGATTGGTTTAATATCGTCAATAGTTAAATAAGAAGAGTTGCTTGAAAAACCTTCTGTGTCACCATTATTATTAGCGGTAATAGCAACTAAAGCACAAGTTACTCCTGTAGCAGCACACATTAAGATGAAAAAGATAGAAACAATAGCTATTTTAATCTTTTCGTTTCTTTTTAACTGTTTTCGAGTTCGATATTCGTTTCTTTTTTTATTAAACAACATAAGAAAATTGGAGTTTTATCCCTTAACACGTTTGTCGAAAACAAAGTGTATACGTATGTATAAAAATACTTAGGGATTTTGGATATTATATAATCATAAATAACCAAATGAAAAACTACAATTTTCGTAAATTATTTTCTTCACTAATACTCACAATCCCGTGTGTGTGTGTGTGTGTGTGTGTGTGTGTCAACACTAACCAATTGTTCTAATAGTTCAAAACTTAATTCAGAATCAACTCAAACTTTATTACCAACAAAAATAGATATAAATAGTGTTTTTAATTTTAGACAGTTCGGAGAAGATGCAAACACTATCTATCCATATTCCAACAATACAATTCAAACATCAGGACTGTTTTGTTCCAAACCTAACGAAAGAACAATTCGTCCTTTATTAGATAATTACATCAATCCTGAATTCGTATCAAAAACTTGACTTCTCGAAGAATTAACTATTCCTGATAATGGCATCACAGATACTTATATTACCATTACACCAACCGTTGATTCTGTACACTATATTTCGTCATCTTCTATTAAAGTATTTTACCCTTATTATGACACTGAATATAAAAAACCAATAGCTGATATACCTGGTTTATCACTTGCTTATAAAAGTTCAACACCTTATGAATATTCTAATGTTGAGACTGTTAAACAAGCTATTCTAGCTAACACATATGTAGGTAAAATAGATTTGAACCAGATAGATATTTCTACAAAAAGCGGCACCAATTGAACACCAATAAACACTTACATGTTTTTTGTTAAAGTTACAGCTAAAACTGATTCTATACTTTACAAAGGTTCAGCAAATATTAAAATTGTTCAAGCGGGATTAACGTTAGAAACCTTAGTTAGTCAAAAACATATCGGTGTTAATAAGGTAAACGACTATACTGATAATTTAACACTAAAACAAGTTACAGATGGGTTATCTAATGTTAATTTTAATACCGTAGATGAAACGGTTATTGAAGGACTAAAAATTGAGAGTGAAACATTTGCTGATACTTATACTAGAACTGTAAAATTAGGAGTTGTACCTGAATCAGCACTATCAGAAGTAGTAGAATCGGATAGTACAATTGATGTTACAGCATACGGAGTTAAAGAAGGAGATATATTTGTACAGTTGAAAATATTATCAGATAAAGATGGCACTTGATACAACGTTTTTAATGAATTTGACAACTGTATAGGAAATTCAGAAAATGACAGCTTGATTTCAACTAGCCTTTATGGTGTGACTTCTCCTTATGGTTTGAGAAACGGTAATGGTGGGGAACAATTAGTTAAATGAAAAAATGCAAATGGTCGTGCAGCTTTATCAAGAGGGAATTGACCTACTAAAATAATAGGATGGAACGAAGAAATTCAATTTTTAAATCTTGAAAATGATTACAACTTAGGTTATGATGTTGAATTTGATTTATCAAATTGTTATTTTCCTAAATTACAGTTATTACGAGTTCCAAAAGGACCAATTGGAGTTTTAAAAATAGGAAAAGTATCGAGTGTTCATGAAGCACTTTTTAGATTTGGTATTTCTACCACTAATGGGATATATGCAACCGGTATAAAGAATCAAGGTTCACCACAAGTACCGACTACCTTTGGAATAAAAAAATTTTATATCGCTGATGTAGTTCCTCCGCCTAAAGATAGAAATTATGTTTATTTGTCAAATATTTTAAATGACAACTACTATAAAAATGAATTAAAATTAAGAGATAATACAACACGTGAAGTTCACCTTCCTGTAGGATCAGCAATTAAATTCCGAGCTTCAATTACTAATAATGTAAATGGTAGTAATGGAGCTAGTAGACTCGGTGATGATGACTTTTGGAATGTTCCTTTTAATTATTATTACGACTACAATTAAAAATATTTCGTTGGATAGTAAAGATACATACTTTTGTCTTTTAAACAAGCTTTTTACATCGCATTCCTCATACGATTGTTGTAAGTTGAACTGCTTAATATAGTTTAGAACTTTTCGTTGTCATTATCTACCATTAAAAAACACCAATCTTTTTGAATTATGAAATGTTTTTGTAATTTTTGTTTTGGTATTTTCCTCATAATATTTATATTGAATAACGATACCGACGAGGGACAAAATGCCTTGCCACAGTTAGGGACAAAATGCTTTGCCAACCACACTTTTGAGAACTTGATGTAAATAATAGGTTTGAAGTTTTTGTTATAATTTTACATATATATGAATAAAAAAGTTTTGATAAAAATAAGTGCCGGATTAGTTTTTGGCGGTTTAGTAACCACTAGTGGTTGGCAACTAGTAAGTTGCCAAAACCCTAACCCCGATGATACATCATTAAGTATCTCTAAAGAATTTTCAACATCAACTCCGAATGTATTGTGTAAACCTACTGAATATGTTACTTTAACTGTAAATAATACAAACGATGAAGTTAGTTGAGATATTACTAACGAAGAAGAATATGAAGGTATATTGGAATTTGATAGTACAACAAATGCAAACCAACTTGTAATTACCGTTAGTGCAGAATACATCATAGCTGAATCCCAAAAACTTGAAATTACTGTTCGTGCTGGTGAAAAAAGTGATTCGACTATGATCGATGTAGGAAAGCTTATTCCTGTTCCCCTTACGACAGAATACTTCACTTTTGAAGAAGGACATAGCGATACAATCACTGGTTTCAGTGAAACTGTAAAAGCAAATCCAACATCATTGAATAACTATAATGCATTAGATTTTTCTAATCAATCTAATGTACAGCTCGTATCCAATACTTGTACTTTTAACAAAGCAACAATGGAAGCATGAAAAGTTGGTTATATAAACTTCGGAAGTCTAACTTTTTTAAATGATAGTTCTCACCATACTGGAAATCAATTATTCAAAGGTTTTAACTTTAATACTTTATACTGTTTGGATTTTGGCACTTCAGTTTGAGCATCTGCTTCTACTTCCACATCAGCACATTATACATTTCAAAATGCAATTTTTCCGAGTTTAAAAGAATTAAAAATTAAACAAGCAAAATTTGTGTCAGAAGACATGGTAAGAAGAACTGAAGGTGGTAAAAACGAGATATGTACAGCTCTCGGAACGTTTGAAAACGCTACTATGAACAAATTGAAAGAGTTAGATTTGTCTGGTGCAGAATTTGCTTTAACAGGGATGGTTGCTGAAGGAAACTCACCTACACTCTATATAGCAGCTGAAACTTTTTTTGAAGCAAAACTTGGAAACTTAGAGAAACTTAACCTTTCTAATACGAAGTTCGCAGCCGATAACATGGGAACAGCCCGTGATGCTACTACCGCAGATCTTACTTTTTGTAACGCAAACCTTTCTAATTTAAAAGAATTAAATTTAACAAATACAATTTTTGCTGCAAAAGGTATGACTTATCAAATAGGCGACAACTATACCGCGGGCTTTTATACTGCTTATAAAACTTTCTTAGGTACCAATTTGTCTAGTTTACCACAACTAAATTTATCAAGTGCAGTTTTTGCAGTAGATGATATGGCAGTTGAAGAAGAAAGTTCTGATGCAATAGTAAAGGTTATTACGGGTTTTGAAACTTTCAAAGGTACTAATTTGTCTGAACTAACTGAACTAGAATTGTCAGGAACAACATTCGCTGGTAAAAATATGTGTAAAAGCACTAATGGAATCGTCAATACAGCGAGTTCCACTTTTGTAAATGCACATCTTGATAGTTTAGATAAATTAGATTTTTCAACAGCAATATTTGCTGTAGAAGGAATGAGCAAAGGCGGATCGATCAATACTGCTATGTCTACCTTTGAGGAAGCTCATTTTGATAGTTTAAAAGAATTAGATCTTTCAGAAGCAATACTCGCAGTAAGTGAAATGTTTACTAGTGATGAGGCTGACGAAGGAATAGTTAATGAACCAGACGAACCAGAAGAAAACACTATTTCTAAAATTCTTAATGTTGCTAATCAAACTTTTAAAAATTTTGTAATTGGAGAAGATTTCGAAAAACTATATTTACCAACAGAATATGATGCAGAGTTGGGAGATTGAGTAAATACATTTTTAAAAACTGAAGGTAGTAATCCTTCTAGTTATACAAACACTATAACAATTTACGGAAACTTGGAAAACAAATCTTGATTCAACGATGGATGGTGAACAGGTACTGTTACGTGGGTAGATTCTAATTCTGAAGAATAAAATTAATTGTTATCAATTTTAAATTAACTTTTTGTTCTAAAAACAGTTTTAGAAAACAAGACTAATCACGATTTTATACATGCAGGAGCAGGTGGATATGGAAAAATACATACTGTGAACTCACTACTTTAAAAATTCGGCACAAACATTATCTCTCAAACCAAAATATTGTTTACCAAAAGCTTTAAAACGAAACTAACATTACATTCGTTTTTTATCCCATTTTTTCTCCAAAAATTTTACCACCTTAGATTGGGCCCTGAAAGTTGGAATCCCTGTGAAAATATTATAAGTTCGTTTTAAAACCTAGCGGAAATTTTTGTTTAAATTTCCCGAAAAATACACATCAAACCGTCATAATAAGCT
>JAITFH010000039.1 GCA_031281465.1 Mycoplasmataceae bacterium | reverse complement strand
CAGGTTTTGTCTTTCATAATATGATTATAAAACCTCAATTATACCAGCATTGGTATAATTGAGTACCATTTTACCACCGTAAATGGGGTAAAAAATGTGCTATTTTTGGGAAGATTCTCTTGTTTTCATAACTTTCATCTTAGGTTTAGATACTCGTTCAGCTCTAATAAACAATACCCACTATGAAAATTATGATTTGGAAGTTTTTTATTTGTATCATACTGTATTGTGACACACACTATTGGTGCTTTTATTCTGCCATTTCTTTATTTTTAGAAGAGAAATGTATAGTGGGTTTAAAGTTAACTTAATTTCTTCGTTAGCTCTTTTTGGTTTTAATGTTCTTGTCTTTTGATTGTCATGTTTGTACAAAAGTGCTAACTTTACTTATCCATTTTTTATTCTTTACAACCATGATGGTATTGAACCTTTCTGGAGTTTATGCAAAGAGAATCTTTTCCTACAAAACTTTTTATTCTTCGTTCTTGGTTCAGTTTTATTTCAAGTGTTTTATACTGGATATTATTATTTAAGTAAAATATGTAGAAAATTAAAACTTGGGGCTTTAGAATAATTCTTTGAGAATATATTATTGTTTGTTTGACACGACAAACTAATAAACTTACAATTCAAAATTTATTTTTCCTAATGCTCCGTTAATTATTTGTTTGTAAAGAAAAGTGTAGGCTCTTTCAATATCACAAACATTGTTTTGTTTGAATAAACTATATTTTTCACACAACAAATTAATATATTTCTCAAATGTAAGTCCGTTAGTATTTTCTGCTACACTCGTTAACATATTAGGAAAATTAACAATCACAAAATTAAACCATCATTCCAATACATCTCGCATTGGTAAAATATTTTGGTTAATTACTCCGATTAATGAAAGGCGATACCCAACATCAATATCTATAATATTTTTTACCATTATCCCAGGAGTATCATAAATCATTAATTCTTTGTTTATTTTAATTAAAGTGTTTTTTCTAGTTACACCTGGTTTATTTTCCGCATGTGCTTTTGTTTGTCCAGACAAAAAATTAATGATAGAAGATTTACCGATGTTTGGTAATCCCACTACCACTAAATTAAAGGTTGGACTAACCAAACCTTTGTTAATCATTCTTTGTTTTTTTTCTTGCAATTCTCTTTCAATACTTTTTAAAAAAATGTTCTTAAATTTTTTTTCATATATCGAACCATATAAAATGTTTTTTACTGGTTTAGTAATAATTGCTAAATCTGTTTTTAACGCGATAGTTAAAACTGGTTTATTACCAAACTTTTCTTTTAGCATTGGATTGCTGCTAGAACTAACAGCTCTCGCATCCACCACTTCAATAATCAAATCTATATATTTTAAATCATCTAGTAACCTTAATGATTTAGCCATGTGGCCAGGAAACCAATTAATTTTGTTGATATCAGCCATAATTAATTAAATTGTAGGTTAGGGTTTTTATTTTTCTTCATTTTATAAAACAATACATGATAAGAAACAATAAAGTAGTAAAAAATAATACCAGCAACATTCATCATTAAATATATTAAGAAATCATAAAATTCTATGCTTCCAAAACATAACTTATCGTAAATTACATCAGTGAATCCTGGAATAGCTTTTGGTGTTCCATAAATATTCATAAACTCTGTTTTTAGAGTTAATGCTACAATAAAAGTAACAGTATTTAAAACACCAAAACCAACTAAATACCAAAGAAAGTTTTTTATCTTATAAGAATGTTTAATTGGATTTAAGATAAGAGTTAGTACTCCAAAGAAAATTGTAAAGATTCATAATACTAATGAATAATAATCATATCAGCTTCTTTCTAATTGTTCAGCGTCTGGATAAAATATATCTTTTCAAAAGAAAGCTATTCCGTTGTAATGAGAAAATATAGCCAATAAAGCTAAAAAGATAGTTGACACTTGTGCAGCAGTCATTGCTACTCTTTCCAAGTTTGAATCTTTTTTGCTTAACCCATAAGCTATAAAACAAAAAGCAAAGTATGCTTGTATACTAACTGGTATCCATAAATAACGAAATTTATACCCAATACCTGCATCTTCGCTTAAAGTATTAAAACTATATTCAGAATAATGTAAACTAATTCAAATAACTTTTGTGACATGGAACGCACAAATAATAGCTCCAGCCAATAAACATCAAAACTTAAAAGATGGAACTTTACTTTTTACATATGTTATTCTATAATTTATTCTATTTTGATTACGTAAAAATATAGCGAATTTAATGATACACGCTAGTAACAAATCAAACACTACAACCAACAATCCACCAAAAACAGATATATTATCTTTTGTAAACATAGTATCATTATAACTTAAGGGGTAAACCTGCGGTTATAATCCATTATGTATGACTATACTAGTCATCATAGCATTTAGCTAAATTGAGTAATGTGATTAAAAAAAAAAAAATTGTCTTTAAATACTGCTACTAGTATTGTTGCTGGTATTATTGCTATTATTTTCATTATTTGAATTTCATTGTTGAAATTACAAAATTATTACCCAAATAATCCAGAAGAATATCGTATTAGCAGAAAAGCAAACACTCCTAACGGTATTTTAACTAACCAAGATGATGTAATAAAGTTGTATGCTAAAAGCCAAACAAACACTCCTACTACTTGAGATTTCGGTGAACCAATCGAAGGTATTAATTACGATTGTTCGAGCGAAAAAAATACATTAATTCTTACTTTAGATAATTTAGATTCTGCAAACAATGAAAAAGAAATAAAAGTTGTTGCTTCGGATGGACTAAATACATCTCAAGAAATTGTAGTTGTTGGAAAAGCAGTATTTGTATCTGTTCCATTCGATTCACAATATTTTATTTTCGACACATTATCAGATGAAGACGATACTATCGTTGGTTTCACTCCAGAAGTAATAGAGCACCCTGAGATGCTTGAAGAAGCTGGGTTTAATGCTTTAGATTTTTCTAAGCAAGATAAAGTAAAATTTATCGGTGGAGAATGCCAATTTAATTCCAGTGTTTTTAATACCTGAAATGTATTAAAATTGGACTTTGAAGGTATTACTTTTTTGAACAATACTTCTGGTGCTTCAGCTCATCAATTATTTTACGATTGCAATTTAGCTTCTGTATTAGAAATAGATTTCACTAATTCTACCTGAGTTAAAGATAAAACACTTTTGTCAGCTAGCGAAACTTTTGCTGAAGCTAATTTGTCAGGATTAGGACATTTAAGTTTGAAAGGTGCTAATTTCTTAATGCATGATGTAGACACTGCAGGGATAGATGATGTATTAAATATAGCAACTGCTTATCGCACTTTTTACCATACCAATTTATCTGGGCTACTCACATTAGATTTAAAGGGCGTTGCTTTTGCTGGTAGCAATATGGCAACCGGTTCTAGTTCATCCAATCAGTATGTATACACAGCTTGAGACACTTTTTCTGATGCTGATTTAGATAATTTAGTTCACTTAAATATGTCTGATTCAGTATTTGCTGCAGAAAATATGACAACTTATGCTTCCATATTTACCGCTTATAGCACTTTCTTTTCAATACAATTCAAAAATTTAGAAAAATTAGACTTAACCAATATCGTTTTTGCATCAAGTGCTATGTCGAAAGATAGGAAAACTATCAATACAGGATACCAAACATTTAAAGGATGCACCTTTCAAAATCTGGCTAGTCTTGTTTTAAGTGGAGCAAAATTTGCTGCTAACAATATGCTAAATACTTTTTTAACACAGAAGTCTAATATATCAACCGGTAATTCTACATTTAATGGTGCGGTATTTGATAACTTAGAAAATTTGAATTTATCGGGTGTGGTTTTTGCTGCAGAAAATATGTTAGGAGATGGAAGTGTGTCCACTTCCCACAACACTTTTGCTGGTGCGGATTTTAAAGTTTTGAATATCTTAGATTTGTCTGGTGGTGTATTTGTAACCGATCAAATGTCACAATCCGGGGAAATTAACAGTGCTAGTTTTTCATTCTTAAACGCTAAATTCCCAAACTTGCATGAACTCGATTTAAGTAAAACAAAATTTGCTATAAATAATATGAGTACGAGTGCAAAAATATATACTGCTTCTAGTACATTTAGAAGTGCTGTTTTGCCAAACATTGATACATTAGATTTATCTGAAACAGTATTTGGGGAAAAAGAGATGTCGTCTGCGACTCCAAGTCTTGCCTCACTCACTTTTTCTTATGCGGAATTTGAAAACCTAAATTCTATCTATTTGCCTGAAAAATACGATAATAAAATTTGAAGCAATACCTTTTCAACACACGATGTAGATGAAGATTTTACAATCTATGGTTATAGAAGTTGTCCTAATTGATTTACTGATGCATGATGACACGAAGCTAGTTGGGAACCATATTTATACAATATTCCTATTGACAGGAATTATTTTACTCTTTCATCAAGTAAAGGAGATGATGTGTTAGATACTGTTGAAGGATTTAGTTTGGATGTAATCACTAACCCTGACAAATTGTCCGCTTTCAATTCACTTGATTTTTCTGATTCAGAAGTTAAATATGTTTCTGGTACATGTAGTTTTGATAAGAAAACTTTAGAAAGTTGAACTGAATTGTACAAAATGAGTTTTAATGGTTTAACTTTTTTAAACAATGAACAAAGTGGATACACGGGAGATAGTCTTTTCAAAGGGTATGATTTGAGTTTCGTGGTAAAATTAGACTTAAGCAATACTACATGAGCAGGAGCTGGGACAACCTATTCTGGCTACCGTACTTTTCAAGAATGTATTTTGTCTGGCTTAACAAAATTAGAATTATCGAATGCAAATTTTGCATCAGAAAATATGGGAGCATCTAGCGGTTCTCAAAAAACAATTTATACAGGGATGGGAACTTTCTATGGTACAAACCTTTCTAAGTTAAAAGTTTTAAATTTATCAAATACAATATTTGCTGTGCAAAATATGAATATCGAAAATGACGCTATTACTGGGATTCAAACAGGTTATTTTACTTTTACTAATGCTATTTTAACAACTTTGAAAGATTTAAATATTTCCGGGACAATTTTTGCAGCAGAAAAAATGACAAAAACCTCAAATGTAGCTACAGGTATTTGCACTTTTTCCGCTACCGATTTATCTAGTTTAAATATTTTAGAACTAGCGGGTACTGTTTTTGCAACAGAAGCAATGACTGTTTCAGGTGATATTATGACAGGCACAGGGACTTTTTTAACCACTATTTTATCCGGTTTAAATAAATTAGATTTATCTGGAGCAAAATTTGCAGCCAAAAATATGTCCGAAACAGGAGAAATCAATACTGCTTGCAATACTTTTGACGGAGCAATGGTTGAAAATATTACCGAACTAAACTTAGTAGGCACGGTATTTGCGGACGAAAATATGTCAAATGATGGATTAATATCCACCGCTAGTAACACATTCATAAATATTGACTTTAGCTCACTAAGCGAATTAAATTTAAGTGAAGTTGAATTTGCGGTAGGAAATATGACTACATCTGCGGATATTTTTACAGCTGACCTTACTTTCCAAAAAGCTACTTTCTCTGCTCTTAGTAATTTGGTTTTATCGGATGTAGTGTTTGCAGCTAACGGAATGAGTGTTGACGGAAATATTTCAACTGCTAACCACACATTCGAATCCGCTACCTTTACTATTTTAGAAAACTTAGTCTTAAACAATGTAAATTTTGCATCAGAAAATATGACGACTACTGGAGCGATTTATACAGGTAGTTACACTTTCAATGAAGTCAAACTACCAAACTTAACTACTCTAGATTTAACAAATACAAACTTTAGTGTTTTTAACATGAACACTAGCGGTAAAATTACAACCGGTTGCTCTACTTTTTTAAGTGCTAATATGTCAAAACTAGATAATCTAATCCTATCTGACACAGAATTTGCATCAACGGACATGTCTGATAATGGCGAAATTCTAACAGCTTCTGAAACTTTCAAAGAAGCTAATTTATCAAGTCTTAAAATTTTAGATTTAAGTGAATCTATTTTGTTTGTTCCCGGAGCAACAATTGGACTTGTCTCTATTGGACTTTCTACTTTTTATGACACGACTTTTGAAGTAGGAGAAGGAAAATTTGCAACAATACATCTACCTTCTTATTCTCCAGAAAATGCTCCTACTTCATGAAGCAATACTTTTTCACCACATAATGTAAATAGTTGGTTTAAAATTTATGGATATAACACTCGTCCGTTGTGATTTACTGAAAATTGATGATATGATGCAGATTGGATTGCTCCATAGTAAAATAAACACACTTTGAAAAAGAACTTAAACCATATCAAAAAAGTGGAAACTAAAGTTTTCTTACTAAATGCGAACTTATATTTATATAAAGTTCCATTCATTTTATATAATTTATTTTAAATTATGAATTTCTTTGAAAACCTTTCGATTGGAGTGCCTATTGCAGTATTTATTTTTTTATTTATAATTTTAATTTTTGCTTCAATTTCTCTTGCTTACTTAATTGAAGCATTTCAAAAGAAAACTAATTTAGGTGGTGGTTTTGCTTCAGGAATAATTTTATCCGGTATTACTTCGCTTCCAGAACTATGTATTGGATTAACTATGTTTTTTACCGGACATCCTGAAAATGCAGTTGGAGATTTAACTGGAGGAATATTTTTAGATTCCGTAATTCTAGCAGTAATGTTTTTAGCTGTAATTAAAATGATACAACAACATAACTGTTCTCGTGTACATTTGCTTACTTACGGTTCTCTTTCTGTAATGTTGCTAATGTATATGATAGCAACATTGGTTGGCCAAGAATTTAGTGTTTTTACTGTAAGTTTTATATCAGTAGCTGGGGTAATAATTTATGGGTTAAACGCGTGGTATTGTGCTAAACATAAATTTTACTATACTCCTAGCGAACAATATTTTATTGACACTAATACTAAGTCACATGTTAATAATAATTTTTTTCAAAAATTTTTAGGACATTTCCATAACGTTAAAAAAGTAAGATATTTAGTATTAGAACTTGTTGGGTTTGCACTAGTTATTTTAATTTGTTCTTTTTTTATTTCTTTTGCCGCAGAAACTATTATTGACGATACTGTTGGTGGTAGTGCTTCTACAACTTTTATCGCTTCAATAATTCTTTCTGTTGTAACTTCTAGTACCGAAATAATTTCCATGGTTATATTACTAAAATTAAAAGATATTAATAATGCTTTAAGTGATATTGGAGGAGCAGCACTTTTTAATACTCTAATTCTTTCGTTATTAGAAATTATGTATATAGGTGATCCTGTTTATGCTGACTCAAAGTCTAGATTATTAATGATATTTTCTTTTGCTGGTGTGTTTGTTGTTTTCTTATGTCTATTGATTTGAAGATTTGGAAAAATTAAAAGCGAAAAACGTTTAAGAATAGTAATAGGTGTTTTCTTAGCACTTTGTATTCTAATTTATATTGCTTATGTTACTGTTGGCTTTCTTCAAACTACTGGGCAAATAACTGTTTTAGATTAATTGTTTGTGTTGAATGCTGGGATAAATAAAAAAGCACTAGTTAGTTACTCCAGTGCTTTTATTTTGGGTTTACCCCCACGCAATGTGGGTGGAAGCTATAATTTATTAGTTTGACTTGATAGTGCAGTGCATGCCATACACGAAGTTAGAGCTTAGATAAAAGAGCTACGATAGAAATATCAGAATCTAGTGATACGAGGAGTTTTAAAAAGAAACGTGATGTTGTAAACGGGACTCATCTTATGCCCGGGCTTGGGCGAGAACTCCTGTAAGCATCAAGAACCCATCTTAGTCGGTGGGTTCTTTTCATTTACTATAAAACATACCGTTTTATTTTTTAGCAGCTGGAGTAGGAACGTTTTGAGCATCGATTTCTGCTACATCGAAAAATTTAACATAAGGAGTTTGTTTACCAGATTTTTCAAACTCACCAACGTTTGTATAGTTGAAATTAGTTACACGACAAATTAAATACAGACTTTCTTCTTTGTTTATTTTATTGAAAAAATCTTTCTCAAATTCTGAAATGTGAACTGGGTTGTTTCTGTAAGCAGAAGTTTTTACATCGAAGAAGATACTTTTTTTATTTTTAGTAAGAATTTTAAAATCAAAAGGATCCGTACTTTCATTTATTCTATTAACTCATTTGATTTCAATAATTTCGTCATCAGGAAATTTTTTCTTAATTTCTTTTTCTAAATTATTTAACAAATATTTAACATATTTTTTTAACTGAAAATAAATATAAGCTTCACCCATAATTCCTAGCTCTATAGAAGTTAATCTTTTAGTATTATCTAATTTAACTTTAGTTCTTTGAGATAATTTATGAAGTAAGGTAGAATTCTCACTCTTTTTTTCACTTACTACTGTTTTTGCTTTATCTTCGTTTTTTTGGTTTATTTTTAGAAGGTATTTTGAAGCATCATGTGTTCTTTTATAACTTTTGTGTAGATAGTACACTGTAGCAGTTAAAGCAAGAAGAAGTATAGCTGCACTTAAAAATCCTGCTCAAAGTGATTCCGGCATTCTAAAAGCGTGGAGGAAAATATAAACTACGAAAGTAGCGATAGTTAATGAGAAACATAGGTACAATACTATTTTAAATTTTCTATCAACTTTATAATTTAAAGATAGTTTTTTATTTTTGGTTGAACCTTTGTTATAAATAGCTACTGTTTCTTTTTGTAACTCGTCTATTTTATCTATTTGTGCATTTTGTTTTCTTGCGATATCACATCATTTCATTGCTAATTTAAAATAGTAATTTACTTTAGTTACGCCCTTAGATTCACTTATCATATATTTTACATAATCACGGTAGAATTTTATCAATTCATATGTCGCACTATTGTCATGTTTTTCTGCAGCCAATTTAAGGTATCTTTCAGCATTAGCAATGTTACGGTTAGTTTTAGGTAAAGAAGCATAATAGATTCCTAATTCTTTTTGTGCTTGATGATCGTGCATACCAGACAAAGTGATAAGCTCTTGTATTTTTTTATCGTCCATTTTGAGAAATTATTTTGGTGAAATTTTACTTTCTTTCATATTATATCTGCTAATGCGTGCTTAGGGAAATATAGCAAATTTAACCAAAAAATTCTATACATTAAATAACATATATATTTATAAAACAAAACTTTGAACAAGTGTTGCGTTTTTAGCGGCAGGTGCAATCGGCTCGACAATATTGGGAGTTAGTTATTTGCGTGCCCGCCAATTTAATTATTTTAATTTGATAATTTTTAACTAAACTACTAAAACTAATGCACAAGAAGTTGTTGACATATTACTTGCTGCCGTTCCCACTGATAAAGCTGATGCTATTCAGCAAATGCAAAAGTTGGAAAAGCTTAACTTTCAAAATTCCCTTTATTTTTTTGTAAGTAAAACATACTAAAGTAGAAGGTTTTTTAAGGCAACTCAGCAAGTTGTTTATCCCCGTGGTTTCAAGACACCTACAACCACATATTTATTATACAAATATTTTGAATTTTCTCGAAATCCACCATTTTGGACATAAAAAAAAGCCCCACAAAGGAGGCTTTTTTTCGTTCTTATTGAAAATTCTATAATCAACAATTCTTTCTATTAAAAGGAAATATATAAAACATTACTATACACTTCTAGTGAATTCTAAAAGTCTTTCGAATGATTAGTAATACTCAGCTCAATGGATCACTCCACTTACACATGTATCCTATCAACGTCATAGTCTATGACGGTTCTTATTACCCTTGCGGGTAGGGAAGATTTATCTTAGAAGAGGCTTCGCGCTTATATGCTTTCAGCGCTTATCCTTTCGCTACGTTACTACCCAACGGTGCCGCTGGCGCGACAATTGGAGCATAAGAGGTAACTTCACCCCGATCCTCTCGTACTAGGGGCAACTTTCTTCAATCTTCCTGCGGGCATAGCAGATAGGGACCAACCTGTTTCACAACGGTTTGAACCCAACTCACGTATCTCTTTAATCGGCGAACAGCCGAACCCTTGGAACCTGCTACAGCTCCAGGATGAGATGAGTCGACATCGAGGTGCCAAACAGTGTCGTCGATATGAACTCTTGGACACTATCAGCCTGTTATCCCCAGAGTAACTTTTATCCGATGAGCGATGGCCCTTCCATTCGGAACCACCGGATCACTATGACCTAATTTCTTACCTGCTCGACTTGTAAGTCTCGCAGTCAAGCACACTTTATACCATTACGCTCGCCGTATGATTTCCAACCATACTGAATGTACCTTTGCGCACCTCCGTTACATTTTAGGAGGCGACCGCCCCAGTCAAACTGCCCGCCACACACTGTCCCCCAGGTGGATGACACCTGCAGGTTAGAATAAATAAATAACAATAGCGGTATTACAGTGATGACTCCACAAGAACTAGCGTCCTCGCTTCAAAGTCTCCCGCTTATGCTTTAAAAGTCATTTATTTACTCAATATGAAGTTACAGTAAAGCTTCATGGGGTCTTTCCGTCCCACTACGCCAAAGGGGCGTCTTCACCCCTACCAGGATTTCACCGAGTTTATTGTCGAGACAGTTAAGAGGTCGTTACTCCTTTCGCATACACGGAATTTACCCGAGAAGGAATCGAGCTACCTTAGGACCGTTATAGTTACGGCCGCCGTTCACTAGGGCTTCAGTCGCGAGCTTCGGTTTTAACACCTAACACGCTTCTTTAACCTTCCAGCACTGGGCAGAAGTCACCTCATATACATCATCTTACGATTTAGCATAAAGCTGTGTTTTTGATAAACAGTCGCCACTCACTTTTTTCTGAGGCTCACCTTACGATGAGCATCCCTTATCGCTAACTTACGGGATCATTTTGCAGAGTTCCTTGACAATAATTAACTCGCTTGCCTTAGCTTACTTAAGCTTGACCACGTGTGTTCGTTCTCGGTACGGATTGATATAAAGTTAAGTTTAGAAGTTTTTCTAGGAAGCGTGATATATGCAGCTTGCTTACTAACCGAAGTTTTCATTTGTCTCGTACATTATCCTTATAGAGAGCGGATTTGCCTACTCTCAAGACTTTGCACTTTCACCGGAATCCATTAACCGGCCTGCAATAACCTTCTCCGTCACTCCTTCACCTTTATACCAAGTAAATGAATATTAACATTTTTTCCATCCACTACGCCTTTCGGCCTCGCGTTAGGATCCGACTAACCCAGGAAGGACGACCCTAGTCCTGGAAACCTTAGTCAATAGGCATGAATGATTCTCACATTCAATCGTTACTCACACCGGAATTCTCACTTGTATACACTCCAGCAATGCTCACGCTTTACCTTCATCGCAGTATACAACGCTCATCTACCGCTGCTAAATTTCGTAAAATTTAACAACCCATATCTTCGGTTTTATGCTTAGCCCCGTTGAATTTTCGGCGCAGGATTTCTCGACAAGTGAGCTGTTACGCACTCTTTAAACGATGGCTGCTTCTAAGCCAACATCCTTGGTGTTTAAGAATTCCAACATCCTTTTCCACTTAGCATAAATTTGGGACCTTAGATAATGATCTGGGTTCTTCCCCTCACGACTACGGAGCTTAGCCCCCGCAGTCTGACTGCCAGAATAGGATTGGTGGAATTCCCAGTTTGATTGAATTCAGTACCCCGAGGTGGAGCCATCAGTCAGTCAGCGCTTTACCGCCACCAATCCAAATAATCTGACGCTAGCCTAAAAGCTATATCGATGAGAACCAGCTATCACCGTGTTCGATTGCAATTTCTGCCCTAGCCACAGGTCATCCCCTGTCATTTCAACGAAAGTGGGTTCGGTCCTCCAGTAAGTTTTACCTTACCTTCAACCTGCCCATGGCTAGATCACACGGTTTCGGGTCTATTCTTACATACTATAAATTTCGCGCTATTAACACTCGGTTTCCCTGCGCCTCCACATCTACTGCTTAAGCTTGCATGCAACAATAACTCTCCGGCTCATACTTCAAAACGCACGCCATCACCCATTAATGGGCTCTGACTCGTTGTAGGCTTATGGTTTCAGTTTCTATTTCACTCCCATCTCTGGGTTCTTTTCACCGTTCCATCACTGTACTATTCTCTATCGGTGACTGGTTTGTATTTAGGGTTGGACCATGGTCGGCCCGGATTCATGCAAGATTTCGAGTGTCTCGCACTACTCAGGATTCTACTAGGTATAAGATATATTTCGTGTACATGGCTATCACATTTTATCGCGCTGCTTCCCAACAGCTTCCACTATATATCTTAAGTCCACATTGTAGTCCTACAACCCCGATCCGAAGATCGGTTTGCCCTCTTCCGCGTTCGCTCGCACTACTAACGGAATCACTTTGTTTTCTTTTCCTCCACGTACTGAGATGATTCACTTCTGTGGGTATCGCTTTATTAAACTATGAATTCATTTAATAATAAATAATACTTCTATTATTTGAGTTTCCTCATTCGGAAATCGATGGATCATCAGCTCTTATCGCTTCCCCATCGCTTATCGCAGATTTGCACGTCCTTCATCGCCATCCAGTCCCAAGGCATCCACCTTAAGCCCTTAGTAACTTATAGAATTAACTATTTTATTGTGTTATCTTGGTTTATTTATTTGGTTTTGTTCTATTTCAGGCAGCCTATATTATTCAATATAACAATAAGAATAATACGCACTGCCGGAACAGAAAGATTGTTGATTATAGAGTTTTCAAAGAACTTTCTGCGGTTAGTCATAAACCTTCCGCAATTGGTATTATATATAAAAAAAATCTTTTATGGGGTTTTTCGGGTATTAATTTTGTGGCAGGAGTGAAAACTCTATATTAAGTTGTATGTTTTCAAAAATTTAAATGATGTTTTTGATGTTGTCAGAGTTTGGGAGATATTTCTTGATTTACTTCCGAAAATGGCAAATTTTTTTGTATAGCAACATTTTCAAAGTTTAAGGTTAGTTATGAAAAATATTTGACAGTTTTAAATTCGTTATTAATTATTTCTTTCAGCTATTTTTGGTTTGGTTCGAAAATCTTTTGGGAAAATTTTGTTTTTTTAAACTTGGTTTAGTGACAACAATTCCATAAAAATCTTTGTACTTTTTGATTTCTGTTTCTTTTTTAACATTACTAAAACCATGAATTAATATTCCACCAAAAAAGTCGTTTGACAATTTAATTATTTTTTCTTTATCGATATCAAAACATTTAAGAATAGCAAAAACATCTGTGGTTGACAAAACTTGTTTGTTTCTAAATTTTTCCAATGAAACCAAATTATTTTTTTTGTTTTGATTAGAACAAATTTTGTTTATATCATTACAAATAATTGCAGTAGGAAATAATTTTTCTTCATTGTTTCTTCCAACAAATTTAGCTCCAGCAATATAAATATAAAGCAAATCATATTTATTTAAAAAACTATTTGCAGTAAATCCAGCACAAGCTAAGGCGAAAACAATGTTAGCTCCTTCTTTATTGAGCTTTAGCAAATACTCAGTAATTTGTCTTGCTTTGTCATAAGGTAAATTATCAAATAGCAAACAATTTTTAAGAAAAAGTTTATCTACTTTAAAAAAGTCTCGGAATTTTAATTGAGGATTAAAAGTATTTTCGATATCTTCTAATGTGTAAATTGGTATTTCTAATCCTAACTCATTCAGTGCTTCTTGTACCCCTAGGTACATTCCGAATTCCTTACTTTGAGTAAAACCCAATACAACCTTGTCATAATCTTTTCTTTTAAGATTATTTCATGTTAAAAGAAAAGATTCTTTTGCTAATTGTTTTGAAGTGAAATAATCAGTGGTATGGTTAGGCTTGTCCATATAAACGATTATATTTTTTAAGCAATCCTTCCAATATCGTTAATATCGATTGGCAAACTCTTGTCTATTTCGATTGTTAAAACACTCATTGGAGTAGGACAAATTTCTAAATCATTTTTATTTTTATCAATCATTTTTATTATTTTTACTTTTTCTATTTTTGCTAGTTTAGGACTAATCACTTCAAAAACATCAGTTTTTTTAATATTATTTCTTGTTAATATTTCATAAGTGGAGTCGTTGATTTTTTTAGTGATAGTAAATGCGAAGTTTTGTTTAACTACTTTTTGATCTTCGTGATATAGCATTTTGTTTTCGTCAGGACGTCCAGGGTTTCAAGCTAAATCTACTTCTCTATTTGCTGCCTTCATTACATCCTCAACATATTCATCATATGTTTCGTTGTTGTAAATTGCATCGATTGCTTTACGGTAAGCATTGACAACAGTGGCTATATAGTATTCGCTTTTCATTCTTCCTTCAATTTTCAAACTCTTTACACCAGATTTGATTAGTTCTGGTAATTTAGTTATCATACACATGTCTTTGGCACTGATAGAAAAATTATCGGCATAAACTTTGCCATTTTCATCACATAAACTTGTTACTCAACGACAAGATTGAGCACATCCACCAATATTTGCGTCACGTAAACAAAAATTAGCTGATACCATACATCTTCCACTATAAGCAATACAAACTGCTCCATGTACAAATACTTCTAAATCTATTTTCCCTTCTACATTTTTAATCATTTGTTTTAATTCTTCAAAAGTCACTTCTCTACTTAAGATAATTCGGTTACATTTATTTCTTGCAAAAAACAATGCAGCTTTAGAGTTGCTTACTGATTGTTGAGTTGAAATATGAATTTCTATGTCTTTATTTACCTTTCTAATCTGACTAATAATATACGGATCACTCACAATTAAAGCATCTGGTTTAGAACTAAGAATTTTTTGAAGGTATTCACCATATCCACCAAGCATTGAATTTTGACATAGTACATTAGAAACTACATAAACTTTTTTATTTAATTGATGAGCATAGTTACAGATTTCTTCTATATTATCGTATGTAAAATTGCTTGCTCGAGCACGTAAGCTATAATTTTGTGCACCAGTATAAATTGCATCAGCACCAAAATCAAGAGCTGTTTTACCTCTTTGTAAATCTCCTGCCGGACTTAATAATTCGATTTTCTTAGCCATTGTTTCACTCCAATTTGTCATCTTTATCTGAATGTGGGAGATAAATTAAATCTTCTTTGGAAATATAGAAAAAACCAGCCGATTGAATTTCGTCATATTTTTTTAATTTATCGCAACTAGTTTGTATGAATTCATTCGTTAGTGTTTCATTATTTTCTAATTTAGCTATTGCTTCCAAAAATATATCAACGATTTCGTTAGTTCATTCTTCGTTGTGTAAAAATGAGTCTATTCTAATACAATCGATATTTTTTATTTCAGTTAAAGATTTTAATAAAAACAAATTGTATGCAGTAAACATATAAGTTTCTCTATTAATACTATCTTCATAAATAATGAATGGATGTTTTCTGTTTGGTTCTTTTAAAAATAACTTTCTATTTTGTAGGTTTTCGTCAATATGATAAAATCTAGAGAAATTAGAAATTAATTCTCAACGAGATTGTAACATTAATCCATATCCTCCAACTTGGACTTGGACTTTCATTTCTTTCTTATTTTCTATACATTTAACTATATTTGTTCCAGTTAATTCTCTTGCCAAACTTACTTCGTGGATATTGTTTTGTAAATAAAATGGGAATTGTTCATAATTAGTAACCAATGTATCAGGGTTATAAATTTGGTGAATGTGATTAAGATTGTTTTCAAATAAGATTTGATTTACTGCATAGTCAGCATACATTATGCCATCGATGTTCAATTTTGAGATAGCTAAAATATATTGTTCTAATTTTTCTAGTTCAAACTCAAAAAATAATTTATTAACCAAAATGATAATCTCTGTTTGGTTTTTGTTTTTTACTAATTCTCCTATTTCTTCAATTGTCAAAAGACAACTATTACGAACAGAAAATTCTTTCGTGCCCACAAAGATACGGTGGACTTTTTTCGTTATTAATAGCTGGGCATTTTGATAACTTGTAGGGTTAACTAAAAGCTGCATATAGTGATTATATCGTGTAAGAGTCTTAGAGTTAAACTCGAACAAAAAATGAATTAAGATTTAAGATTGTTAAGCTTAATAACTTTCTCAAGTTTTTCATCAGTTTTCTTTTGAGCAACTTTGAGTTCTTGAACATCAACTTTAAGTGCTTGAACATCGGTTTTAAGTTCTTCGACTTCGTTTTTAATGTAGTTGTTAAACTCTTTCTGCTCCTTAAAACCTTCTATTACAATTTCAGCTAATTTTTTTAATGTCATTTTTGGTTCAGGTGGTTCTTCATCTTCTCCTCCACCGTCACCATGTTCGTCAGGATCGAATTCAGAACCAATCTTCTTGTGCTTAATTATAACCCCAGGAAGTTGGGCTAAAAACTCTAACAGTTCTTTAGGAAGTTTTTGTGCATCAGGTACTTCAACTGATTTTACTTGCGATACAATGATCGATTTTCTTCGTTTCATAATGGAAATTGCCTCCATCTATATATATTACCGCGATTTTGGCCATTTACTTAAAAACTTTTTCAAAACTCAAAAGTAATATATGTAATATATTAAAGTCCCAGAAAAAAATTTTTTGTTTGAGCGAAAAAATGAGGTTTTTGAAAGAATGGTGGTAGTTTGAAAAAAATCATTTTTTTAGACTAATTTTAAGTTGTAAATTTCATGTTATCTTAAAATGCTAATAGGTACTTATTATGGAATTTTGAGTTAATAGGACAAGTCGAGTACATTTTTAAGTTGTTTTACTTCCCTAAATAACCTCGAACTATGTTACTGGTAGCGTAGCTTATTTATTTTTCTCTTATATACAAAAAAATAGTCATTTTACAACCGAAAACCCGATACTATTTCCTAAAGTCTGATAACATCACCATCTTTCCGACTTTCAGACCTAATCTATTAAAGAAAATATCGGTTTTTATATTACATTTATAATATAAAAGATGAAAAAAATTTTAATAAAACTAAGTGTTTCTTTTAGTGTAATTGTTTTAAGCTTTGGAGTTGTTTTCCTTCTAGCTATTTCCGACAAAACCCCTGCTTTTATCGACTTAGAAAAACCAACGAGTTCATTTTCTTATTATAAAGACACACCGCAACAAACTAAAAAAAATACAGATCAAGAATGTTTTGTTTTGAATGAAAACACTCAATTTAGTCAACAAACCAATACTGAACATAAATTTAATTCTGTTTCTAGTGTTACCGACGGTGCCACTCACCAAATATTAGATAAAGGTTTTAACCAAAGTGCTTATCAAGGAATTGCTGATTGAGTTTGAACTGATGACTGATACGAAAATCAATCTACACAACCGGTAGCATTAAAAGAACCTAGTTCTACTTTTAACCCTAATAATCGTGGTTCTGCTCAAGCTTCTAAAACTTCTTCCGATAATACGATGGATTTTTGGTTGACTTATGAAAGTTTAATAAATAAACATATCAATACTTTAGTACTTCCGGGTTTTATGCATAATAGTGGACTATCTGCTTTTAAACAAAAAAGTTTTGATATTTATAAAAAAGCAGGATATATGTTATTCGATACAGAGATTGATGATGATCCAAATGTAGCTTCTGTTTCTTTTAGAATTGACGAGGCAAGTTTTTTAATAGCTGTAGCTACATGTCAATATTTAAACGAAAATTTTGCAGAATATGGGGCAGATGGTTTGAATGTAGGTTTCTTTGGTGGAGTTCCTCTTTCATCAATAATAATTTATTTTGGTGGTTTCGAATATGGTATAAAATTTTGAAATGAAAATATTGAATATATTGCCGAAATGAACGAGTGAAGCAATCCTGAAGAACATAAAGTAAACATTATTAATCTAGGGAAATTTTCTTCTTTTTTTAGTAACTCTTTTTCCATCGGAGACGGAAAACCGTTAGCTCAATCTTTATTGTCTCGTGGTGCTGATGCTATTTTCCCAGTAGCTGGACCACAAGTAATTGATGCAGTGAAAGAAATTAAAAACCAACATTCTAATTGCATCGTCGTTGGAACTGACGTAGAACAAGAGTACGATGATACTACGAACGAAATATCTCCTTATACTGACACTCGTGGAGATAATAAAATTATCAAATTTTCTGTACTTAAAAATATTACTTCTTTAACTTCTCAAATGCTCTCTTTAGCTTTCGCTGGAATGCAAATTAGTGCCGATGGAAAAGTTGGCTTGTTCGGCTGATTAACAGTAGGAGAAGTCGATAATCACGGAGTAGCACCTTCTCACGGTTCGTACGAATATTTACTTGATTTTTTAGAACTTTTTATTTCGTTTGAAAGAAATTCAATTATTAACATATTAGATTTTATTATTGATAAGTTTGAAAACTTTGGTCCAGAAAATATCAATTTCTTCGATCAAAATCATTTATCTAAAGAAGAAAACATGTGCTTTACCATCTAATGAAAAATAATATTTTATCTGAAATAAAAAATCTTTATAGCAAATCTCCATTTGCTGTTGAACTAGAAAATATTACCAAAACATTTTCTGGGGGAAAAATTGTTGCTAACGATAAAATAAATTTAAAAGTTAGAACTAATACCATTCATGCTATCGTCGGGGAAAATGGAGCAGGTAAAACTACTCTTATGTCTATTTTGTTTGGGCTTTATAAACAAGATTCTGGAACTATTAAAATAAATGGCAAAGAAGTTAGTTTTAAAAACGCTAACGATGCATCGAAAAGTGGAATTGGTATGGTTCACCAACACTTCATGTTGGTGAATGTTTTTACTGTTTTGCAAAACATTATGTTAGGGTGCGAAAAGACTAATTTTTTTGGTATTATTGACAGCAAAACTTCTCGGAACGAAATAACTAAAATTATTAATAAATTTAACTTACAAGTAGATTTGGATAAACAAATAAAAGATTGTTCTGTTTCCGAACAACAAAAAACAGAAATCTTAAAATTACTTTACAGAAACTGTGACATCCTAATTTTCGATGAACCAACCGCTGTTTTAAATGACGAAGAAATTTCTTTATTTCTTAAAACATTACAAACATTTAAATCCGAGGGAAAAACTATTATTTTAATTACTCATAAACTAAACGAAGTAAAAGAAGTAGCTGATGATATTTCAATCATTAGGTTAGGGAAAAATGTAGATAGTTTTGAAAATAAAAATGTCAATTTAACTGAACTAGCTAATTTAATGATTGGAAAAGAAATCAAGTTTGTTCAAAAACCGATAGTACAAACTAATTTCACTAAAACAGTTTTGGAGTTAGAAAATGTTTCGCTAAAATCGAAAAGCGACAAGAAAAAAATTGCTCTTAAAAATATTTCTTTAAGTGTTGCAGCAGGAGAAATATTAGGGGTTGCAGGAATCGAAGGAAATGGACAAAACGAATTAGCTTTAGCTATTAACGGATTGCTTGAAATTGAAAGTGGGAAAATTACTTTAAACAACGAAGAAATTTCAGGAAAATCTGTTAACTATATTGCTAAAGATAAAATTAGTTACATCCCAGAAAATCGTATGACTGAAGGAATTGTTTTGGATGAAACTATTGCATATAACTGTGTGTTAAAAGAATTATCAGATAAAAGATTTAGTCGTTGGGGGTTTTTACGAAAACAAAACATTAAGAACTATGCTCTCGATATATGTAATAAATTTGATGTACGTGGATTTAAGAGTATTGATTCACAAATTGGATATCTCTCTGGTGGAAACCAACAAAAACTTGTAATCGGAAGAGAAATAACTAAAAAACATAGTTTAATTATTTTTAATCAACCAACACGTGGAGTAGATTTGGGAGCTGTGCAATTTATCCATAGCCAAATTTTAGCAGATGCACAAAAAGGAAACGGAGTTATTTTAATTTCTTACGAGTTGGACGAATTATTACGAATCGCTGATCGTATTGTAGTATTTTCTAAAGGAGAAATAATTTACAATTCTCCAATCGGTCAAACTAATAAAGAAACAATCGGTTTATATATTTCTGGGCAAAGGAGGGGTAATGAATAAATTTTTATTTAGTTTTGAAAAAATAAAATATAGCAATCATGCACTAGTTAAAAACTTTTTGATTATGGTGTTGATGCTTTTTTTATCACTTCTACTAGCTTTAATCTTATCTGCTTTTATCTATCACGATGCAAGTTTAATTTATAAGATTTTTATTTCATTTTTTACTTCAGCATTTTCTTCTTACTCTTTTACTAATAATACAATAGGTACTATCGCTATTTTTTCTGTGTTAGCAATTGGTTTTATTATTCCAGTTAAATGCGGGTTATTCAACATTGGTATATCTGGGCAAATGTTGTTTGGTGGAGCAATGGCAACAATTTTAGCTAATCATGCTATTGATATGCCGAATGGTATTAGCCAAATTGTTTTGTTGTTTATCGGAATTATTTCAGGTACAGCTATTGGAATAATAATTGGCGTTTTAAAAGCTTATCTAAAAGTAAATGAAATAGTATCTAGTATAGTTATTAGCTGAATACTATTTTATTTATCTCTTTATTTTTTAAGTCAGTTTTGTGTGATTAGTGAAGACCAAGCTTTCACAAAATCATTATTGCATTTACAATCTGATGCTTTTAGTTCTTATAATCTAGTGTTGCAAACTAGTAGTGGTGAGAGTTGAATACCTTTACTAATCATTGCAATATTAGTAATTATTGGAGCTGTAGTATTAATTTATTTTACCGTATTTGGTAAAAAAATTATTATTACTGGAAAATCATTTGAAACATCTCGTTTTTCTGGTTTTAATATCAATACTAACACAATTATTACGTTAAGTATTTCTGGAGCTTTAGCTGGGTTAGCTGGAGTAATGCTTTATCTCGGTAATACGACTTCTATGTCTATCCAAACTGCATCAAAAGCTTTGCCAACTCATGGGTTTGTTGGAATTTCTATTGGACTAATTTCTTTTTCTAATCCATTCTTTGTTTTACCGATAGCTACGCTTTTTGGAATCATTGATGGGGCAAAATCTAATTTGCAAGTGCTTTATGGAATCGATCCTTCGATTGCTGATATCATTTTTGGCATTACTGTTTATGCCTCTGCTATCACTTCAATATTCACTTATTTTCATCCTATTAAATGAATACTCTTTAAACTTAACAAGAAAACTTGGTATGAACAAAAAATTGAAGAAAAAGCACAAAGACAAAAACTTTATGATGATGTGATGATATTATTAAAAACACAAAAGTATCACAACGAAGAAAGATTTAATTTAAAAGTACAAGAAATGAAAGCAGAAAATGACGTTAAATATAATTCTACCAACCTCATTGATTATTATTGAAAAGAAAAAAATAAAATGAAGGAGAATAATAAATAATGTTTGAATTTTCTATACTAATTAATAGTTTTTTTCTTTTGTTTTCTATATTAGTTATTGCTGCTGTTTCTTCTTATGTGAGTGAACGAGTAGGAATTACTAATTTAGGTTTAGATGGTATGATGTGTATGGGCGCTTTGTTTTTCGGAATCTACTCTTCTCCTGTATTAAAAATGTCTACCATTAGTTTTTGAATGATGATTTTTCCTCTTATTTTAACGATGATTTCTACTATGTTATTTGGTTTACTTCATGGGTTTGTTTGTATTACATTAAAATCAAAACAAGTTATTCCGGGGATAGCTATCAACATTATCGGATTAGGGATAGCAACGTTTGTTAATAAAGCTACGGCGGGATTTTTCTATGGAAGTGGTTCATCTAAACTAGATTCGGGATTTTCTAGTTATTTATTTTTAGGTAATGGAATTTATTTTTCTTCCATTCTTATTTTCTTAATTGTTTGTGTTTTATTAGTTCTAGGATGATTATTTGTTAACTACACTAAAACAGGTTTAAGATTTCATTCAGTGGGAGAAAATCCACATGCCAGTAATACGGTTGGTATTAATGTAATAAAATACCAATGAATCGGTGTTTTACTATCTTCTGCTTTAGCTGGGTTGGCTGGGGCATTGTTTCTTTTTAATGCCGGAAGATTTTCTGGCAATGTTTCTGGTTATGGATTCTTGGGTATTGCTATCATGGTGGCAGGGGTATGAAAAATTCAATGGATATCATTAATCACTGTTTCTTTTTCTTTATTTACCGCTTTAACTTATAGCAATATTCTTTCTAATCTAGGATGACCAAAGGATATAGTTTCCACTATACCATATTTTATTACCATCTTTGTTTTGATTTGGTTTGCTAAACATTCCAAAGGTCCTGAAGCTGTAGGAATCCCTTTTGATAATTCGAGTAGATTTTAGGGAACAAAGTGCTAATTTTTACCAAATTATAGTGCATAGAAAGTGTTAAAATTTCACTCCTTTAAATTTTCTAATATTTTTGTTAAGCTAGGTTCGGTTTTTAATTTATAATAATAGTATTATGGTTCAAGTACAAACAATGCTTAATGTGGCAGACAATTCTGGGGCACACCGTGTACAGGTTATTAAAATTTTAGGTAATTCTCAACCTCACTATGCTCACATCGGTGATGTTGTGAAAGTAGCTATTAAAGAATCTAATCCTACTTCAACTTCTAAAAAAGGAACAATGAGTTTTGCTGTTATTGTTAGAACAGTTAAAGGTGTTCAAAGACCAAACGGATTTAAATTATGTTTTGATGATAATGCTTGTGTGCTTTTAAAAGAAGATAAAGAAACAATGAGAGGAACACGTATTTTCGGTTCTATCGCTCGTGAAATTAAAGAAAAAGGTTTCAACAAAATTGCTTCTTTAGCACCAGAAGTTATCTAATTTCTATCGATTTAATAGAACTTTTCAGTCTACAAAATATTACTTTTGAAAATTGAACTTTTATTTTAAAACTCTACATTTTTAATTGCTTTTGAGTATAGAACGATGAATGCCAAAATTCTGCTGCTATATCTTTAATCGTTTCTTGTATTTGACTGAATGAGTTAATTCTATGTTCCTTCATGATTTGTGATACCTGTTCTTTTGAGAATAGTGGTGCTTTTTGTTGTTTCCATATAAATGTTATAAAATAAAAAACAAATTTATAGCCTTATGTATCGAGTTTACACAAAACTATCTACGGTGCCGAATTTACTTCCTAAAATAGATTTTTAAAATTCAAAACCTTTATCTTTCTTTTTTTAAAGTTCCTGTTCGCTTTCTTTATCGTTTTGCTTTTCTTCTTCTTGCTTTTTTTCTAATAATTGTTTTTTTAACTGTTCTTGAAATTTAAGTAGTTCATCTTGATTTTTAATATTACAAAATTCATCAATCAACTTTTCATTTGTTTTCCTTTCTATTACTACTTTTTTGGCAACAGCTTGGTTTAATTCTTTTAAGTTTTGGTTTTCTTGTTCTAAATTTTTGACTTTTGAAAGCTCCTTTAATTTTTCAGGCGATAAAATATTTAGTAACTTCTCTTCTATTATGTTTTTGTATTCTTCTTTAACGACTACGATTTCATTATTGGCTTTAAGTTTTTTATTAATGTCGAAAAATTGGAAGCCTAAGATATGAATTTTATTTGGTAACACTCATGTTTCAACTTTTTCTCCATTTGAATTGGTATACTCGTTAATTTTAATTGAATCATCATCACGGGAGTGTGTTGAACATTCTATTATTAATCAATCTTTCACAAAATTATTTAAACTAGAAAAAACAAGTACTGGTCTCAATTTACCTTGCTTCATATTTTTATATGATTTTATCGATTCCTCTGGAACCCAAAAAATTTCTCACTTATGACTACGAGGCATTTAACTAAAATCTTTTTCACCAGCCCTAAAGCTGGCTACCTGGAGTAACTCCGCACTTATCATAATTATATAAAACTTTTAGAAAATCTGGGATTTTTACTTTTTCTTCGGTTGTTAATTTGTTCATAAGTTTGAAATTTATACCATGTATCTAAAGTATTTTTTCGAAAATAAAAACGTTAAGATTTTGTTCCGTATAAAGTTAAAATTAGTTAAGCTCTAATATGGCAGGGGTGGCAGGAATCGAAAATAAAGTCTTATTTGCTAATATAGATAAAGATTGAAGTTTTTATCTTATTAGTAAGAAATTGCAACTTTTGCAAATTCTATAGAAATCAAATTTTCAAAATGGGCATAAAAAAATGTCAGTTTTTTACGACTGACATTTCCAGATAAAGATTGAAGTAATTTGATTATATACCAATTTTTTAAAATGTTGTAAAAAATTTCTTGACTTTAAAGTTTTCAAAGAAAAACTTGAACGTTCTTTGAAATTTATTAGATACCCTGGAGAGCAATGTTCACTTTTAACTATATTTGTGTGACAAGAAATTTTGTGCATAACGTATCCAACCCGTAGAAGCTGGAATTAAATAAAGACTCCGAGAATAAGGACAACGAGTTACTAGAAATACAGCGAGCGTTAAAAACAATGGCAGAGACAATTTACAACAAAAGGCGAAATTCCCTGGTAGTGTGAAAACACTTTAAAATTCTTACGCTTTGTGGCAATGGCAGATAAATTACGATCAAGCGCACGAATAAAAAAAGGACTTTAAAAGTAGAAGTAGGTAACAGAAAGTAACTATATTCTGTTTATTTTGTGAAAGGAGATAATATCAAGAAAGCAGAGCCTAGGTTGGGCTGATACCCAATCCCGTGGAAACGGTGTGAGAGATAAAACACTATAAGGGAAGTTTAATAAATTTGAGAATAGCAACAATTTCAAACGTTGTTCCGGTTGAGATCCGGTTGAGTCTATAACAACTTCATTCTAAATTCATAGTCAGCTTCAAATGATTATGAGCTTTTTCCTATACAATTCTCTCATGCGTACACGCGGGGTATTAACTAAGAGAAAAGAATATCATTCTATTTAAATTTGAAGGTATATACTCTATTAGATGTTTGTTAATAAGATATATGTTATAGTAATAAGATAATAGCAACTGTTTGTTTTCTACTTCAAAACTTTTGTGGCAGAAGATAAAAACATATTACCAACAGTTTTAATCTTTCCATCTGCTACTGCTATGGCGATTTCCGATGCTTGTTTGTTCTTGTTAGAAGAAATGATATAGTAGTCCATAACCGTTCTTGGTGTGTTGCCTAAAACCATCGCTATTTCTTCGATGCCAACTCCTACTTCGTGCATCAATGAAGCTTTTGTTCTTCGAAGAGTGTGTGCAGTAAATTTGAAAGGTAACTTTGCCCACTTTGCAAATTCTTTAAAACCAGCTTTAATTAAATTTGAAGACAAAGTTGGTAAAATCTTTTTTTCATACTTCCTTTCATTGCTTACTAAAAAATCTCAGCTTTTTGCCGGAAGTCAAACTTCTCTTTTCTTACAAGTTTTTTCAGTATTGATAACGATTTCGAGTTAATAGGACAAACTGCGCACATTTTTAAGCCATTTTACTTCCCGAAATAGCCTCGAACTATATGAAGAGTAGCATAGTTCATCGCTTATAATCTTTAAAATGGACAAAAATAA